>CALAML010000119.1 GCA_937925845.1 uncultured Acidimicrobiales bacterium | reverse complement strand
GATTCCTGACCGCGCTTTGGCGTTTGAGCCGAAGTGGGACGGGTTTCGCTGCATCGTGTTTCGTGACGGAGACGACGTGGAGTTGGGCAGCCGGAATGAACGCCCGCTTACCCGATACTTCCCGGAGCTGATGGAGCCGATTCGGACTCAGTTGCCGAAGCGTTGTGTGATCGATGCCGAGTTGATCGTCGCTTCTGGTGACGCACTCGACTTCGATGCCCTCCAACAGCGGATCCACCCCGCGGAATCACGGGTGAACATGCTCGCCGAGAAGACACCGGCCGAACTGATGGCGTTCGACCTGCTGGCCCTCGGCGACGACTCGCTGATGGAGATACCGTTTGAGGAACGGCGAGCCAGGCTCGAAACCATCGCCGCCGACTTCGCCCCGCCGATGCGACTCACCCCCATCACCCGGGACACCAAAGTGGCGCTCGACTGGTTCAACCGGTTTGAAGGCGCGGGCCTCGATGGGCTGATCATGAAACCGCTCGATGCCCCCTACGCCGAAAACAAGCGCAGCCAGTTCAAGCTCAAACACACCCGCACCGCCGACTGTGTGGTGGCCGGCTACCGCACCCACAAGAGCGGCGACGGCGTGGGCTCCCTACTGCTGGCGATGTACGACGACAACAACAACCTGAACCACATGGGGGTGGCGGCCAGCTTCGCCAAGAAGCGGCGGGTTGAACTGGTCGACGAACTAGCGGACCACGTGCTGACCGACATCAGCAAACACCCCTGGTCGGACTGGCTCGAAGCTGAAGCCCACATGGCCGCCGAGGGCAAGATGCCCGGCGCCCCAAACCGCTGGAGCGGCGCCCGGGGTGGTGACCACTCCTGGACACCCCTTCGGATCGAGTTGGTGGCCGAGGTGAAATACGTGCAGATCACCAATGGCCGCTTCCGGGGTACGACGCGGTTTGTGCGGTGGCGCCCCGACCGCGACGCCGACAGCTGCCGATTCGATCAACTCGAAGAACCGGTACCGATGCCCCTCAGCAGCGTCTTCAACCCCTAGCGGCGGAACCGAAATGTCGGAAGCTGACGCGCATAATCACGCTCAACTTCCGACATTTCGAGGCGAGTCTGGAATTGTCGGAAGCTGACGCGCATAATCACGCTCAACTTCCGACATTTCGGGTGGGACTACTCCTGGACGAGTTCGATCAGAGTGCCGAACGAACCCTTTGGGTGCACAAAGGCGACGGTGGTGCCGCGGCTGCCCGGCCGAGGCTCCTCGTCGATGGCTCGGCCGCCGGCGGCCACCAGCGAAGCCAACGCTTCGGCGCAGTTGTCGACCCGGTAGCCCACATGGTGGAGCCCCTCGCCCCGCTTTTCGAGAAACTTGGCGATCGGCGAGTCGGGCCGGGTCGCAGCGGTGAGCTGGATGTAGCTGTCGGCAACCTTGACCAGAGCTTCCTCAACCCCATCGGAGTCAACAACCTCACGATGGGCAACCTCGGCGCCGAAGGCCTCGGCGTAGTAGGCGACGGCCGCGTCGAGGTCGTTTACAGCGATAGCAATGTGATCAATCTCGGTAAGCAACATGGTTCGATACTACCGCTGCTCGCTACAGCCAAGCCCAATGAAGACCCGGCAACCCGATCGCGATCGGTGCCGGCGACCCGTTCCTGACGAGCTGGGAATCGGTGGCAAGTAGGGTGGCGACATGATCGTGCACCTGATCGACGGCACCTATGAACTGTTTCGACACCACTTTGCGGTGCCGTCCCGCACCAACGTCCACGGCATGGAGATCGCCGCAGCCCGGGCGGTAGTGGGCAACATGCTCAGCCTGGTGAGCGATGGCGCCACCCACGTTGCGGTGGCCACCGACCATGTGATCCCGTCGTTTCGCAACAAGCTCTTTGACGACTACAAAGACGGCAGCGACATCGACCCCGTCCTCTTCGCTCAGTTCGAACTGCTGGAAGAAGCGCTGGCCGCAGCCGGCTTCGAAGTGTGGCCCATGGTCGACTACGAAGCCGACGACGCCATGGCCGCCGGCGCCCACATGGCAGCCGCCGACGAGCGGGTGGAGCGGGTGCTGCTCTGCACCCCCGATAAAGACCTAGCCCAGTGTGTCGACGGCGAACGCATCTTCCAGTTCGACCGCCGCAAGCGGGTCCTGATCGATGTCGAAGGAGTGTGGGAGAAGTTCGGCGTGGCCCCAGAGTCCATCCCCGACTACCTGGCCCTGGTCGGCGACACCGCGGACGGCATCCCGGGACTGTCCGGATGGGGCGCCAAGTCGACCGGCACGGTGCTGGCCCACTACACCCACCTCGAGAACATCCCCAAGGCCTCTGGCCAGTGGGAGGTAGGGGTGCGCAGTGCCAAGAAGCTGGCCGAAACGTTTGCCGACAACTATGAAGATGCGCTGCTCTACCGCACCCTCGCCACCCTCTCACTCGATGCGCCGGTGGCCGAAAACGTCGACGCCCTTGAGTGGACCGGCCCAACCAAAGACATCGAGGCCGTGGCCAAAGCCCTGGACGACGACCGCCTGGTAGCCCGCTGCCACAACCTGGCCGAAAGCCGAGCCTGACCCGCCACCACTGGGAATCGGCGACTCGACGCCCCGAGAACAGCCTGTGCTTGCCTGTTGTTCACTTCACGACTACCAATGGAAAGCACTGACACCGGACAGATTGGACCGAGTTGGGGTCTGCGGCGCTCACCCGAGAAAAGCTAATCACCACCGGCCGAGCCGCGTTCGCCCAGAAGGGTCACGCCGCGGTGAGCCTGCAAAAGGACATTCTGGAACCTTCCGGCGTGTCGACCGGTAGCTTCTACCACCAGTTCACCGACAAGACCGACCTCCTGGTGGCCATCCTCAACGAGGCCAGCGAAAAAGGTCAGGGCCTGATGGCCGCGGCCAAGCCCGGCAATGACTCCGACGACCCGGCCACCGTGCTTCGCCGGGCCTATGGAACCTGGTTCGCCCTGATCGACAATGCTGAAGACATCTTCCGCATTCAACTTCGCGAGCGAGAGAACCCCGACCCAAGAGTCCGCGACCTGATCGCCCAGGTTCGCGACGACTGGATGAACTCGCTCGAGCGCGACTACGAAGCCATCGACACCCCGGTCGACTTTGACCCGGCGATGACCGCCCGCCTCATCGGCGCCCTCAGCACCGGCGCCATGATCCAGTACCTCGACACCCCGAAGCGCGAACGGCCAGCGCTACAAAAGAAGTTCGTGGACCATCTGGTCGACTTCACCCTCGGCGGCCTCCGCGGCCTGGACCTCGGCCTCTAACCATCGTCGCTACGCCAACTCGAGCCGGCACCAATCAGAACCGGCACCCTCTGGGGTCTGGGCTCGAACGGACCCGGTTCGATGCCGGGCCGACCGGGCGCTCCAAGCCGCCAATACGCGGAACTAGCCAGAACCGGCGCCCTCTGGGGTCTGGGCTCGAACGGACCCGGTTCGATGTTGGACTGTTGTTTGGCTGGGCTGAGCGGGGTGGCTTCGGCCTAGCGTGGCGACCATGAGCGGACGCAAGGTACCTGAGTGGTTGAACGATGCCCGAACGAAATGGGCCAACACCGGTGCTGATCGGCCGCCCTTTGCCCACACCCCCGGGCCTGGACAGGAGTCGGTCTGGGACTACCCGAGACCCCCGGCTCTGGTGGCCGACCAGCGAGAGGTGGTTGTTGGCCCACCCGATACCTCACCCAATGCTGCGGCTCTGGCCCGCACCACCTCGGCCATTCGCATCTGCGAAACGGCGAGCCCGCCCACCTTCTACCTCCCTCCGGCCGATGTCGACTTCAGCCAACTGGTTGAAAGCGGAGCCAGCGCCTCGTTCTGCGAATGGAAGGGACCAGCCCGCTACTGGGTGCTGGCCGCCCCAGCCGGCGACGGCGCCGCGGGCAGCGACGAGATCATCGCCTGGGACTACCCCAACCCCTTTGAGGAATACTCAGCCGTGGCCGGATACGTGTCGTTCTACCCCGGGCGCATCCCCTGCACCGTGGACGGTGAACGGGTCCGCCCGCAACCGGGAGGCTTCTACGGTGGCTGGATCACCAACGAAATCGTAGGACCGGTCAAGGGCGAAGCGGGCACCGGCGGCTGGTAGCCCGCGACCCGAAACACCCCCGGAGGGGATGTATCCCCTTGTGCCGTTACACCGATACTGCCAGTTTGGCCGGTAAGGCCTACCCGCTCGACGGCTTGCTATAAGCCGTTCGGATAGGCCCTGGGGAGCCAAGCAGCGTTGGCCCCATGGGAGAGCTCCGGGGCTGGTGGCTGGTGCCAGCCCCGGTGTTTATTTTGAGTCGAGGTGGTTGGCGGGCCCACCCTGGCGGCTCGCCCAGGCAGCCGCCAACATCAAACCGGGTCGGTTCGTGGTCAGACCCCTAGGACACCCGGTTGTTGGCGGCCGGTCTAGGAGTCTCCTAGTCGGCGGCTTGGGTCTTGTTGAACTCGTGGATGATGCCTTCGCACTCGATGACGAGTGGGGCCACGTTGGGATAGCCGGCATAGGGGGCCAATATCACCAGCGTTTCCCGCAGCTCGTCGGCGCTCAGCTCCCCTCGCGTTAGCGCGGCCTTGGCCTGAATCTTCCAGGTGTCGACCGCGCCGTTGGCGGCGATCACCCCCATGATCAGGAGCCGCCGATCGCGAATCGATAACACGTCGCGGTCCCACACCTCGGCGAAGAGCGACTTCAACATCACGTCGTTGAAAGCCATCGTGCCCTCGGGCATCAACGTCACTTCACCGGCATAGACCTCAGCCAGCATGTCGGAGCCCCGCTCATAAGCCGAGCGAGCATCATCACCGCCGCCATCAGCGGCTGAGTCGGAACCGGACTGGTCGCTGTTGGTCATGAACTCACTCCATAGATGTCGGGCATGGCGTCGTGAATAGCCTGCACCACCTGGGCGGTGCCGGGCCGGGTGTCGCCCAGGGCAAGAGCCAGCGACAGATCCTTCTGGCTGATGCCGACCTGGGTCTCCAGCATGGTGCGGAAATCTCCGGTCACGTGCTCTGCCGGAATGCCAAGCAGGGCGCTGAACTGCTCGGTGAGTTGGCCGAGCTGACCGATCTCCCGCCAAGCCTCCAACAGCGACTTTGGGTTGCCGCCCGCACCCACCATCAGATCGTGGGAGGTGGCAGCAGCAGCAAACTGGGCGTAGGTCATGACGTTCACCGCGATCTTCAGCGCCGCTCCAGCGCCGACCGGGCCGGCATCGATGATCTTGGCCGCATAGGTGTCGAGTAAGCCGCGCACCCGGTCATCCATCTCAGCCAAGCCACCGGCCAGCACCGTTTGGGATCCGGTCAATGCAGCATCGGGTCCACCAGCCACGCACGCATCAAACACCGCCACACCCCAAGGTGCAGCTGCGTCCCGAGCGGCAAGAATCGTGTCGGGATGGACCGTCGAATGAATGACCAGGCTCAACGGGCCAGCGTCGGCGGGCCGGTCGGCCACCCCAGCGCCGATCCCGGCCGCGTCGTGCAGCACCGCCTCGATATGGTTCGCGGCCGGCACGCAGATGCTGATCACGTCAGCCACCGCAGCAATCTCGGCCGGGCTGGGAGCGGCCTCGGCACCCTGGCCCACCGCCTTGTCGACGGCGCCCGAGTCGAGATCAAACACCCGCACCGCCGGACCTGTGGAACCGGAGGTGATCAGGTGTTCAGCCATCGCTGAACCCATCATCCCCAAACCGATGTAGCCGAACACGGCAGATGACACGTCGCTCATCATCCTTTCCTGACTCCGGGCGTGAAAGTGGTCAAGTGCTCGGCCTTGGCGGAACCAGTCATCCCCATACCGATATAGCCGAACGTTGGTGCCGCTGGGTCGGCCATCATCCCTCCCTGGAACCGGGCGTGAAGGTAATCGGAAGCTCGCGCCAGCCGGTGACGTTTGATGAGTGGAAGCGCACCTTGTTGTCGTGATCGACCCGATAGTCAGGTATGCGACGAAGCGTCTCTTCGATGGCCACCTTGCCCTCCATTCGGGCCAGCGCCGCCCCCAGACAGAAGTGGGCGCCATAGCCGAAACCGAGATGGCGAGGCGGTCGACGCATGATGTCGAACTCCTCCGCGGTGGGGCCAAACTCACGATGGTCGTGGTTGGCGGCACCGATCAGCAACAACACCGAGTCGCCCTCACGCATGGTCGCGCCGTGCATCTGGATGTCACGGGTGAGGGTGCGGTGCATGTACTGGGTGGAGTTGTGGAACCGCAGCACCTCCTCGATCACGCCCGGAACCAGGCTGGGATCGGCGGTGACCGCAGCCAGTTGGTCGGGATGGCGCGACAACAGCTCGAGGGTATTGGCCACCATCTTGGTGGTGGTCTCATGACCGGCGATCACAAACAGAATGCAAAAGCCCAGCAACTCCGGCTCGGTCAGCGCCTCACCATCGACATCAACCTCCATCAGGTCACTGATCAGGCCCGAGCGTTTCCCATCCTTGCGCTCGGCGAGGTCGGCGATGAAGTACTCAAGGAGTCCAAACATCCCGGTCATCGCCACTTCGGGAATCTCGATCGAGCCGTCGGTGCGGACCATGATTTGGTCGGAGCAGAGCCGAAGGTCTTCCCGATCGGCTTCGGGCACGCCGAGGATCGAACAGATCACGTCCATCGGGAACGGACTCGAGAGATCGTTGATGACCTCCGCTGCGCCCTGCTCGATCACCCCATCGAGATAGCGGTTGAAGATGGCGCGGATCTCGTCTTCCATCACTGAGACCCGACGGCCGGTGAACACCCGTGACACCAGCTTGCGCAGGCCGGTGTGGTTCGGTGGATCCCGCTCGATCATCTGGTGGAAGTCGGCCATCGGCTCGCCGACCGGATGTCGGTTCTCCAAAGCAACACCACCCGCGGAAGAAAAGGTTTCGAAATCCCGAAAGGCCTCGAGCACGTCATCGAAGCGGCTCAGTGTCCAGAACTTCAGCTCGTTGTTCCAGTAGGCCGGCGCCTCTTCCCGCAGTCGCCGGTAAACGGCGTAGGGATCGTCGTGCACGGCAAAGGCATACGGGTTGTATTCGACCGGCCCGTCGGCGGCCCGGCTTTGAGTGACCTGTTGTCCCGACATGGCGCCGAACCTACCTGACAACAGGTGTTATGTCGACTAGCTTCAGGCCGGTGAACCCCTCCCCCAACACCTCTCTCACCTCTCTCACCTCTCTCACCTCTGGCACTAGCGGTTTCGCCGATGGCAACGGGATGCGACATGGCCGGTAGATCGAGCTCGGCGTCGCCGTCCCGCGGGCCCGAGCGGGTGGACCGGCGCGACGAGATCGCCCAGGCGGCCTATGCACTGATCGCCGCCGGAGGCATCGGTGGCCTCTCGCTGCGTGCCGTCGCCCGCCGGCTCGGCGCCACGACCGGCCTGGTGAACCACCACTTCCTCGACCGAGCGGAACTGGTGGCCGCGGCACTCGATCACGCCACCGCGGTGATGGCCCGCCGGGTGGTGACCGCGGGAGGCCCCTCGACGCACCCGTTCGAACTGCTCAAGCAGGTGCTGCCCACCGACGACGAGGCGATCGAAAACTGGCGCTTCGCCCTCAGCGTGCGCACCGGAGCGCTGGTCGACGACGATCTCCGCCGCTTCGACGACGACATCGCCAAGCGTTGGGAGGAACAGCTCCCGGCGCTCGTCCGACCCCACCTCAGCGACGAACTGGCCCGCTCGCCTAAGCGACTTCGTGAAGCCTGCGAGCACCTGGTGCTGAGCGTCGACGGCATCGCACTGCGGGCCACGCTCAAGCCCGCGGACTGGCCGGCCGAACGCCAACACCTGCATCTGCAACAGGCCTTTGATGCCATCGGCGTGGCCACCGACAACCACAACGACTAAGACCAGCCCACCAGTCATCCAACTCCATCAACCACATCACCAACCAGGCAGCGAACCAGAACGAAGGAACGGGAAGCCGATGCGATTCGAGAACAAGACCGCGATTGTGACCGGAGCCGGCGGCGGGATCGGCGAAGCCTACGCCCGAGCGCTCCACGGTGAGGGCGCCAACGTGGTGATCGCCGAACTCAACGAGGAAGCCGGCCAGGCGGTAGCGGCGAGCCTGGGCGAGCGGGCGCTGTTTGTGGCCACCGATGTCGGCGACCCGGCCAGCACCGACGCCATGGCCGCGGCCACCGTCGACGCCTTCGGCGGCATCGACCACCTGGTGAACAACGCCGCCATCTTCGGCGACATGGAGCTCGCCGGCCTCACCAACGTCGACTACGACTACCTCAACCGCTTCATGGCCGTGAACCTCATGGGCGCCCTGCACTGCACCCGGTCGGTGATGCGACCCATGGCCGCCGACGGTGGCAGCGGGTCGATCGTCAACCAGTCATCGACCGCGGCATGGATGGGCATCAGCGGCTTCTACGGCCTGGCCAAGGCCGGGCTCAACTTCCTCACCACCTCGCTGGCCCACGAACTGGCCCACCGAAACATCCGAATCAACGCCATCGCCCCCGGCCCCACCGACACCGCGGCCATGAACAAGCAGGTGCCGGAAGCGTTCCAGGATCCTCTGGTGCAATCGCTGGCCATCAAACGACTCGGCACCCCCGACGATCACGTCGGGCCGGTGCTGTTCCTGTTGTCGGACGAAGCCAAATGGATGACCGGTCACATCCTCGCCGTCGACGGCGGCCAAATCACCAGAATCTGATCTTCGGCGGAAACTCCGATGCCGGTTCAAGTCTTCAGATAATCGCTGGCTAACGCCGGTTCATTAAGTTCCGACCCGGCGGCTCGCTGGGAAGAAAGTGGCGTCGTCGACAACCTGCCGAAAACCAAAGGATTCAACCAGTGTCAACGTTCCACACACTTATTCGACACGCCCTCCCGTACGCGCCGGCGGCCAAACCAAGAACCCGAGCTGTCCTGTTCTTCCTCTTCTTCGGCGCCATCGCCGCCACCGCGTGCAACCCCGCGGTCGACGATGCCGTCGACATCGACACCGGATTCCGTACCGGCTGCCTGGTCACCGAATCAGGCGGCGTCGAATGCTGGGGTGAAAACGACGATATCACCCAGGTAACCGGCACCGCCGAAGTGGCCAGTCCAATCGCCGGCCTGAGCGACATCGTTGATGTCGAAGTCGGCTGGCAGACGGCGTGCGCCCTCTCGGCCGACGGCATCCTCTCCTGCTGGGGAAGGAACAACTTCGGCGAGGCCGGGAATGGGACCACCGACACCGCCCGGCCGGCTCCGGTTACCGACCTACCGGAGAGCATCATCGACTTCTCCATCCATGCCTTCCACACCTGCGCGGTGGATGCTGAGGGCGCCGCCTACTGCTGGGGTCGCAACGAAGAAGCTCAGCTCGGGACCGGCGACACGACGCAGCAGACCACTGCCGCGGAAGTACAGGGCCTCCCGCGTGTACATGCGATCGGGGCCGGAGCGGTGTCAACGTGTGCTTTGAGTGATGGACTGCCATTTTGCTGGGGCAACTCGGAGTTCGGTGAACTGGGTCAAGGCGACGCGATGGCCAGCAAGGTGCCGATCCCCGTCGATGCGGTCACCGATGCCACGGCGATCTCGGTCGGCAACGCCCACACCTGTGTCCTCTCAGCCGGTCAAGGTCCAACCTGCTGGGGTCTGGGCATCGAGGGTCAGCTGGGGCCGTCCGCCGCACCCACCCTGAACCCGCCGATCGCCGTCGACCTCGGAGGCAGCAGCCCGATAAAGGAGATCCACGTCGGCAGCACCAACACGTGTGCCCGGTTCGACGATGGGAGCGTCAACTGCATGGGATCCAACCTGCACGGCCAATTGGGTATCGGTAGCGCTGGCAATAACGTCCCGCTGACGACGATGACCGGGGTCCGGGGGGTCCTGGATATGTCCACCGGCTATAACACCAAGTGTGTTGTTTCCGAGGACGGGACAGCGTACTGCAGCGGGCAGGACCTGAACGGTTCGCTCGGCAACGGCGGTCCGCCCGACGCCGGCAGCCTCGTTCCGGTCCCGGTCCTCCGCTAAGGACC
>CALAML010000118.1 GCA_937925845.1 uncultured Acidimicrobiales bacterium | reverse complement strand
CTCTTGTCGCGGTTGATGATCCCGACCCTTTCCGGAGCCTGTCCACGTTTACTTCATTGCTGCGGGGCTCGTTACCGGGTCTCTTTGGGGTCTGACCCCCAGACGGACCCGGTTCGTCCCTTTGGCGATTGCTAGATGCGTTCGATCAGGGCGCCGGTGCCGAGGCCGCCACCACAGCACATGGTGATCAGGCCGACCGATGCGTCGGTCCGCTCAAGCTCGTGGAGAGCCTTGGTGGCCAACACTGCACCGGTGCCCCCAAGCGGGTGACCGAGAGCGATGGCCCCACCGTTGGGGTTGACCTTGTCCATGTCGGGTTCCATCGCCTTGGCCCAGGCCAGAACCACTGAAGCAAACGCTTCGTTGATTTCGACAACGTCGATATCAGCCATCGTCATCCCTTGGCGGGCAAGCATGCGCTCGGTCGCCGGGATTGGTCCTTCAAGCATCAGCACCGGGTCACAACCCACCAGCGCCGTCTGCAGGACCCGAGCCCGAGCCTTCAGGCCGAGCTCGTCGGCCTTGGACTTCTTCATCACCAGTAGGGCGGCCGCGCCATCGGCGATTTGGCTTGACGTACCAGCGGTGTGGATGCCGTCTTCACGGGCCACCGGCTTGAGCGCGGCCAGCTTCTCGAGGCTGGTTTCGCGAAGCACTTCGTCGGTGTTGAAGGTGTGGCGGGCGTCGGTGGGCTTGCCGTCTTCGTCCATCACCACCGCTTCGACGGGAACGATCTGGTTCTCGAACCGACCCTCGTCGACCGCTCGACGGGCTCGCACCTGGGACTCCAGGCCCAGGGCGTCGGTGTCGTCGCGGGTGATGCCGTACTTGGTGGCGATCCGCTCCGCTCCTTCGAACTGGCTCGTGAATTCGAAGAGGTCGTTGTAGCTCTGGGCCACTGGGAACCCGTGGCCGGCGGCATGACCGTCGGCTGCGTTTGAGGCGATCGGCACCATCGACATGTTCTCCACGCCACAACCGATCGCCACGTCAACCGCTCCGGCCGCCACCATGTTGACTGCGCTCGACAGAGAGTGCTGACTGGAGCCGCACTGGGTATCGACGCTGCTGCAGCCGGTCTCGATCGGCAGTCCTGCGGTGAGCCATGCGGTCCGGGTGATGTTCATCGACTGGGCGCCAACCTGGTCGACACAACCACCGACCACCTGTTCCACCTGGGCTGGGTCGATTCCGCTTCGCTCAACCAGTCCGGTAAGCACCGTGCCGAGAATCTCTGACGGGTGGGTTGCCGCCAGGGTTCCGTTTCGTTTGCCCACGGCACTTCTTGCCGCTTCAACAATCACCACATCATCGGACATGTGCATCCTCCATCGTCACCACCGACACTTGTCAGTGCATGTGACACAAGTCTAACCGGTGACCTCCGCTATCCCGTCGGTCAGCGCTTGCCACATCATTTTGATCTCTAAAAGCTAGGTTTTGGTTCCCTTCCTCCGGCTGGGCGGCGCTTCAAAATTTGGGGGCAACAATTCGGTGACTGACCACAGCAATCCACCTGAACGTTCCGGAGATGGCGACCTCACCGGCGACGGCCCGACTGATGACCCCTCTTCTCCCGGCTCCGACCGAGGCACCGGCGATGACGGTCTTACCGGTCGGCGCCGCAAGGTGTCCTTTGGTGAAGACGGACGAGCGATCCGCGACGAGCCTGCGGACGTCGGGGCCACACCCGCGACCCCAACTGCCAACGACCCCAGCCCTGGGCCCGGGCTCGACAACTCCGGCCAACCGAGCGAGGCCCCATGGGAGCTTGAAGGACCGCCGGACTGGAGCTCCGGAGGTGGGTCGGCCGCGGCTGCGCCGGACTGGGCCCAGCCCGCCCCTCCGGGTTCGTCGGTGCCGACCCAGTCCTTTCCCGATCCGGTGGCCAGCGTTCAGCCCCCTGGCACGGCTTGGCCCCAGACCCCACCGAGCTACCCCAACCCCAGCTATCCCGGCTATGCCAACCCCTCGGGTCAGTCCTGGCCCGGCTCGGGCCCGGCCGCCAACCCACCGGGGAACTGGGCCCCGACCCCACCGGGTCATGTGCCCTTCTACCAGCCAGGCATCGGCTACTACGGCACCTACGCCGAGGGGTCACAGGCTTCGTTGGCGGCGTGGCTGTCGGGGATCGGTCTGGCCAGCATCCTGTTTTGTGCCGTCGGCCTCTTCCTGTGTCCGGTTGGCTGGTACTTCGCAGGCAAAGAGCTAAAGGGCATCAAGGACGGCCGCCGTGACCCACAACACGAGGGAACCGCCCGTGCCGCACAGATCATGGGAATCATCGGTACCGCTCTAGTCGTGCTCGGCGTCCTGGGCATCGCCGCCCTGATTACCCTGGGTGCCAGCGCCTAGCCGGTCGAAGTAGCGCCGAACCGATCCGCCAGGCAACATCAGAGGCAACGACCAGGCCCAGAGTTTTCCGGACCGGGATACCACCCGCCAACGCGCCATCATCAACAATCGAGCCGAATCAACCGGGACCAGCATGCAGTTCAGCCTCCGTCAAGAGTTTTCCGTAGCGGCCGACCGGGTGGTCGTGGCCTACAGTTCGCCGGCGCTGTACGACACCTTCGATGGTCTCGACAACATCGGTCCGCCGGTGGTGGTGAACCACCAAGTGCAGGATTCGGGCGAGGTGCACCTCCAGGTGCGTTATCACTACACCGGTGACCTGCCGCCGGGGGCCAGTGCGTTCATCGACACCTCCAACATCGCCGTCACCGAAGCCTCGGTCATCGATCCGGCTCGTCGATCGTCGACCTTTGAGCTGCGCACTGGCCTCGGCCGTCAGTTTCGCGGCGCCGGTCGCACGCTGGTCGAACCAGGACCATCATCTGACACTTCGATTCGGCGCCTGTCGGGCGACCTCCGGATCGGCATCCCGCTGGTGGGTTCGAAGGTGGAGCGAGCCATCATCGACGGCTTGGCGGAGAGCCTCCAGTCTCAGGTCGGCCTGGTGGAAGACTGGGTTCACCAAAGCGAGGGGAACGAATGACCACCAACGACAGCTCCTCAAAGAACTCCCCCAAGGGGAACAGGTCCTCACGCAACACCTCTCCAAAAACCAGTGCCGCAGAGGCCGAGCTACTCAGGGCCACGAAGGCAGAAGCGGCCAAGACCGGGCTGTGGACCCGCGACGACGGGGTGGTGAGTTGCTGGTGGCCTGGCGCCGATGGCGAATACCAGCGCTATCACGATGAGGAGTGGGGCCAGCCGGTCATCGACGATGTGCGGCTGTTCGAAAAACTTTGCCTCGAAGGATTCCAAGCCGGTTTGAGCTGGCTGACCATCCTGAGGAAGCGGGACAACTTCCGCGACGCTTTTGCTGGTTTCGACCCGACAGAGGTGGCCCGATTCGACGCCTCGTCGGTGGAGAAGCTGGTCACCAACGAAGGCATCATCCGCCACCGTGGCAAGATCGAGGCTGCCATCAACAATGCCGGTCGGGCCTTGGAGTTGATCGACGAGCAGGGCAGCCTGGCCCACTTTGTGTGGAGCTTCGAACCGTCATCAACCGATCGTCCCAAGCGACTCGACTTCGAGGCCGTATCCCAGCTGACCACCTCACCTGCCTCGACTGCGCTGAGTAAGGATCTCAAGAAACGCGGCTGGAAGTTTGTGGGACCAACCACGATGTATGCGTTCCTACAGTCGATGGGCGTGGTCAATGACCACGTCGAAGGCTGCCATTGCCGACCGACCGTAGAGGTCGCCAGAAAAGCCCTGGCCCGACCCTAAGCAGTCAGTCTCGACAGTCCACCTGAACAACCCGGCCTGACTACTGCTCTGGCAGTCCCTCGACCGATTCAGCCGCCGAAGCGCTCTTCCACCGAGAAGGTGTCGCACTCATTCGTGTCACCATCGCGCAGACCGCGCACCAGCCATTCCTGGCGGTCGGCGGAGCTGCCGTGGGTCCAGCCCTCGGGGCTGATGCGGCCCTGGGCCTGCTCTTGAATACGGTCATCACCAACTGCGGCCGCGGCCCGGAGGCCTTCCTCGACGTCGCCAGGTTCGAGCATGCCGCGCTGATCCGCGCTGTGGGCCCAGACCCCCGCGAGGCAATCGGCCTGGAGTTCCATCCTGATCGACAACTCGTTGCGATTGGCGGGGTTCTCTCGTGACGCTTCCTGAACCTGAGCGTTGATCCCAAGCTGGTTCTGGAGATGGTGGGCCACCTCGTGAGCAATGACGTAGGCCTGGGCGAAGTCGCCGCCGGCCTCAAACTGCGGGCCGGCAAGCTGTTGGAAGAACCCAAAGTCCAGATAGATCTGGTCATCGAGTGTGCAGTAGTGCGGGCCCATTCGGGCGTCAGCGCCACCGCAGGCGGACTCGGTGAACCCGTCGAACACCACCAGCTTTGGCCGGGCGTAGTCGATGTTGTTCTCCGCCATGGTCGTTTCCCAGAAGTCGTTGATGTCATCGATTAGGAAACCCATGAAGTCACGAAGTTCGGAGTCAGGGTCGGTGGCCGGATCGTAGTCGTCCAGGGCCACCTCTCCCGCCGGGGTCTGGTCGAAGGCCGTCTCTCCAATACCGCCGAAGCCACCACCGTTCTCAAGGTCGACGCCGCCGAAGCCGCCGCTTCCTCCGCCGCCACAACCGCGCAGCATCAAGAACAGCACGCCGACCAGCAACAACATGCCGAGACCGCCGCCACCACAACCTTTGCCGACCGGCAGGCCACCGCCAGCAGGCATGCCAGCTCCACCGCGGCGCCGGCCCAATCCTCCGCCGAGCCCACCAAGACCACCGAGACCGCCGCCGCCACGCCGACCACTGCGGCCGCGGGCATCGATCAGGTCTCTACTTTTGTGTCCTCTTTTGTAGCGCATTAAGGCCTCTTCAGATCAGTGGGTTACAGCCCGCGTCGCAAAACCTAACTGCGTGCGGCCATGAGTCTAGTTGGGTGGTCGGCTTATCCGATGAGGCTCAGGAACCCAAGCCAAAGATGATGCGAGCACCCTGCTAGCTGACCGAGATGAGGTCGATCACAAAGACGAGGTGTTCGTTGGGGCCGATGACCCCGCCTGCACCTGCGGCTCCATAGGCCAGGGCCGGGGGAATCACGAGCTGGCGCCGGCCCCCCACCTTCATACCGGGCACGCCCTGTTCCCAACCGGGTATAACCTGACCGGCACCGAGGCGGAAGCCAAAGGTGTCGCCGCGGTCCCAGGAGGCATCAAACTGCTGCCGGGTGTTCCAGGAAACGCCGACGTAATGCATCTCAACGTTCTTGCCCGGCACCGCCTCGTCGCCGTCGCCAACGATGAGGTCGGTTTGTTGCAACGCCTTTCCTGATGGGTCTCCTTCAGGAAGCGTGACTTCGGGCTTGGTGGTCATGCGGGTGGCGCCTTTCGGTGTGGGCTTCGCGGCCGACAAATCGCTGCGAGAACCACAGCCTACTGATGCCAGACGCAGTCTCCGAGGAGCCGCCTGGGCCGTGATCCCGGCCGTGCTGAACGGTCCGGATCCCAACCATGAGCACCGATGAACTACCGAACGGTGATGCCGTTGGGGAACGGCCCGCACACTCTCGGGTCGGAGTTGCCCGCGGCGTTTCGCGCCTCGACCCGGTAGCGGTAGCTCCCGCGTCTTGTCACGCCGGTGTTGGTCCAACCCGATGCGTCGGCGCGTCCGGCCCAGTTGAAGCTGCCGCCGTTAAACGAGCGACGGATCACAAAGTCGCCGGCTCGATCAGCACTGGCCCGGGTCCAGGTCACGCGCACCTGTCCAACGCCTGCTTTGACCGCCCAACACGAAACCGGCGCTATCGGGCGCTGAACATTGCCGCCTCCGTCACCCCCGCCGCCGATCGCTACTCCTCCGGCAGGTCCACACACTCGCGGCGAGGAGGACATCGCCCCATTGCGAGCGGCAACCCGGTAGACGTGGCTGCCATCAGGCACACCGGTGTTGAGGAAGGGTCCGGTGCCGACCCGTCCGGCCCAGCGGAAGGCGGCACCGTTGCGGCTGCGATGGATCACAAAGTCATTGGCGTTGTCGTTGCTGGCCCGCGTCCAGGTGATCCGGACCTGATCGGCAGCGACCCGGGTTGCAAAACACGACACCGGAGCGCGAACAGCACCGCCCCCGCCTCCGAACGTCACCCCGGAAGTCGGTCCGCAGTCGGTGCGGTTCGACCGGCCACTGGCGTTGACCGTCTCCACGCTGTAACGGTAGGTCCCACTCTGGGTGAGGTTGTTCAAAAAGGGTGACGCAGTGCTGCGTCCAACCCAGTTGAAGCTGCCGCCGTTGCGGCTGCGCCGGATCACAAAGCCTGAAGCGTTGTCGTTGTTGGATCGGGTCCAGGTCACCCGAACCTGGTTGTTTGCATCCCTTGCCGCCCAGCACGACACCGGGCGAACAACCGATGCCCCGTTGCACTCGGCGATCCAGGCGCAGCCGGTACCAAAGACGGTCTGACGTTGGTTCGCGGTGGGCGAAACGTTGGGCCAATTGGCCTCACACATTGGACCGTTTGTCACCGCACAGTTCTCGTGGGTCAATCCGAAGGTGTGGCCCAGTTCGTGACCGATCGTGCCGATGCGTCGGTTCTCGTTGTTGGCGACCCCGTTGATGATCGAGTTCAGCAGAAACGCCTCGTTTCCTCCGCCCCAGGCCAGGGCCTGGTTATCGACAACACACTCGGAGAAGATCACGTACTTGCGGGTTGCCGACCACAGGCCCCGCCGAATGAGGTCGTCTCGAAAGTGCGGTGAGATCCGTTCGTACACCCGCTCGCCCGAGTAGTAGGAGCAGTCTCGGGGCGCAGACACGGTGAGTGGGCTGGCCACGAGGTCAAACGTCCATCCCCAGCCCCGCCATTGGTCTCGGATCACTCGGGTGGCGTCAAGCATGCGGGCTCGACGATCCTGTCTCGCTCCCTGAGGGATGAAGTAGATGACCTGCACATCGAAGCCACCCTCGATTGCCGGCAGCGGGTTGTCCGCGGTCGGCGCCACGTTCCGCTGATCGAACGTCGGCCCCGGCACCACAACCGGTCCCGGATCAGGATGGTCGTGGCCCTCATGACCGTCGGCGCCAACCGCCGATGTTGGGAAGCTGGCACTGAACCCGGCGAGCCCGAGGACCACTATCAGCAGGGTCAGCCAGCGCGATCCGACGCGCCAGCCCCTCCGGTTGTCGGTCAGGTCCACCGTGCCCAGCACCGCTATTCTCCGTCTCGCCATCGATTGGGGGGTTCTTCGCATGCCGATCGAGCCGCCGATGGTCATGATCGCCATCGATGGTTCGACAACACAGTCCCGCATACAGCCACCGTGACGCACAGGCTTACGTCCCTGCGTCACAAGAATTTGGGATCCGCCGCCTCATGGTGTCGCAGCTTCCGAACCCTCGTCAAGTGCCGCGACCGAATCGGCGAACCGGAACCGCACTCGGACCGATCCTGGCCGAAGGACGCCTCTAGAGCTTGTGGCGAATGGCCCAGAGGTCGGGGAAGACCGGCACGTGAAGCGTCTTGGCGAGGAAGTCGGCGCCGAGGCTTCCCGCGGTGCCTACCTTGTCGCCGATGGTGCGTCGCACCAGCTGGAAGTGTCGGTAGCGCCACTCCTGAAAGCCCTGATCAAAATCGAGCATCAGCTCGAACAGAGTGATGAGCTCTCCCTTGCTCCGATAGAGCTCGAGGATGCCGTCCTGCACCACTTGGTTGGCGGGCACCGATTTGGTGACATCGTGGTCGAGCAGTTCATCGGGAATCGGGACTCCCTGACCAGCCAGGAAATGGTGGAAGCCGTTGACCAGCGATGGCGATTCAAAGTACTCGCGGGCCTTGTCGAGCCCACCAAGATCGGGTGGGTACATGTCGAGGGTGTCGTCGTCTTTGAGCCCCAGGGTGTACTCGATCATCCGGAACTGCATCGACTCGAACCCCGACGCAGTGTCGAGTCGTTCCCTGAAGGCCGCGAACGACATCGGGGTCATGGTTTCGAGAATTCCCAGCGGCGACACCAGGGCTTCCTGGATTCGTCGACAGCGGGTGAAGGTCCGGATCGCTCCGCTGAGGCTGCCTTTAGTGAAGTCGTCCTTGATCTTGTCGAGCTCCCACAGCAGTTCCTTGAACCACAGCTCCGACACCTGATGCACGACGATAAAGAGCATCTCGTCATGTTCGGCTGGTACCGAGCGTGGGGTTTGGAGGTCGAGCAACTCCTCGAGTTGAAGGTAGCTCGAGTAGTTGAGGGGGGTTTCACCGGAATCTTCGCTCATCAGCTGAACAACTCTCGTTCCTGTTCCGCGGCTTTGGCTACTGCATCGGCGTAGGGGATGCGGGTAAAGCTCACCATCGAATACAGCGGCGTGAACTCGCCGGGGCGAGTTTCGGCCAGCTCCCGTTCGCGGGCTTTGCGCTCCAGGAATTCCGGTGAAGCCACGTGATCGCGCATCTCGATGAAGTTGGCCAGCGCCAGATCCGCGAGAGCATCGGCGTCGTTCTTTCGGTCGGCCCCGAAGGCGTGATAGGCGCCAGCCAGATCGTCGGGATGGTCGCGGATCGCAGCGCGCAACAGGCCGCAGTCTTCGAGGGCGGCGTTGGCGCCCTGGCCATAGAAGGGCACGACAGCATGGCTGGCATCGCCGATCAGCACCGCCTTGTCGGCTTCGTTCCAGGGCCAGCATCGGATGGTGACCATCCGGCCGATGCGATGATCGAAGTAGTCGGCCTCGAGGTCGACCAGATCATCCACAACATCGGAGTACTGTTCGCGAAAGCGGGCTCGCAGCGCGGCCGCGTCGCCCTCGGCGATGGTGTCGAAGGAACGGTCGCCGGTCATCGGCCAAAAGATGGTGACCGTGAATGATCCGTCGACGTTCGGCAGCGCGATCATCATTCGGTCGCCGCGGGGCCAGATGTGCAGAGCGTTCGGGTCCATCCGAAAGCTTCCGTCGGCCGCGGGCGGAATCGTGAGTTCCTTGTAGCCGTGCTCGATAAAGCTCTGGCTGTAGTTGAATGCGCCGCGGCGCTGCATTTCGAGCCGCACATGGGAATAGGCACCGTCAGCGCCGATGATGGTGTCGAAGCGCCGCTCGAACAGGTTGCCGCCGCCATCGCGAAGCTTGACGGTGCGCCGCGGAAAGCTGATATCGATCAGCCGGTGTTCGAAGGTGAGGGTGACCCCCGGATGGGCGTCGGCGGCCTGCAGCAGCACGTCGTTGAGGTGGTCGCGGGTGACGGAGTTGATCGCTTGTCCCTCCTGGCCATAGGGCTGGAAGGTGAGCTCAGCCCCGTCGCCGCCCCGGCTGTCCGATGGTGCCGGATGGATCATGCGACCCCGCATCGGCAGGGATTGTGCCAGCACCGCTTGGTCGAGTCCGACCTCGGCCAGGCTGTGAATCCCTCGCTCCGAGAGCGCCAGGTTGATCGAGCGTCCTCCGACCCGACCGGCGCTGCGGGGGTCGGGTCGACTCTCGATGATCTCCACCTGGTGGCCGTCCTCGGCCAGCATCAGAGCCATCAGCGTGCCTGCCAGGCCGGCTCCGACGATCGAGAAGGTTCGGGTCATGGCCCACATTCTGCCCGCTGGCCCGCCGCGACGCACCAACGGCTCGCCTCGGCAGGTTCTATGCTCCCCGTCGTGATCACCTTTCTTGAACCGATCGAACCGGAGACGGTCGACACCGGTGTTGACGAGAGCCATCCCATGCGGGCGGTGACCCAGGGTGCGGCCTTTGATCCGGCGAGCTGGACCCCGGAGCGAAAGGCCAATGTGGCCGAGCTCTTTGATGACCTGGCTGCCGAGTGGCACACCCGATTGACCGCGGGCCGAATGGCTTCGGTCGACGACGCCTTGGCGCGCGGCGGGGTTTCGGGAGCTTGTGCTCTTGAGGTGGGCTCCGGAACAGGGTTTGCCACCCCGCACATCGCCGCCACCTTTGATCGGGTGATCGCCCTCGACCTCTCGCTGGAGATGCTGCGGCTGGCGCCAGCCGAGGTCGCGCCGCGGGTGTTGGGTGATGCCAGCGTGCTGCCGCTGGCCGACAACTCGGTCGATGCGGTGGTGCTGGTGAACGCCCTGCTTTTCCCCGCCGAGATGGATCGAGTGTTACGGCCCGATGGCGCCGTGGTGTGGGTGAACTCGATCGGCACCAGCACACCGATCTACCTCGTCGCCGAAGATGTGGTGAGGGCATTACCCGGCGACTGGGAAGGGCTCGCATCCCAGCGCGGTCCCGGAACCTGGACCGTAGCCCGCCGCAGGCAACCAAAAGCACCAAACCCGTAACCAAAAGTTGGGGTCTTCTGCTCTCACCCCAAGCACCCCCAACTTTGCCGCCGGTCCGTCAGAGCATCAACAGAGAACAACAAGAGTCAGAGCATCAACAGAGAACAAACAAGAGGAGAAGCAACGATGGTTGATCAGAGCCCGTCGCACCCGCTGGCCCGCCTGAGTCGATCGGTTGCCGGTCGGGTGGTCCTGGTGACCGGCGCGGCCTCGGGCATGGGACGCGCAGAGGCTTTGCTTTTTGCTTCCGAAGGAGCGGCGGTGGCGGTAACCGACCTCGGCCAAGACGGTGTCGATGCGGTGGTCGATGAGATCGTCGCCGGCGGCGGTCAGGCCGAAGGCTGGGTGCTCAACGTCACCGATACCGAACAGGTTGATGCGGTGGTGGCCGCGGTGGCCGAGCGTTTCGATGGCCTCGACATCCTGGTGAACAACGCCGGTGTGTCTGTGGGCGCTCCGATCGACAGCGTCGAACACGGCGATGCCTGGAGCCAGGCCCTCGACGTGATGCTGACCGGCCAGGTGCGGCTCATTCGGGCCGCCCTCCCCCACCTTCGCCGCTCCGATGCCGCTCGTATTGTCAACATCGCGTCGAGCGAGGCCCTCGGCGCTACCGGGATGCTCA
Organism: uncultured Acidimicrobiales bacterium; assembly: GCA_937925845.1. GTDB lineage: Bacteria > Actinomycetota > Acidimicrobiia > Acidimicrobiales > CALAML01 > CALAML01. The sequence continues at coordinate 1,551 of CALAML010000118.1, read as the reverse complement.
GCCCCTACACCGCCGCCAAACACGGGGTGGTCGGCCTCACTCGAAGCCTCGCCGTCGAGCTCGGGCGAGAGGCCATCACCGTCAACTGTGTCTGCCCCGGCCCGATCCACACCGGCATGACCGAGTTCATTCCGGATGACCAAAAGACGCTTTATGCCAAACGTCGGGTGCCACTCCGCCGCTACGGCGATCCTGAGGAGGTGGCCCACATGGTGCTCAACCTGGCGCTGCCCGCCTCGTCGTTTGTCACCGGTGCCACCATCGTGGTCGACGGCGGCCTCACCATAAGAAACGCCTGAGGGTTGACCTCCACTAACCCTTCCGTTCACCATGACCGGTTCGGCCAAACCGCTGCTGGTGATGTGGTGTCGCTGGTCCACCTCGATGGTGGGGCCGGCCTTTCGGTTGAGGTGATCACGCTCGGGGCCAGTACCCGCCGGGTTCGTTTCGCCGACCGTGACCTGTGTCTGTATCTCGACGATGTCGCCAGCTACGAAGACGACTCGTTGAACCCGTTCCTGGGCGCAACCGTGGGTCGCTTCGCCAACCGCATCGCCGGGGCCCGTTTCGAACTCGACGGGACCATCCACAACCTGTCGGCCAACGACGGCCCCAACACCCTTCATGGCGGCGGCGACGGGTTTTCCCGCCGAATCTGGACGCTGGACGAAACGGGCACCACCGATGGCGATATGGCGGCGGCTTGGGCTGGCCTGTCCCTGGTGAGCCCTGACGGTGACCAGGGCTTTCCCGGTCGGGTGGAGGCCCGGGTCACCTATCGGGTGAGCGGATCCACATTGGGGGTGGAGTTCGAGGCCACCACCGATGCCCCGACCCCGGTGAGCTTGACCAACCACGCCTACTGGAATCTGGAGGGGCCGCAGTCAACCAGTGTGGCCGACCACCGAGTCCGGTTGGCCGCATCCACTTACCTACCGGTTGACAGCGCCGCCCTACCGACCGGCGATGTGGCTCGGGTGGACCGAACCCGCTTCGACTTCACCACGGCCCGACCGGTAAACGCGGTCGATGACACCGGATACGACCACTGCTTTGTGATCGACGAAAGTGATGGCAACAGCGGGCTGACCCACGCGGCAACGGTTCATGCTGGCGGAATCACCATGACGGTGGCCACCGACCGGCCCGGCCTGCAGCTCTACACCGGGACCTTCCTCGATGGCAAGGTCGGCGGCGGCGGCCGAGCCCATCAGCGCTCCGGCGGGTTGTGTCTGGAGACCCAAGCCTTCCCCGACGCGCCCAACCAGCCCCATTTCCCGGCAGCCACGCTCCGCCCAGGACAAACCCACCAAACCCAAACCCAGTTCCACTTCACCCAACCGGGTCCATCCGGGGTCTGACCCCAAACGGACCCGGTTCGCTGATGGAGACCGCGAGGCTCTAGGCGGCCAGACCGAGGCCTTTCCAGAGGCGCTCAGCGGTTGGGGTGAGCAGGCCGCACTCGCCGAGGAGTTTGCGTAGTTTGGCCAATGCGTCGTGTCGGCCTTGAATGACATCGGGTCGTTGGCGGTACTGGGCCACAAACGCTTT
>CALAML010000117.1 GCA_937925845.1 uncultured Acidimicrobiales bacterium | reverse complement strand
TGGTACATCCCGGGTCAGAGTCCGTCGATCCTGGTGCAGAACCTGTCGAAGTGGTTTGGCGATGTGGTTGCGGTGTCTGATGTCAGCTTCGCCATCTACCCGGGGGTCACGGCCCTGCTGGGGCCCAACGGTGCCGGCAAGTCGACCTGTCTGCGCATGATGTGTGGGCTGACCGCTCCGGGCCAGGGCGCTATCTATGTGATGGGTCAGAATCCGCGTACCGATCGTGAAGTGGCCCGCAACATCGGCGTCGTACCCCAGCAGGAGAAGCTCTTTGACGACATGCGTGCCGTCGATTTCGTTTCTGCCATGGCTCGGTTGCAGAACGTGGCCGAACCGGAATCCTCGGCTCGGGCGGCGCTCGATACGGTCGAGCTTGACCCGGATGATGAGCGGCCGATCACCAGCTATTCGAAGGGCATGCGCCAGCGGGTGAAGGTGGCCCAGGCCATCGTCCATAATCCTCATGTGCTGTTGCTCGACGAACCGTTGACCGGCCTGGATCCCCGGCAACGGCTGCACATGGTGGAGCTCTTCAAACGCCTCGGCGCTGAGGGGCGGTGTGTTGTTGTTTCCTCTCATGTGCTTGAGGAGGTTGAGCGACTCGGGTCTCGGGTACTGGTGATTGCTCAGGGTCGCCTTGCCGCCCAAGGCGACTTCCGCGAGATCCGAGAGCTGATGGATCATCGCCCTCATCGCATGCTGGTGCGCACCACCCACCCCCGCGAGATGGCCGGGTCGCTGTTGTCCTCGGGTATCGCCGACGGGGTGCAGGTGGCTGATGCCACTTCCACCGTCACCGCCGAAACCAACAACGTGGCCGCCTTCCGCCGCACCGTGGCTCAGATCGCGGTAGAGCATCAGGCCCGCCTCTATGAGGTGAACCCGCTCGACGATGACCTCGAGAGTGTCTTCCGCTACCTGGTCGGTCGCTGAGATGACGGTCTTGTCCTGCGATTCGACTTCCCCTTTTGTCCGGAACTTTTTGAACCCCAGCCCACGAGTGAGGCCGACCGATGGTTGACATTTACCGCATCATTTTGAAGCAGTTGGCGTCGCGACCACGTCTGATCGGCCTAGCCGTGATGGCGGTGATCACCATTGGCCTGGCTGTTCTTGTTGGCCGTGCCGATGGTTCAGAGAGCGCTGATATTGCCCGGTTCATCAACAACCTGGGCCTGACCTTGTTGGCTCCCGTGGTGACCCTGGTCTTTGCTTCGGCGGCGCTGGGCGATCTCTATGAGAACAACTCGCTGATCTATCTTTGGCTGCGACCGATCCCTCGACCCACGATCGTGGTTGCCGCGTTGGCCGCAGTGTTGACCATCGTTGTTCCGGTACTGGCCCTGACCTTCGCGGCAGCGAGTTTGGCCGCTGGCAGTGGTTCGGTGGCGGTCGCTGCCAGTGTGGCCACCCTGCTGGTGGTGCCGGCCTACGCCGCTATCTTTGTAGCGCTCGGTCTGTTCACCCACCGGGCCCTGATTTGGGGATTGGGATACATCCTGGTCTTCGAGGGCATCATCGCCGCCATCGGCTCGTTGCCGGGACGGTTGGCCCTGGTCTCCTACAGTCGTTCGCTGCTGAACAAGATCGCCGATGTCTCCGCATCGAGTCTGGTGTCGGTACCGGTCGCCATCATCACCCTGCTCGCGGTGGCCGCGGCCGGAGTGGGCGCCGGAAGTTGGCGCCTGAACCACATGAACGTGCCGTAGCGTCCTACTAGGAGACTCCTAGCCCGGCCATCAAGGGTTGCTCGGTTCGCTGGTTCGCGGTTCCAACCATCCGCATAGGCTGAACTCGATGGCCAAAGAAGAAGATGTTCAACCCGGCATAGACGAACCAGCCCCGACCACGCTGGTACCCGACGCGCCATGCCCCTGTGGTCTCACCGCTTCGTTTGGCGAGTGTTGCGCCAAGGTCCATCGCGACGGTGCGGGGTTGGGAGCCACAGCAGAGAAGTTGATGCGGGCCCGCTACAGCGCCTATGCCACCGCCAACAACGGTTTCCTGCTGGAGTCGTGGCACCTCGACACCCGACCGCCGCTGATTCAGCCTGACGCCGACCCAAATGAGGGCATCACCTGGCTCGGGTTGGAGATCCTCGACACCGAAGCGGGCTCCGCTTTTGATCAGACGGGCGAGGTGGAGTTCAAAGCCCGCTTCCGGCGTGGCTCTGAACATCTGGAGCTGCACGAGCGCAGCACCTTTGTGCGGGTCGACGGTCGGTGGGTGTACGTGGACGGCACCGCTCCCTGATTGTCGGGATAGCCGGAACTATCCGGGATGGCTGGGATTGTCCGAGGGCCCGTTTGTCGCCGTGGCGTGGTCAGGTGATCTCTGGGACCAGAACCCCGCAGTCGGTTAGCGGACCATCGATCTCGGTTGCAACCTGCACCAGAATCGGTTGGGTGTTGTCCATGGGCACCAGGAACTTGATCGAGCCGAAGTCCCCGTCGGGTTCACTGGGGCCGGCGGTCTGGTCGTAGACCCCGTCGAGATAGAGGTGGTGGGTCTGATCTGTCGGTTCAACAAACACGACCCAGACGTAGTCGCCGAGGCCGGATGGGTCGAGTGAACCAACCGAACATTCGGGCTGTATCGTGCATGCGCTACCGAGCACTGCCAGCGCAGTGATCGCGGAAAAGGCGACGGCAATCGGCTTCTTCAGCAATGACGTGTTGCGCGGTGACGTACTGAAAATCGACGTCTTTGGACTGGCCACGGCGGTGCTCCCTTGTTGTTGCTTCCCCCGCATCGCTTCCCAAGGTGCGCCTACCGGAGAAATGGTGTGTCGCAAATGAGTTCTCAGAGTATTTATCTGGTGGTAGGAAGTCAATAACTCCAGGCGGGACCGACGGCAATCACCGACAAGCGAACGAAGAACAGACCCTTGCGCGGACGTCATCGGCGGCATCTAGTCTCTTGAGTGCGAACCCGGGCCGCCGGTCGATGGGGCTCGTCCACCAAGCTCAACGTGTGTTGGGGAGGGAACCGTGGCGTTACCGATTGCGAGTCGTCCAGAACAGATCACGCCTGAGTGGCTGACGTTTGCCTTGGCCAGTGTGCTGCGGACAGGCATGGTGCGAGAGGCCAAGCTCGAACCGGTCGGTACCGGTCAGGTCGGCGACACCTATCGAGCCCTGCTCACCCTTGAGGGGGCTCCGCCTGAGGCACCCACCACCGTGATCGCCAAGATGCCGGCCGAGGACGAGACCAGCCGCACCACCGGTGTGGCCTTGCGTAGCTATGAACTCGAGTGCCGTTTCTATCAGCACTTCGCCGCCAACCTGCCGGTGCGCACACCCCATTGCCATCAGGTGCTCTTTGATGAAGAGACCCACGACTTTGTTTTGCTCTTTGAGGACTTGGCCCCAGCGGTTCAGGGCGACCAGATCGAGGGGTGCAGCGTGGATGATGCGGCGCTGGCTGTCGAAGAGATGACCAAGCTCCACTCGCCCCACTTCGCCGACTCCAAGCTGAGCAGTTTCGATTGGCTGAACCGGCGCAATCCGGAGACCAGTGCGCAGATCGCCGGGATCGCCACCGTGGTGCTTCCTGGTTTCATCGAGCGCTACGGCAATGCTCTCGGACCCGAGCTGGTTGAGGTGTACGAAAAGCTCACCACCAATCTGGCATCGTGGCTCGACAAGGCGCCGGGTCCGCTGACTATCACCCACGGGGACTTCCGCCTCGACAACCTGTTATTTGGCCATACTCCGGAGGGCAAGGCCACGGTGGCAGTGGTCGACTTCCAGGGCGTTTCGCTGGGACCGGGCACCTCGGATCTGGCCTACTTCCTTGGCGCCAGCCTCCTGCCGGAAGCCCGCCGGGACAACGAAGATGAGCTGGTCCGGATCTACCATCACGCCATGACCGCCAGCGGCGCCGAGAATTTCAGCTTCGACGATTGTTGGTTCGGCTACCGCTATGGCACCTTCGCCGGCATGATCGTCACCCTCGTGGCGTCGATGATGGTCGAACAAACCGACCGGGGCGACGAGATGTTTATTGCCATGGGTTCTCGCCATGCCCAACATGCCGTCGACCTCGAAGCCCTGGAGCTTCTGGGCTAGTCCCTTAGATGGCTCCGAGAAGTCTTAGTGGGCCGGTGCGGCCTACCAGGTCACCGAAAGTCGATCCGGTTTCCGGAAGATCAAGCCCGCGGGGGCGGAGCTGGTGTCGGGGTCGAGCACAAGGTTCGGCGCCGCGTCAAGCATGGCCGAGACTGCAGCCGCGGTCTGCATGCGGGCCAGGTGAAGGCCGAGGCAGGCATGGGGTCCCTGGACAAAGGTGACGTGTTGACGGGCGTTGGCCCGGGTCAGGTCATATCGGTGGGGATCGTCGAAGAGCGCCGGGTCATGGTTCGCACCCAGCAGGCTGATGGTGACCAGCTCCCCTTCAGGAATCTCAACGCCACCGAGTTCGACATCGCGGGTGGTGTAGCGATCGATCAACGACGCCGCCGGCTCGAATCGAAGCGACTCGTCGATGGCGTTGGCGAGCAGGGATCGGTCGGCCGCTACTGTTGCCCAGGCCCCGTCGGTGGTGAGCAGATGCCAGAACACGTTGGCGGTCATCCCCTCGGCGGTCTCGATGGCCCCGAACATCAGCACCACCGTCGCCGACGACATCTCTTCGGGTCGAAGCAGTCCGGTTCTCTCGATCGAAACCAGGAGTGAGTCAGAGGTCGCTGAGTCGAGCGTCTGTTGCACTCGTTCATGCACCGTCGCCACCGCCGCGGTGTCGCCGGGGGTGATCGGCTCTCCGAGGGTCAGGTTGGTGATCGCTCGCGAGATGGACTGATACCAGTCGAGCACCTCAGCCGCGGTCACCCCTTCCAACCCAAGGAACTCGGTGATGGTGTTAACGGCCAACGGTCCGGCCAGACCGTGGCGGAGCTCACCGGTGCCGGCGCCGAGCCCGTCGATGAGAGCTGCGACCTGCTCGCCGAGAAACTCGTCGAATTGTTCTCGCAGGATGCCGGGTCGAAAGGCTGGCGCAAACGGGCTTCGATGGCGCTCGTGTTCGGCGCCCTCAAGCGAGAGCATGCTTGGGCCGAGCACCGCGGCGGTGGTGAAGCGGGGGTCGTCGACGGTGAAGGCATCGGCGTCTCGCATGGCTTCGACGGCGAGGTCCCGTCGGGTCACCCACCACGCCTCGAGAGCCGGGATCCAGCTCACCGGTTCGGCGGCTCGTAACTCGGTCAGAATCGGTTTGGGATCCCCCTCGAGGCCCTCGATCGTTACCGCCGCTCCGATCGGGAAATTCTCGCTGCGCCCTGTGGTCACCTGGTTCCTCTTCACCGATCCGTGCCGTTCTCACCAGCTGGGTTCTTACCAACAGTGTGCCGGTTCACTATCTTCCCCGGCGCCGCAACTGATTCTGGGCTCGCAACTCGCCTCGCAAACCCCGCGGGCATTGCGTGACCGGCTGTACCCGCTGTCGTCGGGGTATTCTTTTCGGGTGCTTGCTGCGCTTCGGGAACTCCCGGCCTCCACCTTTGCTCGCGCGGTGCCCTATGCGCTGATCGCCTCGATTCCGATCGGGGTGCCGGCCGACCTGATCGACACGCCGATCTTTGGGCGACCGGTGGAGACCCGACCCATCGATTATGTGATCTGGGTCATCGCTTCGGCTCTGATCGGCCTGGTGTTTGCCATTCGCCTCCCCGAAACGCACCGTGATGAGGAGGAACAGAGCAACGTCCGCACGGCATGGAGCGGTTTTGCATCGTTCCTCGCCGTCGGATGCCCGGTGTGCAATCAGGCCGTTGTTGCCCTGCTCGGTACCGGCGGCGCCCTGAGCTGGTGGGCCCCGATCCAGCCGATCGTCGGCTTGATGGCTATCGGCTTGATTGTGTGGGCGTTACGCAAGCGGCTGGCGACCTATTCGCTTACCGCCTGCCCGCTGCCGGCTTGAGTTTCCGGTCGCCAAAAGCGTCCAGATGCTATCTTCAGCGCCATGGCCGACTCTGATCTAAAAGCAATGACCGCTGCCCTTCCGGGCGAATCCTTCGAAACAACGGCGTTTACCACTCCCCCGCCGCTGGCCGAGGCCACGGTGGCGTTGGTGACCACCGCGTCGTTGCATCATCCCGACCAGGATGGCTTCGAGGTGATGGATACCGGCTACCGGGTCCTTGATGGGTCCCGCCGCGACTATGTGACCGGCCATTGGAGCCCAAACTTCGACGGCGCCGGTTTCGCCTACGACATGAACACGGTGTTCCCTCTCGATCGCCTCGATGAGTTGGCCGAGCAGGGTGTGATCGGCCGGGTCGCCGATCAGCATCTGGCCTATGCCGGCAACCAGTTCGACTTGGCCGGCGTTCGTATGGACTCGGGTCCGGCCGGCGCGGCGCTGATGCGTGAGCAGGGCATTGACGTGGTTCTCCTTACTCCGGTCTGACCGTTGTGCACGCGTACCGTGAGTACGCTCGCCCACGTGTTCGAGGCCGCTGGCATCGCCACGGTTTCACTTTGCTCTATCCGTGAACAGATGGAGAGCACAGCGCCGCCGCGGGGTCTGTGGTGCGACTTCCCGCTGGGTCGCCCACTCGGTAAGCCGGGAGATCCGGAGTTCCAGCATCGGGTGCTGGCTGCGGCTTTTGCTCTGCTCGACGCAACCGAGCCGGTGATGACCGAGTTCGACGAGGCCATCGCCGATGGGGGCGATGAGATGTTGGCTTGCCCGATGCCGCCCCGCCATGATCCCGATGCCCACCCGGCGGTCGACGAGGCCAACGGTCTGCGGGCCGCCTATGACCGTGGGGTGGAGATGACCGAAGGCCGTTTTGCCGCCGGTCGAACCGTGGATGCCGACGATATCCCATCGGCCATCGAAGCCTTCATCCGAATTGCCGAAGGCACCGCATGGAAAGAAGCGGGGATCCCGGGCATGCCGATGCGGGTCAGCCACGACATCCGCAGCTACTACGAAACGGCAGCTCTGGCCATGGTCGACCACGCCCCGGCCGCGTGGGCCAGCACCCGCTGGTTTCTCGACGAGACCGAAACCGGCAAAGTCATGCTCGCCGCCCGCCAAGCAATGCAGGACCAGGACGCACCCCAACCAATGTGGTTCTACCTAACCCCAGGAGACCGGTAAGCAGCGAGCTCCGCTCGCTATGACCAGCGGAGCTGGGCTATCACCTCGTCGGCGGTGACGCCCAATAGTGAGCTGGACCTGGTTTCGACAAACCCTGTGGCCGGCTCATCCGGTGCTTGGCTGCGTCGGTAGAGCTGGATCGATTCGGCTTCGGGGTCGGCCAGCATCACCTCGGCGACTCCGAACTCAGCGAAGTGGGAGAACTTCTCGAGGGCTTCGTCGTCCGGCGACAGCACCTCCACCACGAGAGCAGCATCGTCAACCCAGGTGGCCGATGTCGGCGTTCGCAGACCGCCGATGTCGGGTACGCGGTAGTTCGACTCGACGCCAAGGTTGAACTCAAGAATCGGGATCAGCCCCGCGTTGCGAAGGAGCGGATCAAGAAGGACCGCCAACTGAAATTGCACCTGCCCATGGCGGGCGTTCGGGCTGGGGTTCATGTGGTACTCGCCGTCCCAGACTTCATCAAAAGAGTCAAGGCCGAGGGCGCGTCGGCGAGCCAGAAGGTCAACTACCTCCGGGGGAATCGGTCCGTTCAGAACCGTGCGCATGCCCTCAGACTACCGCAGCAACCTCCGCCACCGACACCGGCAAAGGCACCCCGTCCGGCAAGAGGGACAGGGCCCCAAGGGAACCCGTCGGC
>CALAML010000116.1 GCA_937925845.1 uncultured Acidimicrobiales bacterium | reverse complement strand
GCCGTACCGATCTACCAATCGACCAGCTTCGTCTTCGAAGACACCAACGATGCGGCCGATCAGTTTGCCCTCCAGAAATACGGCACGATCTACACCCGTATCGCCAACCCCACCACCTCCGCGTTCGAAGAGCGCATGGCCAGCCTCGAGGGCGGCATCGGTGCGGTGGCCACCGCCAGTGGTATGGCCGCCGAGTTCTGTGCTGTTACTGCGCTGGCGGGCATGGGCGACGAAATCGTGGCCGCCGCCGGCCTCTACGGCGGCACCGTCACCCAGTTCGACGTAACGCTGCGCCGGTTCGGCATCGACACCGTTTTTGTCGACGGCACCCGACCCGAAGCCTTCGCCGCGGCCATCACCGATAAGACCAAGCTCCTCTACACCGAGATCATCTCGAACCCCTCCGGAGCGGTCGCCGACCTTGAAGCCATCGCTGAGATTGCTGCGGCCAACAACCTGCCGCTCGTGGTCGACAACACCTTCGCCACCCCTTACCTCTGCCGCCCGATCGACTTCGGTGCCACCGTGGTAGTGGAATCGGCCACCAAGTTCATCGGAGGACACGGCACCTCGATCGGTGGCGTGGTCGTCGAGTCCGGTCAGTTCGACTGGGGTTCTGGACGCTTCCCCAACATGACCGAGCCCGTCAACAGCTACAACGGGTTGCGCTGGTGGGACAACTTCGGCGAATACGCCTACTGCACCAAGGTGCGAGCCGAACAGCTCCGCGACGTCGGCGCCTCGATCTCACCGTTCAACGCCTTCATGCTGCTCCAAGGCCTCGAAACCCTGGCCCCGCGAATGGAAAACCACGTGGCCAACGCCCAAGGGGTGGCCGAATGGCTTAACGCCGACCCACGAGTGTCCTGGGTGAAATACGCCGGCCTTTCCGACTCCCCCTGGAACGGCCTGGCCCAGAAATACCTTCCCAAGGGCCCCGGCGCCATCTTCACCTTCGGAGTTAAGGGAGGCCGAGCGGCGGGCGCAGCCTTTATCGAAGCGCTCCAGCTGGTGAGCCACTTGGCCAACGTGGGCGATGCCCGCACCTTGGTGATCCACCCCGGATCAACCACCCATCAACAGCTCAGCGACGCCGACCTCGAAGCAGCCGGGGTCAGCGCCGATATGGTGCGGCTATCGGTTGGCCTCGAAGACCTCGACGACATCCTGTGGGATCTCGACCAGGCCCTCGACGCCTCCCAACAGGCTGGCTAACCGCTCCACCCCGATCCGCCGATAGACCAACCAACCGACCGACCTCGCAGCGACCACAACCGGAACGGAGCACTGATGGCTGAACACCCACCCGTGGATGGATGGACACCGCCCACCGCCAGCAAACGCAAAGCCATCCTCGACAAGTCGAAGTCCATCGCCATCGTCGGGGCTTCCGCCAACCCGTCGCGGGCCTCGAACTTTGTCGCCACCTATCTCCTGAGCTCGTCAACCGACTTCGACGTATGGTTGGTCAACCCGCGAGAGACCGAAATCCTCGGCCAACCCGTGTATCCGAGCCTCGACGACCTGCCCGGCACCCCCGACATCGTCGATGTGTTCCGCAAACCCGATGACTGCCCGGCCATCGCCGAAGACGCAGTAAGGATCGGCGCCAAGGCGCTCTGGATCCAGCTCGGCCTTTGGAGCCCCGAAGCGGCCCAGATCGCGAACCGCGCCGGACTCGACGTGGTGATGGATGCCTGCCTAAAGATCGAACACGCCCGCTTCGCCGGTGGCCTCCACCTCGCTGGGTTTAACACCGGAGTCATCTCGGCCAAGCGGGCCTAGTTCTGTCAGTTCTGTCAGTTCAACCGGTGCAGGACTCCCGGCCAGAACGAAACCGGCCACCGCCTAGTTATCGCGGCAGCGTCTGGAAGAAGATCGGCTCGCTGCGCCGCTCCACTCCATCGGTGACCGAAACCACCGTGAACCCGTAGAGGATCGGGCCCACCACCAGCTTGTTGATGAGCTCCACCGAAGTATCGGTTGGGCTCAACAAACTGGAATCCTCCGGCCAGCGTTCCACCAAATCCTTGTGGGTCCATTCCACATAGAACCCGTCGGCGCCGCCCGAATGTGACCAACTCACCCTTACCGCTTCGTTCTCAATGCGGCTGCGTCCCAGCGAAGCCACCGCCACACTGCCCGGCGCGGCACCGGTCTCCGGCTGAGTGGTCGTCGTGGTTGTAGTGGTCGTGGTCGGGGGCAACGTCGTAGTCGTGGTCGTGGTTGTTGGCGCAGTCGTCGTGGTGGTTGGCACCGTGGTAGTAGTCGTGGTCGACGATGTGGTGGTGGTGGTGGTGGTCAAGACCGTCTCGACAACGTTGGTTGTGAAGGTGCGGGACCGACTCTTTGACTCAAGCCCGCCGCTGACGGCCACCACCCGCACCGAATGGCGAACGCCGCCCGCCTCGAATTGGTCCGGCAGCTCGATCGAGCGACTCTGGGGATCCAGCAAGATGCCGGGTTCTGGATATCGGAAGGTGCCTGAGCTGGTGCTCCACTCGATGAAGAAGCCACTCACCTCGTTGTCGTGGGACCAGTCGACCCGCACGCTGTTGTGGCGGCCATCAAAGGAGGTCCCCAGCGAGTTGATGGATACCCGCACCGGCCGCTCGGGCGCCGAATTCACCTGAAGCTCCTTGGTGACGTAGGTCTTGGTGCGGGCCGGCGCCGTACCCCCGGTACCGCTGGCCACCACCGTCAACCGGTAGGTCTTGGCGCCCACCAGGAGAGCATCACGGATCTCAACCGACCGTTCGCTCGCGGGCAACAAGCCCGCGCTCGGCACCCGGAATGACTCCTCGCCACTCACCTCTACATAGAAGCCGTCTACCCCGTCACCGTCATGGGACCAGGTGAGACCGACCGAATCCCGCGTGCCGCTCACCGCAACCGATGACACCGAAACTGCAGTCGGCGCCATCACGCGCTCGTCGATGTCGACCGGCGTGCCCGCGGGGTCGGTCACAAAGGTGACGTCGACGCTCGAACGACCAATGTCACCAACAACGGCGACCACGTCGATGTCGTACACCTCTTCACCCAGCACCAGAGTGTCAAGGACGGTCGCAGAGCGCGTGGTGGAGCTCAGCAGGCCCTCGGCCGGCCAACGGAAAGCGGCGCCGTTGGACCCGCGTACATAGAATCCGTCGACTGGTCCTGAGTGATCCCACGAGACCGCCACGTTGTGGTGGGCATCGGTGACCGAAGCGGTGTCTACCGACACCGATGTGGGCCGCTCCAGATCATCGGCGTCGCTCGACCCGCCATCATCGCTGCTGTCGTCTCCGTCAACGCCCTCGTCACCGCCATCATCGCCGTCGGCGGAATCACTGCCTTGCCCACCGTCTTCGCCGGAATCGTCACCGTCAGATCCATCACCACCATCGTCACCGCCGTCGCCAGTTCCCCCGTCGTCGCCGTCCTCACCATCGACCACAATCTGCTGGCCATCGACCTGGTCGGGATCCCCGGGGCGAACCCGGTCGATGATCGTGCCATCGCGGTCGATGAAGACCTCGCCGTCGCCATCACCACCGCCGCCACTGGTCCCGTCGTCGTCCCCATCTTCGCCGTCCTCACTGCCCTCTTCGGTCGATGACAACCGGTCGAGGTCAAGGCCGTTGGAGGCGAGCGGGTCGGGGGACTCGGCCGTCTCCTGATTGTTGCCAGCCACCTCGGTGCCCGGATCACGGGTGAGGACAAGAACCGCGGCAAGCACCACCAACAGCAACGAGGCGGCCAGGCCAAGCACACCCCACGGGCGAGGCTTGCGTTCTTCGGTGCCTGAAGCAACCGCATCGGCAACCGGCAACGCAATCTTGGGTGCCTCAGCCTTCGGAGAGCGGCGCGGAAGCGGGGCGCTTGGGGCTGAGGCTGTCGAATCGGCTACCGACGATTCAGCCTCGACGAGTTTTTCGGACTCGACGGGCCGTTTGGAGCGCTTCGGCTCTGCAGGTCCGCGGGGCTGCGGTGCCACTACCGGAGCTGGTGCCTCCGCCGGTTGACCACTCGATGCGTCGTCGGTGGGTTCGCCAGGCGCAACCGGTCGGGGCCTCACCGATGACGAATTCCCAAGCGTCGGGTCGACTGACTGCGGGGCATCCACCGCTTCCGGTGCGTCGACGGCCCGCGCTCCGAGGCTCGCCCGGTCGATACCGACCACACCACCCAACGATTGCCGGCTCTGTGACGCCGAGGGAAGAATGGGCCGCTGGGTCAACGAGGAACCCTGCAGGATGTCGGAGAATCCGGCTGCGGTGGCCACCCGCCCGGACGGCTTGGCCGCCGTGGCTACCTGGACCACCCCATCGAGATAGGCCGGTCCCCCACCGCTCAGGGCCGGGACCGAGTGGAGGTGAACGGCCGAGTCTTCCCCATTGCTGCCAGCCAACCGACTCGACCCAAACGGATCCGCACCCTCGAGAAGGGCATAGAGGGTGGCGCCCAGAGCAAAAATGTCGGCGGCCGGCTGGATCGTGTCGCCGGCGAGCACCTCCGGCGCACAAAACACCGAAGCTACGAGAGGCGAAGCCGAAGCTTCATCGGTGCGGTCGGCACCGTCGCCGTTACCTTCGACCTCACCCGGTTCATCCAGGCCACCGAGCCGCATGGTATCCGCAGGCCACAAACCCATCCCGGCGATGATCGGCTGGCCGTCGGCGCGCCAGAAGATGGTGCCAGGACGAAGATCCCCATGGACCAAACCAGCGGAATGCACAGCGTCGATCGCATCGGCCACGACGGTCATCAGCGCTACTACCTGATCAACCTCCAGGCGCCCTTCACGGGCCAGGAGATCTTCGAGGGTCTCCTCGGCGTTCTCGAACAATACGTACCGCAGCCCGTCACCGGTTCGCCCGATGTCGACCACCTCGGCGATGCCCGGAACCACGGACTGGCGGGCCCATCGGCTCAGAGCCGAGCCAATGTCAACACCGTCGTCTGGGGGTGCGGCGGCTTCGGTGTCCTGATTCCCGCCGTCTTTCCCGCGGCCCTTGGTATCGCCCCGCTCAGAGCTGGAATCCGCCGCTTCGAAGATCCGCACCAGCACCCACCGGCGGTGTTTGTCGGCATAGGCGCGATACAGCCCCGGCCCACCCGGCTCTGCGGGGGCGGCGATGGATGCAAGCGGGATGATCTCACTGAGACCGGGAATGGAGAGGTCAATCACAGACGAAGTTCGGCCACCGGAGACGACGGTTCAGGACGCGCGACGCGCCAGACGAGGGCCATGGACAGAACCTACTGCGTGCGGACTGCACCGAGAACAGTGCGGACACTCAAGGTGGTCGCGAATAGACCAACGGTGGGTGATTCATGCAATGAATGGTGTGCAACTGCCGATAACGATGTTGAACAATCGATATCCACCAAAACATAACGGATGGGTTAGCTAGCCGGGCGTGGAAGCAGCGCCAGCTGGCGGGCCTCGGCCACAAGGACCCCGGACGGGTCCCACAACTCGAAATCACCACTCATCATCCCGCCGCTGATGAACTTGCTGGTATAGGTGGCCGCCAGCCGGGGCGCCGTGGCCCGGTTCCGATAATGCACGGTCAGCTCCACAGTCGGCGCCCACCCGATCGGCAGACCGGTGTTAAAGATCGTTGGTGGCAGCGCGTCAACCAACATGGTGACGGCAATGGCATCCGGCGGGTCGGTCGCATTGGCCAGAGCCAGCCACCCGCCCATCTTCGGCTCCCCCGACGGACGCCCAAGCACATAACCAGCCCAGCGCGGGTCGTGAGCGATATCGAGCCGGCGGGCAAAATTCGGTGCCTCCGGGCCCGAACTCACACACTCCCCATACGGGGCGAGATCCGGTGGGTCGACGGTGACCAGCTCCGGCCCGCCCACGCCGTCGGTGCTTCCAAGGGTCACCAACGAGCGAATGATCTCCTTGCCCTCCTGGCGCAGCACACCACCAAAGGTGGCAAGCGTTCTACCCAGCCGGGAAGCCACCAGCTCAATATCGACCGGACCCGGCTGAGCCGGACGAAGAAAGTGGTGGGTGGACGAAACCGGGTCGCCGTGACCCGACTCAGCCCGAGATGCTTCGACGACCGCCCGCATCATCAGGGCTGCGACATAACCACCGTTGGGATTGCCGCCGATGTCCCAACCGTCCACCACCTGCGACCGAAAACGGAGATCTCCCAACGACTCAACGGCGGTGTCGGCGTGGAAAGACTCCACTAACTCGAAGGCACCGCCATCTGCTGAGCGAGGACCTGGTCGATCCGAGCGACGGCCTCGGCCAACCGCGCGGTGCGCTCGCCGGAGACTCGCCGGTCAAACACTTCCAGCAGCGACCGGTAGTACCACAGGGTCTCGGGGCCCGATGCAGTGAAGCGATCCCAGTATTCCTGACCGGCCAGCTCACTGCCATCGGCGATGGCCATGGCGTTGTGGGTCTTATCGGCCAGCGCCACGATCAAAACATCATCGTCGGCGGTGGCGATGTGGTCGATGGCCCCCTGCTTGCGTTCGATCCACGGCGGCTTGGCCGACGGATCGTCGCCGGTGTAGTCGGAACACGCTTCGACGATGCGGGCCACCCGCTCGCCGAAGTGCTCAACCAGCTCGGCGACCGTTACCTCGGTATCTTCCACCACGTCGTGCAGCACCGCGGCGATAGCGAGCTCTTCATCGCCACCGGCCTCAAGTGTGGCTGCGGCCACAGCCAGCAGATGCGACAGGTAGGTAACCTCGGTGCCTTTGCGAGTCTGCTCCCCGTGCGCTGAACGGGCGAACTCAACTGCATCAGTGAATTTCTTACTCAGCACCCAGACTCCTTCCGGACCTCGCCGGTGTAGGTCCAACGGATTCGCTTCGCTCCTCTGATAGCACCGTAACAAGAAAGGAACCGGTTTAACCAAGCTGCGAGCGGCTCACACCGAGTCGTTTTGAACCGCCCTCGGCGGACTACTACTCAGCCAGCTTCTTCAAGTCAGAATCTGCGGGCAACAACTCGGCCAACCGGTCTCCCGGAACTTCTGCCCAGAGAAATCATGCCCTGCCTACCGGTATATTTCGGTATATGTGCCGTGTTCAAACCCCACCCAGGAGACTGCGGCGATCACCCTGGACGAACAGTGACGGACCGGCAACGACGTCACCCCGCACCGCCTGCCGGGCCCGCTTTCGACGTCAACAGCTGCTGACAACACGGCATGGTGCGCCAGCCGCGAATCGTATCCGGCGCTCAAAGCTGACACGATGGGGCCCTTCGGCACGCCTACGATGACTTCCGACTCCCTCGTAAGGCAGCACCTGATGCCATCGAATCGACGCCTTCAATCAACAGCTGGGTCACACCTCCGCATGGAACCCACACCATGACCACCCCCGAGGCATTTGCCCACCGCGTGCTGTCGCGGCTTGGCTACGGGCCGCGACCGGGCGACGTTGAGCGCTTTGTTGAGCTCGGGGCGACCGACAACGAACGGCTGGCCAGCTACCTCGACCAACAGCTCGACCCGAGTGGTCTCGACGACAGTGATCTCGAACGCCAGATCCGTCGGGCCGGCCTTGAGTCGATCCCGCTCACCCGGCGCGAAGCATGGGCCGTCTACTTCGCCTCCCCCGCCGAAGGGGTCTCCGGAGACACTCCCGCCAACGACCTGGTTCGCTACACGTTCGCCCGCTGCACCTACAGCGAAGCCCAGCTCTATGAAATGATGGTCCGGTTCTGGCACGACCACTTCAACGTGTACGCCGGCCAGAACGTGGTGCGGTCGATGATTGCCCGATACGACTTCGAAGTGATTCGGCCCCGAGCCCTGGGCAACTTCCGCGAGCTGCTTGGTGAGGTGGCGTCGAGCACCTGCATGCTCTACTACCTCGACAACTACGTTTCGACCGCCGCCGGCCCCAACGAGAACTGGGCCCGTGAGCTCTTCGAGCTGCACACGCTCGGCGCCGAGAACTACCTCGGTTCCGCCATGCGCCAGAACGACGTCGAGGGCCACCCCGATGCACCGATCGGCTACGTCGATGACGACGTCTATGAAGCGACCCGCTGCTTCACCGGTTGGTCGATCGACGACAACCGCAACAACAACACCGGACGGTTCCGCTACAACCGCGAGGATCACGACCGGTTCCAGAAGAACGTGCTCGGCCGGTTTATCCCCGCCGACCAGAGCGATCTACGCGACGGCGAAGACGTCCTTGATGTTCTGGCCGCCCACCCCGGCACCGGCCGCCACGTCTGCCGCAAGCTGTGCCGCCGCTTCGTCGCCGACACGCCGCCCAACTCGCTCGTCGACAGCGCCGCCGAAGTCTTCACCGACAACGTCGACGCCCCTGACCAGATCGCCCGAGTTTTACGACACATCATTGAATCCGCGGAGTTTGCCGAGGCACCGGCGAAGGTAAAGCGACCCTTCGAGTTCACGGTGTCGATGCTGCGAGCCACCGAGGCGGCACTCCCGTTCGGAGCCAACGACGACGCCACCAACAGCTTCCTGTTCCAGTTCAACCGGCTGGGCCAGGAGCCGTTCTTTTGGCCTCCACCCGATGGCCACCCCGATACTGCCAACCACTGGCTCAACACCACCTCGCTCTTCATGCGATGGGATCTGGTCAACTCCACCATCGCCGACGTCAACGGTGAGATCTACTCGAGACCGCTTCTACGCCGGATGGAGGAAGCGGACAGCGCCAAAACCCCGGTGGAAATCGTCGACTTCTGGTACCGGCGGTTGCTCGGCCGAGCACCCGAAGCAGAGACGGAAACCGAGCTCGTCGACTTTATGGCCCAGGGATTCAACCCCAACTTCGACGTCGACGACAGCGACGAAACCGAACAACGAGTACTGGCGCTGATCGCCCTCATCCTGATGAGTCCGGAGTTCCAATGGCGCTAGAGGACCAGCCCAACAACTTCTCGATCGGCCGACGGGCGTTCCTCGGCGGCAGCGCGGCGGCGGGCGCGCTCTCGGCGCTGCGCACCATGGGTGTCCACTCGATGGCCTTCGCCCAGGACGACGACGGAGCGGATGCGGTCGACGTAGAGACATCGAGCAAGGTGCAGGTGAAGCGCCTCGACAACGTGGTGATCACCGTCTTTCTGCGCGGTGGGGCCGACTTCCTCAACATGATCGTGCCCTCGGGCGATGACGACCGTCGCCTCTACGAACAGGCCCGACCCGAAATACAGGTTCCCCGGGCCGAGCTGCTCGACATCGACCCCATCCCCTTCGGCTTCCATCCTGCAGCCGCCGGCTTACACCAACTCTTTGATGACGAAACCCTGGCCATCGTGCAAGGGGCTGGCCTAACCGCCGACACCCGCAGCCACTTCGACGCTATGGCCTTCATCGAGCGAGGCACCACCGGCAACTCCGGACCGGGCAGCGGCTGGCTGGCCCGCCACCTAGCCACCTCCAGCGGCGACGACGGGCTCATCCCAGCACTGGCGATGGGCGGTGTCACCCCAACCGCGTACCTCACCAGCAACGAGGTCTTCACCCTCGCCAGGCTCAACGGCTTTGCTTTCCCGAGCCAGTTCAACCCGTGGGTCGGAGCCCAACGGGGAACGTTACGGCGCCTGTATTCCGCCCAACAGACCAAGCTGCATGAAGCGGGCATCAAAGCGCTCGACGGCTCGAACGTGATCGAGCTCAAGGCCAGCGAGGGTGAGTATGTGCCACGGCGGGGGGTCGAGTATCCAGGCAGTCAGTTCTCGCAGCAACTCCAGAGCATCGCTCAGGTGATCAAAGCCGACCTCGGCCTGCACACCGCAACCATCGACCTCGGCGGCTGGGACACCCACGGTTCGCAGGGCAACGGCTCAGGCGGCACCTTCTCGAACCTGGTCGGCACGCTCTCCGATGGACTGACCGCATTCGTGGCCGACCTCGACGAGGGACCTGGCGCACGAAGCTTCCTCGAACGCACCACCGTGGTGGTGATGAGCGAGTTTGGGCGCCGCGTTGCGGAGAACGCCGCCGCCGGTACCGACCACGGTCACGGCGGCAACATGCTGGTGATCGGCGGAGAAGTGAACGGCGGTGTCTACGGCACCTTCCCCGGCCTCGAGGTCGACCAACGCTACGATTCCGCCGACGTCGCGGTCACCACCGACTACCGACAGGTGATGTCGGAGATCGTGATTCGACGGATGGGCAACCCTCAACTTGGTGCCATCTTCCCCGACTACGACACCTACTCCCCGCTCGGCCTGGTCACCGGCGAAGATCTCGAACCGGACTTCCGTACCCTCGACCCCTCCGGACCAGGTGCCGATGCTGACGCGAGTGGCGCCCAGGGTGAGCGCCAGGACGCAGCTGACGCCGACGGAGAGGATCAAGCCAACCCGGAAGCGGCGACCAGTTCCTCCACCGATTCCGGCAGTGGCGTCGACCTCATTCCCGTCGCTGGCCTCGGCACCGGTGCCGCGGTGGTCGCAGGGGTCGCGGCGGTGGCCGCCCGCCGCAACCGAGCCAAGCAGCGGGCCCGACCCGGGCCCATCGAGCCCCGCCTTTATGACGAGACGGGCAAACCCGCCGCTCCCAACGCAACCGGCGAGGTCGTCGACCTGCGCGCCGAAGAGGCTCAAGACCGACCGATGTCCGACACCTAGACTTCCCGAGCCCATTTGCCCGGTAGGGCTCAGGAAGTCGAAACCACGACCGGATCCTCGGCGGATACATCGGCGGCGTCGAGGGCGCCGGTGACGCGAAGTAGCACCGCGGCCGCCATCAGCAGCGCACCCATCGTCGAAACGACCGGCCGGACCCCAAAGCGATCGGCCAGCGGGCCCTGGATGATCGCCCCCAAGGGAACGCCGAGGGTGAACACCATCAGATAGAGCGACATCACCCGGCCTCGCATGTGGTCCCCCACCAACAACTGCACCGTGGTGTTGTTCGACGACGCCGTGGTCAGATGGGCACAGCCGGCCAAGAACACCGAGGCCAGACCCACACCGAAGACCGCAGTGGAAGACAGCGCCAGCTCGGCCAGACCGAAGAGACCCAACCCGGCTGCCATCAGTGTGCCCCGTCGAAATCGGGGACCGAAAGCACCGAGCCAGGGCGCGATCGAGATCGCTCCGATCCCGTACGCCGACACCAGCAGACCGAAGCGGAACTCGTCGACAGCAAAGACCCGCTCGGCAAACAGCACCAGGTGCACCTGCACCAACGTGCCGCCCAACACGGCCAAGGCGAAGGCCACCACAAAACTGGCAACGATGCCCCGGCTCTCTCGAGCGTGAGCCAAACCATCGAGGAATTGACCCCACGGCCGCACCGCCCCACCGCCGGCCCCGACATCGCGATCAACCGGCGGCGGGCGGGGCAGGCTCACCAACACCGCGACCACAGCCAGGAACGAAAACGCGTTTCCGGCGAAGGACCAGCCCGGCCCGAGCACGGCCAACACGATGCCGCCGATACTCGGGCCGATGGCGCGGGCCGCGTTAAATTGCGCCGAGTTGAGGGTGATGGCGTTCATCAACTCGTGTCGCGGCACCAGGTCGGCCACGAAGGCCTGCCACGACGGCATGTTGAACCCGTTCACCGCCCCGTAGGTGAGGCTCAGACCGATATAGGCCCACGGGTTTCGGATACCAAACCACCAACTCAGGGCAAAGAGGCCGGCCACCGCAGCCAGAAGCACCTGGGTCACAATCAACACCTGTCGGCGGGGTACCCGGTCGGCGAGCGGCCCGGCGATCGGCCCCATCAGCGCCATCGGCAGGGCGATCGAAAAGACCGATGCTCCAACCCACGAGGCGGAATCGGTGATCCGCAGCATCACAAACGGTGTGGCCAATCCCTGCAGCCAGGAACCGCTGCTCGACACGAGCGCCGCCCCCCAAAACCGCCGAAATTCAGGGATCCGGAGCGCGCTGAACGAATCCTTCAAAGAGGTTCTTTCAGCCGACACCCCGCCTATGGTACTCCCGACGGGCTCGCCGAAGTCGGGTGCCCGCGGGCCCAACCAGCGACGGTCACGGATACTGACCACGTCTGAGAAATGCAAACGGTCATCAAGCTTTGACCTCGGACCGTCTTTCGCGGTACAGCTTGAGACGTGGCGAGCCATGACGAGCACGCGGAGGCGGCGGACGATTTCCAGGCTGACCCTGCGGTCGACCGCGACCTTTTGGCCCTGCCTTACACCACCAAGTCGCCACTGAAGGCGACCCCGGCCAGTAGCCGAAAAGGTCCATCGATCATCGGGACTGCCGCCTTCGCCGCCGCGGCGCTCCTCCTGGTGGCGGCCGGCATCGTGTTCTTTACCCGCAGCGGATCAAACGAACTTGAGGTCCGCGGCCGAAGCGTTTTGCCCAAAGACGGCGGTGCCGAAACTGAAGGCGACCGTTCCGGAAGCGACGACGGCACGAACCCCGAAGAGGCGGCGCTGCCAACGACCGTGGCCAGCACCACCACCCAACGGCGAACCACAACAACTCTTCGCACCCGCACCGATCCGGCTTCCGACCGCTCTACCCAGCCGGCCGACTTCGACGCCGCCGTCCGCAACGTGCAGTCCGGTGTGGTCAAAATCGACGTCGTCACCTGCAACCAGCGCTCGACCACAGGAAGCGGGTTGTTGGTTGCACCCCGTCTGGTGATGACTGCGGCCCATGTGGTGAGCAGCGGTCGACGCATCGAAGTTCGCGGTGTCAACGGCACGCGCCAGGCCCGCCTGATCGGCATCAGCCAGGAACTCGATCTCGCTCTGCTGTCGTTTGGCCGCGAGCTCAGCGGCCACGTCTTTCAGCCCTTCGAAGGCCGGCTCCGATCCGGCACCGAAGTGGTGTCACTTGGTTACCCCGGCGGCGCCGGACTCACCCGCACCGACGGCGAACTCGAACCTGTCGTCCTCACCGGAGACGCCGAGGGCAACTTCGCCCACAGCGCGGTGGTGGACTTCGGTGGCAGCGGCGGTCCGGTCTTTGACGGCGACGGCCGATTGGTAGGGGTGAACCTGTTGGGCTTCGACGACGAAGACCTAACCATCGCCGCACCAGTCGACGTGGCATGGGGACAACTCGCGGTTTGGCGCACCGCCGAAGGCACCATCCAACCCTGTCTCAACTAAGGGGCCTTACTAACTCGGTCTGGACTAACTCGGTCTGGACTAGCGCTGTCTGAACCGGCGCCGCCCAGCTCTCAGAATGTTGACCTGCTAGATCGCGCTTTCGCCGAGCTCGCGAGGGACACAGAAGGTGAGATACGGATGGGTCTCGCAGTACTCGACAGCCTGGGCCTCGCTCGGGAACGGGCCAGCAAACAGCACCCAGAACGGGTCACGGAGACCGCTGAAGTGCCGGGTGTCATACAACCCGACATCGACGGTGCGCTCCTCCTCCGCCTCAATCTGGGCCACCAGTTCGGCGGCGCGCTCATCAACCCGATCCGGATCCTGGATCGGTAGGGCCGAAAGAATGGCGACCCAACCCTGACCCGACTCGGAGCGGGCCTTGGAAGGGATTCCGGCTGGATAGTCCGGGCAGGAAAGGGCCGGCCCCAACGTGGTCGGAGGCCAATCGAGTGAGCCGGGATCGGGACAGATTCCGGTTGGCGGCTCCACCTCGGGCTCACCGTCCCCCTCGTCGTCACCGTCCGCTTCGCCGCCGTCCACTTCACCGTCGTTCCCCTCGCCGTCGCCGTCGGTACCGGCCTCGGCATCGTCGCCCTCCGTTTCGGGCGAGTCGGCGGCGGCGTCAACCTCGTCGAGCTGCTGAGCGATCAAATCGTCGTCGCTACCATCGTTGCCGTCTTCGCCACTGAGCAACAACACAAAGGCGATGGTGCCGAGTGACAACGTCAGCAGCGCCGCCATCACCACCGGGAACCAACGCCGGGGCCGCCTGGCCCGCTGGGATCGTTTTTGCTTCGGCGATGGCAGCACCTGCATCGGCTGATCGTTCGCTGGGCCCGGCGGCGGGCCAGCCACGTCGGTGGCAGCGGCCCCGGACCCTGGCGGGGCGGCACCAGCCGGGACCAGTTGCTCAGCAGCACTGGTCGGACCGGCCGGACCGGTCGGACCGGGCGAACCAGCAGGCCCCGTCGGGCCAAGAGCAGTAGGACCAGGAGCTGTGGCCGAGACCGTTTCGGCCTGATTGACGGTGCCGCTAACCGTCGGCGATTCGAGCGGCTCTCGCCCGAAGGCGGTCAGTGCTCCAAGACTCGCGCCGCTCTCATCCCGGCTCCCCGAGTCATCCGAGATCGCCAGAGAAGACCCAGCCTGGTCGTCGGCCGGCGGCACGAGTTTAGCCAGCTCGGCCCGCTCATCGGCCCCAACAAAAGCCTCGGCCCGATGATCAGGCAGTCGTGCCGTGCGCTCATCGGCGCTCGGCGCAACCAGCTCCGAAGCATACGGTCGAGCCCAGGGAGTGACCTGCCCGCCCGCCGAGCCCACTGAAGCGATGCCTGAGCCAGGCCACGAGGTCGATTCGACCGACGCCGCTCCAGCCACCTCTCCACCCAGGCCGGCCACCAGTTGATCCACCGTTGGTCGAGCCTGGACCGCATGTGACAGCGACTGCTCCACCAACGCCCGGTAGGGCTCAGGCACCGGGTCGAGATCCCAGACGTCGCCCGGCTCCGGGAGTGACCCCACCGCAGCAAAGCCAACGGTCAGACCCCATCCATAAACATCGGCCGGTGGCCCTGGAGCGATCCCAACCGTCATCTCCGGCGCCAACATCGTGGTCGGGGTAGTGGGTTCTGAACGTCCGGTCGAGACACCGTGGTGGGTAAGAAACGACACGCCAATGTCGACCAGTCGGGCTCCGGTCGGCGACATCACCACGTTTCGCGGATGGATACCGCGATGGACCAAACCCACCGCCTTCAACGCCTGAATCGTGCCAGCCAAGCCATGGACCAACTCGTCAAGCTCATCACCCTCAAGCGGCCCGAGCCGGCGGACCCGAGACCACAACGTTGGCCCCGGGACATGCTCGGTCGCCACCCACGGTGGATCGCTGTCGAGGCTGGCCTCCACCAGCTTCACCGCAGCATCGTGGCGCAGCACCGCCGCCGTCTGCAGCTCCATGTGGAGCTGTTCACGAACCAGAGGATTGGCGATCAGGTAGCCATGGATCACCTTGACTGCCCGGGGCAACCCAAGACTCACCCGGCCATCGCTGGGATCGGCCGACTCACGAGCAGCCAGATACACCTCGCCGGTCGGACCGCTGCCGACCAGGCTCAGCACCTGGTACGGCCCGATGCTGTCACCGGCGCCAAGCTGGGAGCCGGCGGCGCTCGGACCAAGGGAGGAGGCGCGAACCGGCTCCCCTACCGCTTCACTGTCTTCTTCGTTGTTTTTGTCTAAATCCACAGGCACATCACTACGTCTGGGCATTCTTTGTTGTTTTTTGTTGATACGGACCCGACTGAGGGTAATTCGTTTCGGAGGAAAGCCCTCAACCGCCCGATCGCGCCTGACCATGGTGTTTCGGACACCGAGAGTATCTCCCTCAAAACCCAGATGGAGTGCAGCATCAACCCTGATCGACGGCGCAACCCACACCGACGCGACTTGGATCAACAACGCAGTCGGAGTGAGGCACCTACACCCCGAACAACACTCAACGAACACTGCAGAAATCCGGCGGAAAAGTCCTCATGGCCCGGATTGATTCCGCCGTTACCTCTCGTGTGAGTAAGCCGACCTCAAAAGTGGACCTGGCCAGCCTGGCCTGGGACACCGTTGCCAGTAGTCACCCCATCATGGTGGTGGTGCTCGATGCCCGCATGATCGTTCGCTGGGCCAGCCCGGGGATGCTCGCCAAGCTGCCCGACGCCGTCGAGAAGCCGATCACGGCCCTGATTCACCCGGACGACATCGGGGATATCACCGCGTTGGTGGCAACGCTGGGCGAAGTCGCTAACGAGTTGGTTGAAGACGGCATCGCCGAGATGGGCCAGGGTTCGATCCAAACCCGACTCGTCACTCCGACCGGCGATATGCACATCGAAGCCCGAGGCATCTGGAAACGTGAACAGGGCGAGCTGCACCTGGTCGTGCACATCCGTGACATCACAAAAACGACCCGCGCCGTCGAGATCCTCGGCCAGGTCTCCAACGGTGGCCGGCTGGCCACCGTGCTGCCGATGATCGGGACCTACATCCTCAACAACCCCGATGTTGATGGTTGCGCATTCTTCAGCTTCGGGATCACTCCGCGAGCCGACCTGCTGTGGACTTCGGCCAGCGAGCCGCCGAGCACAATGTTCCCGAACGAAAACGACGAGCTGGCCAAGGAGATTGGCCGGGTTGCGTCGAATGACCTTTCGGCACAGAAGTTCACCCCGGAGTGGTTCAGCGACGATGCTGGCTGGTCGTGGTCATGGGCACTGACCGATGACACCCGACCCCTCGGTGCGATGGTGATGTGGGGCGGACGGGACGTGAACCCGGCCGTAGCCAACAACCTGGCATCCATCCCCCGCCACCTTGGAGAGTTGGCCCTGGTCCGCCACCGCGACTCCTGGGACCTCTACCGCCACACCGCCACCGATGCCCTGACCGGGCTGATGAGCCGCCAGGCCTTCCTCGGACGACTCCAGAGCGCTGCGGCCACCGAGCCGGCGCTGCTTTCGATCGACCTGGGCGACTTCAAAGCTCTCACCGACAACCATGGCCACGAAGTTGGTGAGACCGTATTGAAGCTGGCTGGCATGCGCATCAGCGCCACGGTCCGCGCCGGTGACATCGTGGCTCGCCTCAGCGGTGATCGCTTCTCGGTGTTGGCGGCCAACATCACCCGCGACGAGGCGGAAGTGCTTGCCGACCGGCTCTTGTCGAGCCTGGGCGCCCCCTTCAGCGTCGCCGACACCATCGTCGAAGTCGAGACCAACATCGGCATCTCGATGCCGGAAGACAACAACCGGGACAACGACGCAAAACTGCTCCCGCTCGCCGATCGGGCCCTCACGGCGGCCCGCACCGAGGGCATCGGCCGCTTCCACACCATGGTCGCCAGCAAGGACGAGTCGAACTCCGGCTGAGAACGGTCCCGCTAACCGGGTCCCTTCGGGTCCGATCCCAAAGGGTGCCGGTTTGGCTCTGCGAGCCGGTAGAACTTGGGTGACCGACGGATCTGCGCGAAGCTGCAGCCGTTGCATTCAACCCAGGAGATCCACCCGATGAACCCCAAGAACCTCTTTTCGACCGACGATGCCGACATCGCCACCGCGGAAGCCCACTGCGATGGACCCTGCGGCGTGTACGACCCGGCCTCCGCCCGCATCGCCGCTGAGGCGGCCAAGTCCATGACCACAAAGCTGCTTGGCATGCACGCTCCCGAAGCCGGCGATGCCGCGGCCATGGCGGCGCACCTCAACACCGCAGCGCGCTACGCCATCATCAAAGAGGAACAAGCCGAGTTGGCCAAGCATGAGCTGCTTGTGCTCTGGACCGACTACTTCAAGCCAGCCCACCTCGAAGCCTTCCCCGACCTCCACGAAACCTTCTGGAACGCGGCCAAGGCGTGCTCGGCGGTGAAGCAGAACGTCGACCCGGCTGCAGCCGATGAGATGATGGCTGCCGTTGAGAAGATCCACAACATGTTCTGGCAGAGCAAGGACCGCGAGGTCACCTACTACACCGCCAGCTGACCACTCTGCCGCAGACGCTGCGGCGAACCTGTGCCCGAACCCGGGCCGGGCCCATCAACATCCAGGGTGGACGGTTGATTGGAGCCCGGACCGGCGACGGCATCGGTACCCCTGCGGGCAAACCGGACGAGACAAGGGCATCTTGTCTTGACCTATCTGAAGAGCAGGAAACAGCAATGGCCCTGATGCTGCCGCCGTGGGTGCTGCGATCAGCCCGAGAACTGGCCGCGCTCGCAGCTGGCAAACGCACCAAGACCCGGGTGCTCGGCGACTCCATGGCCCCCACGCTGACCGACGGCGAAGTGGTGTTGGTCCACCACGACGCACCTCCAACCGTCGGCGACATCGTGGTGTGCAAGCACCCGTGGCGCGAGATCGATGTGATCAAGTACCTACGCGCCGACGACGACGGCTATGCCAACCTCTGGAGCCCCGACGGTGATCACTCACAACAGTTCGGCCGGCCGCCACTGAGCGCCATCTCCGGGGTGGTCACCTTCAACCTGAGCCGCCGACGGCCGGTCCCGCCTCATCGTCAACCCCCGCCCTGGGACACCTGAGCCGCCAACGCGAGAGAGCGAGATTCTCAGACCGAAATTTTGCGCAGCAGCTTGTAGTTCTTCTCAAACCCTCGGTAGGCCCGGTCATACACCTCGCGGTTGTCCGGGTTGGGCTCATGGTTCTCGGTGATGGTGACCAAGTCGGGAATCTCCTCCCATCGCAAATGGCCCTTGGCCACCAGCGCGTTAAACGCCGCCCCGCGCACGTTGGCGAGTCGCGGCTCCTTGGCTCGACGAATCGGGCGATCGAACACATCACAAAGGATCTGGGACCATAGCGGACCTTGGGCTCCTCCGCCGATAAAGGTGATCGACCGAAACTGCTGACCGGCAAACTTCTCGATGTAGCCGAACATCCAACGGGAGTTAAAGGCCACTCCCTCCAGCACGGCCCGAACCATGTCGGCCTGAGTATGGGCCAGGCCCAGGTTTACAAACCCGCCCCGCACCTCACCATCATCCACCGGAGTGCGCTCACCGGTCAGCCAGGGAAAGTACCGCAGCCCATTGGCTCCCGGCGGCGAGGTTGCCGCCAGCGCCATCGCCGCATCGAACACGTCGTCGGGCGGGGGGCCGGTAAGGGAGATCGGCGCCGAGCCGTTCGCGCCCCCGGCGCCACCCTTGACCTCACCATCGCCGGCCCCATCAGCCTTGGCCTGATCGGCCGTGCCAGATGGCTCGTCGGATGGCTTCACAAACAGCAGGTTGTTGAGTAAATGAACCAGGGCATTGCCCGCCGACTCCTGAGCCGCGGCGATGAGGTAGTGGCCAGCGACCGGACTCGGCATCGTTGTGATCGAATGGAAGACGTCGACCTTCTTGGTGGTGATGTGGCCGCTCACCCACGATGACGTCCCGACATACAGATGGGCGTCGAGGGGATCGATGCTGCCAGCTCCCAACGCCGCTGAGGTGCTGTCGGGGCATCCCGTAACCACTTCAACGTTTGGCCCCAGCGTCAGCACACGAGCGGCGGCCGGCGCCAGCGGCCCGATCACCGAAGTCTCTGGCAGGATCGGCGGGAACTGCTCGCGATCGAAGCCGCAGGCGTCGAACAGTTCGGGCACGTATTCGATTCGGCTCAGGTCGCGAATGTCGGTGAGCCAGTGCCCGGCGATCACGCTCGGGCAAGTGACCGCTTTGCCGGTCAGGCGAAGGTTCAAATAGTCCAGGCCCTCCAAGAACATGTCGGCCTGGCGATAGAGCTCGGGTCGATGCTTCTTGAGCCAAAGGATGTGACCGATCGGATCCCGTCCCGACCGGCTTGGAGCGGCACTGGTATAGCGAAGCCACCGGCGCAGCAACCGAACCTCAAAGCCCTCCACCGAGATCGGGCCACCCACCAGCCGCTGCACCTCCTCGGCACCCCGACCATCGAGCCAGCTTATGGCGTTGTGCAGCGCCCGACCCGAACTGTCGACCGGCACCGTGTTGAGAAACTGCGCCGTCAGGCTCACGAGGGTGATGTCGTCGACCGGCACCAAATCGCGAGCGACAAGCCGCCGCGTGGCCCGCACGATGCTGTTCCACCACTCCTCGGGATCCTGCTCGACGCCACCATCCTCGGTGAAAATCAGCTCGTTGGGCTCAACCTCAAACCCGAGAACGTGGCCCGCCTGATCCACCAGGGCCACCTTTGGGCCCCCAGTACCCAAGTCGATGCCCAGCACCACGTCCGGTCGGGTTTCGCTCCCGGGTGGTTCTGACGAGGCGTCGACAACGCCACCCTCGGCCGGAGTGTCCTCGGAGTCCATCGCCGAAACCCTAGCGGTACCCAAGCCGGCGGGCCGACCGAACACCAAGTGGCAATCCACCAGCTCGGAAGGTCGTAGAGGCGCCGTCTACAGCCACCCCCTAAAGACGCCCGCTAAACACGCCCCCTAAAGACGGGGCGCAGATGGTCGATGGACAAGCGACGGCCGCCGGGCACGAATTCGTTTAGCGGATCCCTCGAGTTCGGTTCCCGGGGCCGTCGCCAACCTCAGCTTCCAGCGCTGATCCAGCACTACGATCCGGTCGCTGACACTGATGCAATCTTGACGGCGAGTACTCTTAACGACGTGCGACGAATCCTCACGCAGCGAATTCTTCGCACCTACGGTCAGCTACCCAGGCCGCTGAAGCGATTCCTGGTTCGCCTGGCCACGCCGAGCTTCACCGCTGGGGCCGTCGCCCTCGTCGAACGCGACGATGGTCGGATTCTGATGGTCCGCCTCGCCTACCTCAACGGTTGGAGCCTGCCCGGCGGCCACCTCGACCGCGGCGAGTCGCCAGTGGACGCGGCGCGTCGCGAAACCGAAGAAGAAGTCGGCCTCGCCGTCGACCTGCTCGGCGACCCCGCCGTGGTGGTTGATCCGGTCCTACGCCGAATCGACAACGTTTTTTGGTCGCGACCTGGCGTTGGCGTCGACCCTGACTCCGCCTACCCCCGCTCTGCCGAACTACTCGAGTGCGGCTGGTTCTTTCCCGACAACCTGCCATCGATGAACTTCATCACCCGAGCCACCCTCTGGGCCGTCTCATCAACCTGGGCCCGACACGGCGGCACCGTTCCCTCATGGGCCCCAGCCATGGCCGAACAACTCGTCCCACCCGACCCATCAATCGTCGGCGGCTCCACCGTCACCCCCATCTGGTCCACCCAAGCCGAATACGAAGCCATTAAGGCAGCCGCCAAGGAAGCGTAGGGCCCTTAGGTTGGTCGCGGTTTTTCTGGGCCGTTTTTTACTCTGGCTGCTTTTAGTTCTTCTAGGAGTTCTGGGGTTGCTGCTGCCACTGGGGTTCTTCGGTCTTGGTGGTTGGTCACGATGAGATCCCGGCCTTCGACGTCGGCAATCACTCCCCCGGCTTCCTGACATACCAGTAGGCCTCCGAGGTAGTCCCACGGACCGTGGGCATCGACGCTGAGGTCGGCGACCCCGTCGAGCACGCCGGAGGCGACGGCACAGAGATCGAGGGCCATGGCGCCCAGCGCCCGGAACTGAGCCCAGCCGTAGTGGGCCGTGGGCAAACCGGACACTCCGACGATCGAACGGCGTAACACGGTCTGACCGCTGGTGGTGATCGGCTCGCCATTGCGGGTGGCGCCAGCGCCGCGGACCGCCTCGAATCTCACGCCGTGGGCCAAGTCCAACACCACCGCGGCTCGGGCCCCATCGGCATCAACGGCACACAGGCTGGCGGCATACCAGGGGATGCCCTGGGCCGCGTTCGTGGAACCGTCCAGCGGATCGAGGACCACAACCATCGGAGCCTCGCTTGAGCCCCGCAGACCCGATTCCTCGCTCATTACCGCCAGACCAGCCCCGTCCAACACCTGCCAGGCCGCCTCATCTGCGGTCAGATCGCTGTGGTACTGCCCCTCGCGCTGGCCCGAGGGGCCCCAGTCGGTTTCGAGAGCCAGGGCCCCAGCGATCGCATCCGCCGCAGCATTAAGAACAGTCAGCAGTTCAGCATCGTCCATGGCGTCACCTTAGAAGAGACATCTTGATGGACCCTCCATTGGGCTTCCGTCGCCCAAGCGTGGCAGGCTTATAGGAACACCCACCCCACGCCATGGAGGATTCCAGCCACGTGGCTGTCATCGACGTCCCAGGCTTCGTAGCCGACCTCAAAGATCACGCCGCCGACCACGGCTTTCACGTGCACGACGAGCGTCACTTCGTCGAGACCTACAGCCTGCGTCAGGCGTGGGAAGTCGACCTGCACCCCGAAGACGCCTGCGGTGGACCTCTCGACCTTCATCTCGCGCTTGAGGTTGATCCCCGCGTGATGCTGGCCTTTGAAGACCGGGTGCTCTCCATTCCCGAAGACGAAGACCCGCCCGACGAATACGGCTTCCCGCTGCTCTTCACCTGGGCCCTGCCGCCACTGCCGCACAGCCCGGACCTGTTGGTGCTGGCGACCGAACTTGCGGGCATCGGCGGCTTCGAACTCCCCCTCGAAGTCTCGGCGATCGACAGCTTCGCCGACGTCACCGACGCTCCCGAGCGCACCCTCACCACCATCGCCCGGGTCGAGGTTTCACTCACCCGCATCTTCCTTGGCCGCGAGCTCGATGTGCTGTGCGACGTACTCGACCGCTGCTACAACGTGAGCGAGTACCTGCTCGAACGCGCCCCGGCCTGGCTCGAACGCTAAAGCTGGGGGTTTCGGGCCGGCCCCAAGCGACCCAACCTTTTTGGGTCTCTTACGAGCGGTCGGCGAAGTCGGGAGCCCGCTTCTCGAAGTAAGCCTTGATCGACTCCACCTGGTTGGGCGACCCGATCAGTGCGCCGATCTCACGCCGCTCGCTGGCAAAGCCGGTGGCGTCGTCGACCTGCGCCGACACGGCAAAAAGGCGCTTGGCCGCAACCACCGCATCCGGCGACTTCTGAGCGATCTCGGCCGCCAACTCCAGCGCGGCGGCACGGGGATCATCGGCCAGACGGGTCGCCAACCCCATCTCCACCGCTTCGGGCCCCTCAACCATGCGACCGGTCCAAGTCATCTCCTTGGCCCGATCGAGGCCGACAAGCTCCACCAACCGGCGGGTGCCGGTCATGTCGGGGATCAGCCCCCAGCGGATCTCGAGCACCGACATCTTGGCGTCGGGAGCGATGAAGCGAATGTCGCCACCCAGGGCCAGCTGAATACCGGCACCGAGAGCCACGCCGTGAACGGCAACGATCACCGGGACCGCCAGCTCAGTGAAGCCGTAGACCGCCTGCTGGCCGTGGTGGGTGATCGCCCCGTCGGCCACATCGGTGATCTCCGTGCTGCCGGACCCACCCGAACCGTCGGTTGCTTCCGCCGCGTCGGCCATGGCCCCGAAGCTGCCCAGATCGAGGCCGGCACAGAATGCCCGACCCTCACCAGACAGGACCACCGCCCGCACGCGGCGGTCCTCCGCCAGCGCCGCCGAGGTGTCGACGAGCGCGGCGAACATGTCGCGGTCGACGGCGTTCATCTTGTCGGGCCGGTTCAAACGAACATCGGCCACACCATCATCGGATATCTCTACAACCACGCGATCTGACATGTCCCAACGCTAGCCCAGACTCTGCACTGGGGCGTCGGTCTGGGGCCGAGCCGACGCGCTCAGGTCAGCTCAACCATCAGGTGGAGCCACGAAGTCGATGAGCTCCTCGACGGCACCGATCAAGGGCGTTTCAAGATCTCGGAACGAATTCACCCGTGAGAGCAACTGTTTCCAGAACACGCCCGGGTGTTCGTGAATGCCGAGTTGTTCAAGCACCCCCGACTTCCAGTCGGTGCCCATCGGAACCTGGGGCCAGGCATCGACTCCCGCCACCTGCGGTTTGATCGCCTCCCAAATATCCACATAGGGATGACCGGTGATCAACACGTCGGGATGGTCGACCTCGGCGGCGATTCGAGACTCCTTTGTGCCCGGAACCAGATGATCCAGCAGTACCCCGAGCCGGCGACCGTCACGGGGCTGAAACTGGCGGACCAGCTGGTTCAGATCGTCCATACCCTCCATCTGTTCCACCACCACACCCTCGA
This sequence comes from uncultured Acidimicrobiales bacterium, assembly GCA_937925845.1. Lineage (GTDB taxonomy): Bacteria > Actinomycetota > Acidimicrobiia > Acidimicrobiales > CALAML01 > CALAML01. Next base: position 15,471 of record CALAML010000116.1, on the reverse strand, counting down.
TGCGTAGATCATCGCCCCACACCTTCTCCAGCAGCTCCGCATCATGGATGCCCTCGACGTAGATCCGGCTAGCCCGGGCCATTCGGGCCCCAACGTCGGCCACCGCGATCGAGCCCGACGCGGTTCGCGACGGTGCGGTGTCGACCGCCTTTGGTGCCGGCACCAGCGAGATGCGACGCCCATCGATGGCGAACGAACCTTCGGTGGGCGGATACTTGTGATCGCGGCCGTGGCGGTCCCGTAGGACCACCTCCCGCGGTGAGAACCGCACGATGGCGCCCGCCAGCTGCTCAGCCAAGTACTCGACGACCAGGCCTCGCTCCGCCGGCACCTTCGGGAACTCTTTTTTCTGAAAGCGCGAACCGTCAAGATCGATCGGGCCGCCGAGGATTCCATCTCCCTGCACGACCGGCGAGGTTAGCGGCCGGGCGCACCGATTTGGGGCTTACCCCGCGGCGCCGGTGACCTTGGCCAACACGTCACGTAGCTCGCCGACCGCCACCGTAATGTGCGAAAGCTCGACCGACTCCGACGCCCGCAGATCTGCGACCAGCGATTCGTAACGGCCGGTATGGGGGCGATTGCGAGCAAGCCAATCCTTTACCGCGGCCAAACCAACCGTTCCACCACCACCGTTGTCGACGTCGGCGCCCTCGCCGCCCGAGCTGTCGCCACCAGCATCGAGCACCGCAGCCACCAACTCTCGGCGGGCGGTAGCCACGTCGGAGCGGCTGGCGGTGCGTGCCATAGCCATCCAGTGGTCGGAACGGTCGAGCGCCGTCACTTGGCGATCGAGCCAGTCCAGATGCAACCGGTCGCCAACACCGCTCCACACCTCGGCCACCGCGGCCAGATCCACCGACCGACTCAGCGCCAGGTCGACCTGATCGAGGGTGGGTACCGCCATCGGCGCCCACACAACCCGATCGGCCAGGTCGGCGGGAAGGCCCGCTTCTACGAAGGCCCGGCTGTCGGCGGCCAGGCGCTGGCGCTGGCGAGGCGGCAACTTGGGCCGGAGCTCGGAGGCCAACGCATCAACCCCGGGACGCAATTGCCCAGCCAACGACGCTGGATCGGAAAGATCGCTCCGGTGGCGCAACACCCAGCGGGTCGACCGCTCGGCGAGACGACGCAGTTCGAGGAACCCTCTCAGCTGCGTCTCGGCCGCCACCCCCGGCGCCAGATCGCTCAACTCCTGCCAGGCCCGCTCGATATCGCCGACCAACCAGGCCACCCGGTGGGCCCGCACCACCTCGGCAACCGACGCTCCGGTTTCTTGGACCAAGCGCATCACCATCGTGAGACCGGCGCGGTTCACCATCTGGTTCACCACGGCGGTGGCGACGATGTTCGACGCCAACGGATGGGTGGCGATAGCGGCCCGCAGCGACTCGGGGATCTGTTCCGGAAAGTAGTCGTCGAGGGTCTCGGCGAACGCCGGATCACCAGCGAGATCATCAGCGGTCAGCAGCTCGGTCAGCCGGTTCTTCTCATAGGCCAGCAGCACCGCAAGCTCGGGCCGACTGAGTCCATGGCCGTCACGCGCCCGCTCCACCAGAGCTTCGTCGGTCGGAAGAAACTCAACCTCCCGAATCAAGCTGGCATCGGCTTCCAGCACAGCCATCATCCGGCGGTGCACCGCCGCCATCGACAAGGAGTTGGCATGGGCCATCGACAGAGCGACGTTCTGTTCCACATTGTCGACCAGCACCTGGGCGGCCACCTCGTCGGTCATCGACGCCAGTAGCTCGTTGCGAGCGTCGACGGTGAGCTGCTGGCGGTCGACCACCTGGTTCAGCAGCACCTTCAGGTTCACCTCGTGGTCGGAGGTGTCGACGCCGGCTGAGTTGTCGATGGCATCGGTGTTGATCGAACCGCCCAGCATGGCGAACTCGATGCGGGCCCGCTGGGTCAGGCCGAGGTTTCCGCCCTCACCCACCACCTTGACCCGAAGCTCGGTGGCATCAAGCCGGATGCCGTCGTTGGTTCGGTCACCAACCTCAAGATGGGTCTCATCACTGGCCTTGACGAAGGTACCGATGCCGCCGTTCCAGAAGAGGTCAACCGGCGCACGCAGGATGGCCCGCATCAACTCGTTGGGCGTCATCTCGCCGGCCTCGATACCCAGAGCCGCAGCCATCTTCGACCCCACATCCACCGCCTTGGCCCCGCGGTCAAACACCCCTCCACCGGCGCTGATCAGGCTGGGATCGTAGTCCAGCCACGAGGACCGAGGCATGTCGAACAGGCGCTGTCGCTCCGCAGCCGAGGTGACCGGATCGGGGGTGGGATCCACAAAGACGTGACGATGATCAAACGCCGCCACCAACTCGATCGTGGGGCTGAGCAGCATGCCGTTACCAAAGACGTCACCCGACATGTCACCGATGCCAACCACCCGAACCGGGTCCCGTTGTGAATCGATGCCGAGTTCATACAGATGACGCCGTACCGACTCCCACGCGCCCCGAGCGGTGATGCCCATCGCCTTGTGGTCATAGCCCGTCGATCCGCCGGAGGCGAAGGCGTCGCCCAGCCAGAACCCCCGGGCCATCGATACTTCGTTGGCAAAGTCGCTGAAGGTGGCCGTGCCCTTGTCGGCGGCCACCACCAGGTACGGGTCGTCGCCGTCGTGACGCACCACGCCAGCCGGAGGGACCACCTCGCCGGCGACGATGTTGTCAGTGACATCGAGTAGCCCGGCGATGAACATCCGGTAGCACGCCACCGCCTCTTCGTGAGCTGCAGCCCGGTCGTTCTCTGGTAGCTGGTGGCACACGAACCCACCCTTCGCACCCACCGGCACAATCACCGAGTTCTTCACCTGCTGGGCCTTCATCAGCCCCAGAACTTCGGTGCGAAAATCCTCACGCCGATCGGAATGACGCAGCCCACCACGCGCCACCGCTCCACCCCGGAGATGCACACCCTCGACCCGGGGTGCGTACACCCAGATCTCGTGGGCTGGGACGGGCAACGGCAGGTCGTCGATCCGGGCTGGGTCGAGCTTGAACGCCAGGGTCTCGGCCTCGGGCACAAACGCGTTGGTGCGATCGGTGGCGCCGATCAGCATCTTGAAGCCGCGCAGCATCCGATCTTCATCGAGGCTCACGATCCGCTCCAGCGAACGGTCGATGGCCGCGGCCAGCTCGGTTTCCGCCGCAGCCCGGTCCGCCTCACTACCTTCGAAGTGCGGGGCGAAGCGGGTGTGAAAGTACTCGACCAGTTGGGTGACGATGTCGGGGTTTCCCAACAGCGTCTGCTCGAAATAGATCTGGGAAAAGGTGGAACCGATCTGGCGTAGATACCGGCGATAAGCCCGGAGCACGGCAACATCGCGCCAACTGATCCCCGCGCCGAGCACGAGCGCACCAAAGCCATCGCTTTCGGCCTCGCCCTGCCACACGGCAAGCAGGGCCGCCTCGAAGCTTTCCCGATCGGCGATGCTGGGCGCACCGCTGCGGGCCCGAACCCCGACGTCGTAAATCCACCGCCGAACCCCGCTGGCCGACACCAGTTCATAGGGGTGTTCGTCGAGGACGGTCATGCCCAGGTCCTGCAGCAGCGGGAGCATGGCCGACAACGTAAGCGGTCCACCCGAGCGGTAAAGGGTAACCCGAAGGTCGGCCTGCGACTCCGAAGCCGCGACCTCCCCGGTGCCCGGAGGTGCATCCGGACTTGGAACCGGTCTGGCGTCAAGCCCATCTATCAGCCCGTCGATGCCAGGCTGGGAGAGCTCGATAGCCAGATCGTCCTCATCGAGTGCGGTCAGGATGCCGATGTCGACCACGGTTTGAGCTGCGGTGCGACACGACCGGTAGCCCTCGGGAAACCCGTCGGCCCACTCGCTCGCGAGCGCTGCTCCCGGGCCGAAACCCAGTTGTGCTTTCAGGGCCCGCCCCACGCCGTCGACCCAACCTTCGGTGATCGCAGTCAGCTCGGCCTCGAGCGGCGCGGCATCCACTTCGTTGAGCACTTCGCCATCGGGGGCGTGGGCCCGAACGTGCAGTCGGGCGAACGGCCCGTCACCCATGAGCACGGCGAAGTTTGGTTCGCTCGATCCATAGGCGTCGGCGATGGCCTGCACCACCTCCACCCGCGTGTGGGTGTCGAATCGGTCGCGAGGCACAAACGCCAATACCGAAACGAATCGACCACTGCGGGACTGGCGGGCGAAGATGCGGACCCGCTCGGTGTCTTGAAGGTTCAGAAGACCGATCGAGTGCTCGAAGAGGGTGTCGGTATCGATCTGGAAGAGCTCCTCGCGCGGGTAGCTCTCCATCAACGAACGCAGGTGACGCTCGTTGTGGCCACCGGTCACAAACCCGGCCCGCTCGATCACCTCGTCGACCCGACCGCCCACCAGCGGTAAGCGAGCCACCGGCAGGGTGTACACGTGAGCCGGGAACAGACCGAAGTACTCCTCGCGGCGTTCGCCCGATCCCGTCCCGTCGTCTGGAATCCACACCACAATGCGCATCAGCGGCGCAGCCCGATGCACGGTGGCCCGACGCTTCGACTCGACGATCATCACCCCAGGATGAGGCTGCTCGATCAGCGGCAGCGGCTTCCAGTCCGACAGACCACACAGACCGATGTCGGCGACATCGGGGTCGGGTGAGCAGGCGCCAAAGAAGAGAAAGTTGTCTTTGGCGAACCAGGTGAGCAGCTGACCGCCGAGCGGATCACTCGGTGCCAGCGCCGCGGCTGCGGCCAACAGCCGCTGGCGCATCTCGGGCCAAGTAGTCGAAACCACCAACACTGAATCGAGGGCCTGGCTGAGGGCAAGCTCAAGATCGCCTCGCCGGGCCGCATCAGCGATCGGGTCGATCACGATATGGACCACTGACTCTCGACGATGATCGCCGGCAGCAGCCGGTGAGCCGGGCCGAGCGGCGGCGCCGGGGGCGGCGGCAAAATCGACGAGCGCACCCTGGGGGTCGCGAGCGACGCCGACCACCGCGTTCATCATCGACTGCACGTTGCAGCCGAAGCGGCGAAGGGTGAGCAGCACCGACTCGATGATGTAGTCGCAGTCGTCCACGACCAGGTCGATCACCGTGCCGGCCGCTGGATTGGTCCCAGCGTCATCGTTATCCGGATTCGCCAACTCCAGTGAGCCAACCCGCACCCGGGCTTGGTCGAGAGGGCGCTGGCGCATCTGTTCAAACAACGAAACGATGGCGGCAGCAACCCGATCGGCTGGCTGGGCGCTCAGGTCACTACCGGCAGCAACCTTGAGGAACACCTCGGCAAACTCAAGGATCTCGCGGCGGGGGCTATCGGCCGGGTCCGGTTGTGCGGCCCAAGCCTCCAACAACTTCGACACTTCGTCGTGTTCGACCACTCGTCAACCGGCCCTTCGTCAGCGGCGCCCTCGATCCGCCCCTACCCTATGTGGTCGGCTCAGATCGGGAACTCTTCAGCACAAACGCACCAGTGGGGACGATCCTTCCGGGCCTGCGGGCGCCGACGCAGCGTTGAGATGGACGTTAGGTTTGATGGCAAAATCCGGCCTGCCGCCGCGGAAGAGACGTCAGCGCGAGCGGCTTCGGGCGAGCCTGCATCGTGATCGCGGACACAGGCTCGCCAAACCAACCGGAGTCGAACCCTTCAAACGCAGCTCTGACTACAACGCAGCTTTGACTAGCCGCCGAGCACCTGACCGAGCATGCCGCCGCCGGTGCTGCCACCGCCCCCAGCACCAAAGACGTGGCCTTCAGATGGCTGGACCAACACAAAGCCTTCGCCACCGAAGCCCATCTGGATGGTTTCGCCTGATCCGCCCCGGGCCAGCGACTTGAGGCCGCCGGTGGTGTCTTTCTTGATCGACATGGTTACCCCGGCCGACCACATCACCGCGGCCTGGGGGTCAGCGAAGGTCGGTGCGCTGGCCACATCAAGCAGCACCGGCGGGCCATCGGTGGTCACGGCCACGAAGCCGGTGCCCTGGAGCACCACGTTAAAGAGGCCACCGGCGGCGAGACCAGCCATACCGCCGCCCACCGACTTGATGTCCCACTGGATGGTGGACGAAAAGGCCAGGATGTTGTTGCCGCTCACGCTGATCATGTCGTTTTCGAGATAGAGGCTCAACACATCGTGGGCCTGGTCGGCGAGAAACACCTCTCCACTGCCCTCGACGTGCATCATGTCGACGCCCTCGCCGGTCGCGGCCTTCTTGAGCATCTTGCTCATGCCACCTGAGCCCTTGTTCTCAAAGGTGGCATCACCCTGATACGCGACCATGGCGCCGGTTTTGGCTTCAACCGGACCATGGCGAAGGTCGACCTTCAGTAGTTTCGAGTTCTGGAGCGAGAATTGGTACTCCGCACCCTGAATCTCGTTGTATTTTCCGAGTTCACCGTGAACTGCCATATGTGTTGCCTTCCCTTAAAACGGACCACGATGGACCGTGTGATTGGCCGGACGGCGAGATGTCGCCCCCCGGCATGGTTGATGTTCAAAACATAGCGAGGTTCAGAACGGCGATCTGTTCCCCCGCCGACAGAGTGCCACAGCTCGAACCGGTCAGCCCCGGCAACCGCCCCGCCCCTCTCGGACCCCGAGCCCAGCCGCCAAACTTCGAACATTCCTCGGTAGGTCTCATATCTCTCGGAAAATCTCGTGCCATCCCCAACGGCAGGCTGTCCGCCGACTACGGTGGCCGCTGGCCCACGCTGCGTTGCTTTGGCTCGCAATTTTCGGCGCCACAGAAGGCGATCGCCTTTACCAATTCACGTTGCTTCCTCGGCTTGGTCGAAGGGCTGGATTCTCGCCCAAACCGTCGGAGTAGCCCGCCATTCGGAGTGTGTCGGTGCACAAACTTGCCAACTGGAGAACAAGGGGATCAGGCCCGATTCCCCTTTGTTGCCGCCCCATGGGTGGTATGACTCAGTTGATCTTGGGGTCAGGCGAACAACAATGACGACCGACCAGCGCGACTATCAGGTGACCGATGAGGTCCGAACTCCGATGATCAACCCCCAAGCGCAGCACTCTCCCGTGCAGCCACTCCATCCCTTGCCCGAAACCACGGCGCCAGCGGGCCTTCGACTGGTGGAAGATCCACCGCCGGCGGCCTCCTATGAGCGGGTCGACTCGCTCTATGTACGACTCGTCAAGCCCTGCTTCGATCGGATCGCCGCCATCTCCGCACTGGTGGTGCTCTCGCCACTCCTTCTTGCGGTCGCCGTCGCAGTTCGCTTCAAGCTTGGCCCCGGCGTGATCTACCGCCAGCCCCGAGTTGGCCGTGGTGGCAAAACCTTCAACATCATCAAGTTCCGCTCCATGGACCCTGAGCGCCGCACCGTCTCCGGCCCCTTCGCCGGCGTCGACCGCCGACGGGTACACAAGAGCGACGACGATCCCCGGCACTCGCCCTTCGGTCGCATGCTGCGCCGCACCAGCGTCGACGAACTCCCGCAGCTGATCAACGTGGCGCTGGGCCACATGAGCCTGATCGGACCCCGACCGGAGCTGTGCACGGTCGCTGACCAGTATGACCTGTGGGACCACAACCGCCACCTGGTGAAGCCCGGCATCACCGGTGCCTGGCAGATCTCAGAATTCCGCCACGAGCTGCTTCACAAGAACATGCACCTCGACGTGGAATACCTCGATGAGGTCTCGGCCCGCACCGATGCCCGGATCCTGTTGAGCACCATCGGCGCCATGAAAGCGAAAACCGGAGCCTGAGCCTTACCGCACGAACACCCGTGGCTGGTCAACCGGACCAGATCCGCCGGTGAGCCCGCTGGGTTAACCCAGCTGAGCCGGATCGGTAATGTCTGTTGCCGCCGGGCTGAACACCACCAGCTGGTCGGGGTTGGCCACCGGACTCAGGGCCTTGATCTGGGCGGCACTTCTTCGACCAACCAGCACCCGGCAGTAGTCAAAGGTCGAAAGCGGCACCTCGCCAGCCACCTCTTGACCCGCGTCGCCCAACACCAATCGCTGCTCGCCGTCGGGAGTAGCGACCACCAGCGTGACCGGGTCGAAGCCGCCGTCGGCTTTCATCTCCGTGAGCATCTCCACCGAACGGGCCAGTAGATGGTTCGGGATGTCCATGTCGGGTTCGGCGGCCAAACCCAGCGCCTGGCGGATATCCCACTCATGGGTCCAGCAATCCAGAAAGAAGCGAGGATCGATGTCGAGCGCTGCCACTTCCAACAGCGCCTCCACCCGGGGGCCGGCTTCATCCCACTCATCAAGAATCTGCGCCAACGAGTCATCGCCGCGCCGCTCCACATGACCGTCGGCCCAGGCCGCGGTGGCCGCACCCTCCAGGTTCCCCTCAAGGACGTCCACCGGCACCCCCACCAGGTGGGCAAAAAGGTCCTTCACACTCCACTCCGGACAACATGGCGACATCGTGGCCGCCTGCTCGGCGGTCAGCGACCGACCCAGCTCGGTGCAACGATGGCGCAGGGTCCGGTAGTAAGACGTGAGATCAGCGTTGGTGGTCACGCCGCGAGCTTAGGACGGTCCCAGGAGACTTGGCCCGACCGATCACAGCTGAGGGCAACCATCTACCTACACCAGCGGATCGAGCCGAATATCGAAACGGTTCCGGATCGCAGCGTCGACCTCGGATGAGATGTGCACGGGTCGATGCGACGCCAGGGTCTCCACTACATAGTCGTGGGCCCGATCGATTGCCGACACCGCTCCCGCCTCGATCCAATCTCCGGGGCTCAAGCGATCACCGACCAGCGGATAGATGTATTCCGACTGCATGATCGACAGGGTTTGGTCGCTACCCAGGAAGTGCCCGGCACCGTCAATCACCTGCTTGATCACATCCACCGACAGCGTCTCGGTGCTGACCTCGATACCGCGGATGGTGCGGTTGATGGCGCCAAGCATGTCGTTGTCGACCACCATCGCCTCCAACGAAAAGGCCAGAATCGAGGCCAACATCCCGGCTGACTCGTACACCAGATTGGCACCGGCCTGACCGGCCAGGCCGACCGTCAACGCCTTTTCATGACCAGCCTGCATATCGGGCAGTTTCGAATCGCTCATACCGGCAGCCACCCCCGACGGCAGCCCGAGCCAATTGGCCAACTGGGCCGCGGCGGCATTCATCACTGCTTCTTCGCCGCTGCCACCGCTCATGGCCCCGGTGCGAAGATCCGAGACGAAGGGCCACAAACCCATCACACAGGGGTGGCCCGGCATCATCAACTGCACGTTGGTGAGCCCGGCCAGACACTCGGCCAGCGCCTGGGTCAGCGAACCGGCTAGCGCCGCCGGTGATGTGGCTCCCGCCTGGCCGGCAGACAACAAACAGATCGGCATCCCGGCGCGAACCTGGGCCACCATCACCTCGGCCGACTCCTCGGCATACCGCAACGGCGGAACCACAAAGGTGTTGTTGGCCAGCACAAAGGGCCGTTTGGCGAACTCACCGGGACCACCAAGGAGGTAGTCAAACATCTCGACCGAATCGGCCACCGCCTGAGGGCTGAAGTAGGCGCTACCCACCGGCTTGGAGGTTCCCGCCACCACCGCGTAGGCGGTGTTGATGTCGAGCAGGTACGGGTCGTCGATGTCGCGGGCCACCACCGGACGGATAAAGAAATGGATGTGGTCAAGGGTGTCGTAGAGCCGGCTGATCGAATAGAGATCGGCAAGGGTCGACTCGCGAAAGTCGCTGGCGCCGTGATCGTGCATCAGCACCGCGGCGCCGCCGGTACCGAAGTACACCTTGTCGGCCGAAACGTCGAGGCTCTTCGACTCATCCAGGGCATGCCACACGAACTCTTTGGGAGCGGTGGCGATGGCGGTCTCGACCGCACCGCGCGGGTAACGAAGACGGCCGTTGTCATCAACGTGACCGCCGGCCGCAGTTACCACCTCGACAAACTCGGGGATGGCCAGCGCCATGCCCACCTCTTCAAGCAGGTGGATCGCAGTCTCGTAGATCGACGTCATGTCCGAGTCGGTCAGCGGCCGGTAGGCACCGCCAGCCAAACCCGGACGCACCGCTTTTTCGGCCTCAGTCGGCGGGGCCTGGCGCTTAGCTACCCGGGCCGCCCTGCCCCCGGCGCGGCGCCGCGGCGCGGTTTCTGACATGAGTCAACGGTAGCTCTAGGGTGGAGGTCGTTGGTGGCAACGGGGGGTCAAGCGTGGGCAAGCGGCCGAACATCGTGATCTTTATGGCCGACCAGTTGCGGGCTGATGCGCTCGGCTGTTTCGGAAATGCTCAAGCCCTCACCCCCACTATCGACGCGCTGGCCGCCCGCGGGACGCGGTTCGACGATGCCTGGGTGCAGCATCCGGTGTGTGGGCCGAGTCGGGTTTCGTTTATGACCGGCTGGTATCCCCATACCGCGGGCCATCGAACCCTCGACAACCTGCTCAAGCCATGGGAACCGAACCTGCTCGCCATGCTCCGCAGCGCCGGCTACAAGGTGGCCATGGCCGGCAACCGAGGCGATGTGTTCGCTCCCGGAGTGACCGAAGCCTCCACCGATTTCTGCGGTTGGATCGACAAACCCGATCAGGCCGACGTGATCGCCGGATGGACCCCGGCCCGCCCGGCCGACGACCCTCTTACCCGGGCGTTCTGGTATGGCGCCCAGCACCACGAACCGTTCGTTGACGGCGACGAAGCAACCGTTCGCACCGCGGAAACATGGATTGCCGAAGGGGCCCCGACCGACGAACCCTGGGCGTTGTGGGTGCCACTGTTTTTCCCTCATGTTCCGTTCACCGCCCCCGAACCGTGGTTCTCACTCCATGACCGCGCCGATCGCCGGACGCCGCTTGGCCCGGACGCCGCAGTCGGCAAGGCGGGCTTCATCGAGGCCTACCGGAGCATCTACGGCTGGGACGAACTGTCTGCCGGCGATCTCGCCGAGATCGTGGCGACCTATGACGCCATGGTGTCGCGGGTCGACGACCATCTCCGTCGGGTGATGGCCGCGGTCGATACGGCAGGGCAGGCCGACTCCACCGGCTGGGTCTTTTGCAGCGACCATGGCGAGTACCTCGGCGATTACGGGCTGGTGGAGAAGTGGCCCTCCGCTCTCGACCCCCAGATCACCCGCAACCCGTTGATCGTGGCTATGCCTGGTCGACCCGAGGGCGGGGTGGTGACCTCGCCGGTCGAGACCATCGACGTGTTGGCCACAGTCGTCGAGCTGGCGGAGATAGAAGCGGCCCACACCCACTTCGGCAGGAGCCTGGTGCCGCTCCTCGACGACGCCAACCGGTCGGTGCGGGAGTTCGCCTTCACCGAGGGCGGCTTTCGCCTGGGCGATGTTGACCTGCTCGAGACCGGCGGCGGGCCCTACGAGCCGAAAACCCGACTGCAAAACGAACAGCCCGAGCTGGTCGGCCTGGCCCTCTGTGTCCGCACCACTGACTGGAGCTACGTGTGGCGCTCGGAGGAGTCCGACGAACTCTACGATCGAATCGCTGATCCCAACGAAACCAGGAACGTGGTCAACGACCCGAAGCACCCGCAGGTTCGCGCCGAGCTGCGGTCGATGCTCTTTGAGCACCTCGCTGCAACCAGCGATGTGATCCCCTGGGAAGCCGATCCACGATTTCCCAAGACTCCCCAGGGCTGGAGAACCCAGGCCGGCGAAGCCGGCTAGAACTCACCCCCGAATCCCAAAAGAGCAATGTCGCCGACCGGGGGTGGCCAGCGACATCGCTCGGTATGGAGTTGATCGCCGCGCCAGCCGCGCTTACGGAATGGTGAAGGGCAGCCATTGGCCGGGGCCAACGTTGCCGGCAGTATCGAAGGGGTTGACGCCCATGAAGTAGTCGCCCGAGGGCAGAGCGATCGGGTCCTCAAACAGACACGAGATGCCTACGTTGGGATCGCTTTGGATGATCTGACCGAGGCTGGCGTTGAAGAGCTTCCACGAACCGAAGGTGGGGTTGTTGGGGTCAACGAAACCGTTCGGTCCGGGCTGGAGCCATTGACCCGTGGCCTTGCTCTTGATGGCCAAACGGACAGTACCGCCGTCGCGGAAGGTGCTGGTGGCGACCGAATAGCAGAGCCCGTCGGCGCTGAGCTCCAACGAAACCGTCGCTCCCACATTGGCGCAGCGGTTCGAACATGACTTCACGGTGAAGGTGGCCCAACGGGTGGAGTATTTCACGTCCTGTTCGTCGTAGTGCTCAATCCAATACCCGTACCTGCCGGGAGCCAGGTTGACCTTCTTACGTGCGTTAAAGGAGAACGGACCAAAGGCCTCGATGTCGAAGTTCTGCACGTGGTAACCCGGCTGGAAGTTGCCGTTGCCACGGAGCCAACGGTTGTCACTCAGCCGCCTCAATGCGATTCGTGCCGACCCCGGCCCGTCGGCCGAAATCGGGGACCCAAAGGGGTGGCTGCTGGTGATGGTTACCAAGCCTTGGTTCACCGTGGCGTTGGCATCCGGGGTAGCCCCGGCGCGCTCGTAGGGTTGACTGTTGATGACCCGGAAGCCATACCAGGAGCCAGGGAAAACCGTTCCGTTCGCGGCGACGGGTCGCAGGCCCAGCTGATAGTTGCCTGGCGGAAGATCGGCAAAGAACCGATAGGAGCGAAGGTCTTCGCTGTTGCCCATTTCGGCTGGCGAACGCTTCCACTGCGGCTGGAACGTGCCCACATCGCAACGGGCAATGCCGCTGCAGGTTTTCGGATGCCACCACCGATTGTTGGCGTTGTTGCGAATCGCCACCAGCACCTGGTCGGTGTCGAATGAGGCCAAGCCGGAGATCCGGATCGGACCGTCGGCCTTGTCCAATACCGCCCCCGGAGGGACACCCGGTTCCAGCAGCTGCGGCGCCGCGGAGGCGGCGGTGGCCCCCAACGTGGCGATGCCGATGCTGGTGATCGCAGCTAGTAGCACAGCGAAAAAGGCTCTCCGCATGATGGTCTCCTCCTCGTATCGGTTCCCGTTGAACCCTTGGCGAGCCCGACCCGAGGCCAACGCCGCCTCCTAAAGATTCCCAGCGTTTCTTTCGGATGGACAGGGGATGTATCCCCCGGACCCATCGACCTTCGGCCGTGGTCGCTGCGAATGAACATCGCTCACCGCGCTCTTGCTAGATTTGGCTCGTGGCGCTTCTTACTTGGGGACATCAGCAACGACGCAGGCGGGTGCGGGAAAAGCACGCGGTGCCGAAGTACCAGCGGTGGATGCTCACGCTCCTGGTGGGCGGCGCCATCGCCGTACTGGCGGCTGCGTGCAACTACTCCTATGCCCCATTTTCCGACCGGGTCGACAGCCCCGTGGTGATGACCGCCGCTGATGTCGGCGTGGCCAATCTGAACCTCAACCCGGCCCGCGCCCTCGCCTATCGCTGGGACGGCGACGGTGGGTCCTGGGTCCAGATCGCGGTGCAGATAGATGAACGACACGTTGTCGACTTCGGCTCGCGACCGAGCACAAACTCCCAGTCCGGCGCCGTCGGCACCGTCTACGGCACCAGCCCGACCGGCACCACCGCTCTGCAGTACTCCGACCCCAACACCTGGGTGGGTGCCGACCCTGACCCCACCTTCGACGCCAACGACGAGTTGGTGTTTATGGCCCGCGACGCCGGGCCCCGGGCTCCCGCAGGCACCGTCCACCCAAGCCCGGCCATCGGAGGACTGGGCAAAGAGATTGTGCTCAGTGATCCCGACGGCGGCGACCCCGGCTACGTCTACCTGTTCTACGGTGGCGCGGGCGTTGATCCGTCAGCCGGGCTCGACCTGGTCGACTACCATTTCGTGCTCGACAGCGGCAGCTACCGTCCCAACTACAAGCGGGCCGATGGACCCAACCCGGAGTCGTCCACCGTCACCACCGACACGTACTCGATGGGCCTGAGTGACCGCTGGTTCACCGTCGACCTCGATCTCGGCCAGGGCGACATTCTCGATGGCCACAAGAGCCAGTTCGCCCTCAACTTTTGCGGGCGCTCCAACCAGACCTTTGCCAACGCCCACGGCGCCTTTGCCGCCAACATCGACGGACCGGTCCGGGCTATCCGTTCCTACATCGGGGCCAACAGCGGACCGCTCACCCAACGCACCGAGATCTTCTACGACACCCGCTACGAGAGCATCACCGATCTACGAGTTCATTCGATCCCCGGAATCATGTCGTTCCTCGACCTCAACGCCAGCGCAATCGGCATGAACTATCGAAGCTCCACCATGGCCAGCGCGGTGACCATCGACGGCGCCCCCGACTCGGTGCCAGCGGCGACCCCCGACTGGTTCTACGCCCACGGCAACCAGGGCTATCTGACCCGCACCTTTGACGTCACCTCCAGCTTCAACGCACCGAGCGCTCAGGTGTTCCTCGACGACACCAACCCGCCCGACGACGAGTGCTGGGGTGACGGCTCCTACTTCGGAGCGGGCGGGGTCCACTTCAACGAACGACTCCCCAACACCGACCCCGACAACGGTTTCGCAGCCACGTTCACCGCCACCGAAGTCACATCGTTCTGGTCACCCAACCTCAACCCCGACGTCTGGACCCCAACCTGGGCAGCCCAGGCCACCCAGCCGCTCACCACCTCAAGCACCAACTTCTAGAAGAGCGTCCTACCAGAACATCGTCTACACGGGCTCGGCCCAGCATCGTCGGCCTCTACTCACACTGCCGACGATGCCGACCTGCCTTATGACGCCGTCGACGCCAGCTCGGGAGCGGTCAACCATTCGCTCTTCACCGCCCGCCAGGACTCGTCGGTGTGACGGCGACGCCAGTACGGAGAAATCGACGCAGTGTCCGGGTCGACGCCTCGATCGTTGATGAGATGATCCCGCACCGCACGGGTCTCCTTGGCTTCGCCGTGGACAAAGACGTCGAACGTCCCGGTCGGAAACACCGCAGACCGCACCGCCGAAGCAAGCAGCTTCTCAGGATCAGAGGCCGCTTTCCGATGCAGCCAGGTGACCGTTGCCGCCGCGGGCGTGGGCAGTTCGATCTCATCTTCAGGACCGTCTACAGCAACAAAGACCTCCGCCCGAGCATCGGATGGAAGGCGTTCCAACGAGGCACCGATGGCACCAAGGGCGCTTTCGTCACCAGCCAAGAGATGCCAATCGACTGTGGCCGATGGTTGATAGGACCCGCCCGGACCAGCGAACTGTAGCCGGTCGCCCGGTTGAGCCCGCTGAGCCCAGTTCCCGGCATACCCGGTGTCGCCATGGGCGACAAAGTCGATGGTGAGCGCCCGAGAAACCGGATCCCACCGTCGGATGGTGTACCGCCGAGGACGCGGCCGATGCTCGGCCGGCAAACCGTCAAGATCGCTCTTGTCGAACGGCACCGTGACCGGCGAACCGGCGGGTACAAACTGGGCGTTGATGTACCCGTCGGTTGCCGCAGTGGGCTCGAACGAATCGAGCGTGCCGCCGGTCAGCACGATCCGAATCATGCTCGGGCTGAGATGCTCGACCGAGGCAACTTCACCGAACTGGACGCTCATACGGGCCCCACAGCGTGGTTCGAGGCGACGACC
>CALAML010000115.1 GCA_937925845.1 uncultured Acidimicrobiales bacterium | reverse complement strand
GCTTCATCGGCTCACTCCGGTGAGCTCCGATGACGTGCCAAGTCCTTCTTCGGACTCGTCACCGTGCTCTTCATCGTCGCTGTGTTCGCCGTCTTCACCGTGTTCGCCATCTTCGCCGCCGTGCTCGCCCTCTTCGCCGTGCTCGCCGTGAATCTCGAAGTCACGCTCGCCCTGGGCCGCACCGTAGATACCGGCGCCAAGAATGGTGATGGCAAAGAAGGCGATGACGCTGGTGACGAGGGTACGGCCGATGTGGGGCCGGTAGGCCACGGCAAAGCCGGCGGCCACGATCAGCACGCCAAAGACCAGTCCGACCACGACCGAGCCGGTCTTGGAAACGGCCAGGAGGATTCGGGAGAAGGCCAACACGATGATGCCGATGCCGGCGGCGGCCATCATCGGCACTTCGAGTGGTTTCATCAGCCGGTCGCGGACCATGGAGTTGACTTCCGGGTCGCCGGTGGCTCGGTCGGCCCAGGCGGTGAGGGTCCATTCGAGGGCGGCGATGACCGCAATGATGGCTCCGGCCACAAAGAGGATCGGGCTGGTGGCCAGGCCGAGGATCATGAGTCCGCCGGCAAAGGCGGCTACGACAGGCCAGAAGCTGGCGTTACGGGGCGGGTGGACCTCGGGAACGCTCTCGGTTCCGGCGACGGTGGCCACAACATCGGCATCGGCGTCGCGGAAGGCCACAACGACACAACCGATGAGAAAGGCAGCGGCGGACAGCCCGATCAGGATGCTGTAACCGATGTGGTCACCAACACCCCCCTTGTAGCCAAACGACAGGACACCCCAGAGGTGGCCGCCGGTGGACAGACCGAAGATGAGCGCAGCCACATAGGCCAGCCCGGCGACGCCGAAATAGAACTTGGAACCAGTTGTGATCATGATCGAATCGCTTACTTGGTGACGAGGACCGTGAACCAGATGACGGCGAAGATGCCGACGGTGACAAACCAGAACAGAGCAGCCGCACTCAGGGCCTCACTGTCGCGGCCAGAAATCTGGCCGCCGACAGCGCGGATGCCAGTGAGGACAAGGAAGAGCAGCGACACCCCGACGAGGATCAGGTGACCGCCGGTTACCGCATAGATCAGGACCGCCTGACGGGTCTCGTTCAGCACCAAACCCATCTGCGAATAGAGGGAGGCGATCTGGTTGGCGTAGGCCAACCCGAGCATGACCGTGATGCCGATGGCGGCATAGGTTTGACCTTTGACGTTGTTACGGGCGGCCCAGACGGCCCACACAACGGTGCCGAGCGACATCAACAGCGTGACCATGCCCATCGAGCCCGGGGTGAGGGGGATGACGGTTCCGCTTGGCAACCAACCGCTACCGGAGATTTCGGGGTCGTCGACAAAGTGCAGCACCCCGCACGCTGGGACCTGGTCATCGGTGAGGTTGTATCGGGCCTCTCGCTCCGGGTCGGGATCGGGGATGCCGGTGGTGGGGTTGCATGGTCCCTCGTTGATCGCCGCGGTTCGCATGGCGGCGATGCAGCCCGGGCCGTCGTTGCCGGAAGCGCCGACCCGATCGCCGAGGCCGGGATTGGATTCGAGGAATCCGAGGCAGATGTCATTCTGCGTTTCTTCGGTCACCGAGGCGATCTCGTCGCTGCGCACACCGGTGTAGATCCCGAGCAGCGCGGCAAACATCATCACCACCGCACCGGCGGCAAGCACGGTGCCGATGGTGGTGACCCGTGGCCGGGCTGGGAGCGGCGCTGGAGGAAGGGCGGGGATACTTGGATTGGTCATCCGACCAGCTCCTCTTCGGCTTCGGCCGCTTCGAGTTCGCCCTCGGGGGCTTCGAAGAGGGGGGCAGCCGAGGTGACTTCGGGAATCGAGGTGAAGTTGCCGAACGGTGGCGGCGAGGTGGTGGCCCATTCGAGGGTGTTGCCGCCCCACGGGTTGTCTTCGACGTCGAAGGTGCGGTTGGAGGCCAGGCCCATCACTGCGAAGAGCATGCCGAGCGAGGCCACGGCCACGATGGCGATACCAACCATCGAGAGCAGGTTCATCAGCTCAACGGTGTCGACGTTGTCGACCAGGTCTCCGGTGAGCTCGACGTTGATCACGCCGTCGGGTTGGCCGGCAAAGCCCGAGACCACATCGGCGATGCCAGCGAGGAGGGCACCGATGAACGCCAGACCAGCGGCGGCACCGAGGGCACCGTTACCGGACTTGGTGCCAAACATCTTTGGCCCCCAGTACTGAAGCCCGCCGATCAGACCGATGACCGAGCCGATCAGCACCAGGTTCATCTGGCCGGTGGCGAAGCTGGTGCCGAGCAGGTCAAGCGGGTCGATGACATGCAGCATGCCCAGAATCAGGCCGATCTCGATGGCCAATAGGCCGAGGGTGGCCGCGACCAATGGTGCGAAACCCTTTGGCTTGTTCTTGAAGGCGGTTGCCGCAAAGCCGCCGAAGAGCACCAGGACGGTGAGGAAGATGGCGAAGGGCATCACGATAAAGAGGAAGCGCTCGGTGACCGGGCCGCTGAAGGCCGGTTGGACCCAGGCGCCGAAGCTGAGCGCACCGAAAGCGCCGATGGCTCCGAGCACTACGCCGTGGCCTTTTTGTACGCCGCGACTGGCGACCGGGATCATGTCGGCGACGATGCCGAGCACCGGGATGGCGGCGATGTAGAGGGCGGGCTGGGTAAAGATCCACGCAACTTGGCTGTAGTGGGAACCGGATTGGCCAAACATGGTGTTGCCATGACTGTGATCAAGCCAGATCAGTCCGAGGTTCACCGCCAGCACCGGCAGAGTGAGGATCCAGAGGGTCCCGGCCACCAGCATCGACCACGAGAAAGCCGGCACCCGAACCAGATGCAGTCCGTTGACTCGAAGACCCAGCACCGTGGTGACCACGCAGATCACGCCGAGGGTGAGCGAGGCGGCTACGCCGATGGTGGCAAGAGCCCAGAGGTCGACGCCGTCACTGCTGATGCCGTCGGGGCCACCCTCGATGCCAAAGGCGGCGATCATAAGACCGGCCGAGATCAACCAACCCCAGAAGGCGGCGGCTGCGGCCCGGGGAAAGGCAATGGTCGACGCTCCGACCTGCAGCGGCACGATAAAGGTGCCGAGGCCAAGGGCGAGGGGCAGGGCCACCAACAGCAACAGGCCCATGCGGTAGCTGGCGAAGAGTTGGGTGAGGTTGGCGGCGATGAACAGATCATCCGCAGTATCCATGCGCTCGATGCCGTAGAGCACGCCCACCACCATGGCCCCAACCAGGAAGGTGATCGATGCGATCACATAGAGACGGCCAAGCGACTTGTGGTCTCCGCTCCCGAGCAGGTCAGCGATGGTCTCGCCCTGCACGTCGTCGGAATTCCTCGGCGGCTGATCAGTGTTGGTCATTGCGATGAGACGTTCTTCTTGTTGGCAACTCGGGAGCGTGGACCGATCCAGTCGGATTCATCTTCAATGCTGGTCCGGACTCTGAACAAACTGGGGTGAAAACAACTCCGATTTACGCGGGCCCGGGTGGGAATTGACGGCGCAGATTGCACACCGACGGTGGTTGGTGGGCCTTGTCGGCAGAATCACGGGATTCTACACCCGTAAAAGGGGAAACGTGAATGAATGCACAAGCGTAGTTGGTCATAGGCCGTGAACCAGTAATTGGTCGACGGCCATCGCACCAAAGAGCAGCGTGATGTAGGTGATCGAGTACGAGAACAGTCGCATGGCCTTGGCTTCGCTGTTCGACCGCCGCAGCTGCACCGCCAAACCAAGGAACGCTGCCCCCAGCGCCACTGCTGCGATGTTGTAGAGAAGGCCCATCTCGGCGACCGGGCCGAAGATCAGGGTTACGGCCCAGAGCACAACGGTGTAGATCACGATCTGGGTGGAGGTGTTTCGGAACGTGGCCACCGACGGGAGCATCGGAACATCGGCTGCGGAGTAGTCGTCCTTGTACTTCATGGCCAGTGCCCAGGTATGGGGCGGGGTCCA
>CALAML010000114.1 GCA_937925845.1 uncultured Acidimicrobiales bacterium | reverse complement strand
TGCCGCGGACATGGTCGTTTCTGACCCACGGCTGCTAGCTTGGCCCCTTGGGACAAAGTGGCAGTGAGAGCGACAGTTCTTTGATTGCAACGACCGATCCTCGACCCCTGACCGACTACCCGATCGCAGCCCGAGGGTTGGTCCGGCGCTTCGGTGACCTGGTCGCGGTCGATGGTGTGGATCTCACCGTGAACCAAGGCGAGGTCTACGGATTTCTGGGTCCCAACGGGGCCGGGAAGTCGACCACGGTTCGAATGTTGACAACCCTCTTGCGCCCCAGCGAAGGCACGGCGATGGTGGCCGGGCACGACATCGTGAAGGAGCCGGCCAAGGTTCGACGGTCTATCGGCGTCGCCCTCCAGGACGCGGCTATCGACCCGATCATGAGTGGGCGGGAGTTGCTCGACCTCCAGGCGGTCCTCTTCGGGCTGCCGAGGAAAGCCTCGAAGGTGCGCCGCGACGAGCTTCTGGAACGGGTCGGTCTCACCGACGCCGCCGACCGAAGAGTGGGGGAGTACTCCGGCGGGATGCGGCGTCGCCTCGATCTGGCCATGTCGTTGATCCATGAACCGCCGGTGCTCTTTCTTGATGAGCCGACCACCGGCCTCGATCCCCTGAGCCGAGTCGGACTCTGGGATGAGGTTCGACGCCTCAACACCGAGGTGGGCACCACGGTCCTGCTCACCACGCAGTACCTCGAAGAAGCCGATCAGCTGGCCCACCGCATCGGCATCATCGACGGCGGAAAGCTGGTGACCGAGGGGTCGCCAGCGGCCCTGAAGGCCGCGGTCGGGGACCCAACCCTGCGTTTCGACGTCGACTCCAGCCACATGGATGCGGCGGCGCGGGTACTTGAGGCCTTCGGCCCCACCCGGCCCGCCCGAACCGGACGCGTCGCGATCGGTCTTGTCGGTGGCGCTTCGAAACTCACCGAAGTGATCCGAGCGCTCGATGAAGCCGAGGTGGAGGTCGAACACATGGAGCTCGACGCTCCCTCACTCGACGACGTGTTCGCCAACGCCACCGGTCGACGTCTCGAAGGTGCCGCCGATGGCGATCCTTCGGCTACGCCCGACCCGGGTGGGTCGAGCCGATGACGGCCCAACCTCTGGTCGAAACGGCCGGATCCGGCCGGGGCTCAGGATTTTGGGCCCATACCTGGGCTATGAGCCGGCGGGCCATCGACAACATCTTTCGACAACCGCAGGTGCTGTTCTCCGCCGTCATCTTTCCAATGTTCTTCCTGGTGCTCAACAACTTCACCCTCGGCCGCTCCGTGGAGCTTCCCGGCTTTCCCGAAGTCGATTCGTACCTGCAGTTCATCCTGCCCGGCAATGCCCTCCAGGCCGTAATGTTTGCCAGCACCGCGGCAGGCAACGAGATGGCGCTCGATATCGAAGGTGGGTTCTTCGACCGGTTGCTCCTCTCGCCGGTTCGTCGCACCGCTATCGTGCTGGGCCGTCTCGCCGGCGCGGCCACCCTCGGAGCGCTGTGCGTCCTGCTGTTTGTGCTGGTGACGCTCCCGTTCGGCTTCCGAATCCGGGCCGGAGTGCCCGGAGTACTGGTCTTTATGGCCGTGGGCGCCCTTCTTTGTATCGCCCTCGGTGGGCTGGCGGTGGCTGGAGCCATCAAGGCCGGTTCGGTCGAGGCTCTCCAGGGGATCTTCCCGATCTACTTCGTGCTTGTATTCCTCTCGAGCGCCTTCTTCCCGCTCGATCTGGTCGAGGCCGACTGGTTCCGGTTCGTGGCTGGCCTCAACCCGCTATCGGTCATCTTTGACTCGACCCGCCACCTCATCATCGTCGGGTGGGACTGGGGCCAAGCCGGCCTTGCCCTCGGCGTCACCGGAGTAGCCGCGGCTGTGGCGGTGGCGCTCAGCAACCTGGCCCTGCAACGACGATTGGCGACGATGTGAGCGTCGGCACCTCCACCCCTATCAACAGCGGGGACACGGTGGGAACGTGGCGACAGGGCGCGGCGGTGGCTCTGGCCCTCGGGGAGCGGGGCATCCGCCGCCTCGCTCGCATTCCTGCGGTCATCATCCCAATGCTGATTTTCCCAATTTTCCTGCTGGCCACCTTCACCGGCGCGTTCGGTGCCGTCACCCAACTCGGCTTCCCGACCGACAACATCGTCAACTGGTACACCCCCTTCACCGCCCTGCAGGGGGCGGCGTTCTCCGGCGTGGCTCTGGGGTTTGTGACCGCCAACGAGATCGAGCAGGGACTCTTCGACCGGTATCTCCTGTCTCCGGCGCCGCGATCCTCGGTGCTGCTCGGATCCCTCATCTCCGCCCTGTTCCGCTCCACCATCTCGATCACGGTTGTGCTTCTCACCGGGCTGGTCCTCGGCCTCCGTTTTGATGGCGTCGACGGCATCGTCGAAGCACTCCTCGGTCTGGCTCTGCTCTACATCGCCGGTTGGGGCGTGTCGATCGTGGCCGCCTGCTTCGCCCTCGCCATCGTCTTTCGCATCAAGTCCTCACGGGCATCGCCACTGTTCCAACTCGGCATCTTTGTGACCATGTTCCTGTCGACGGCACAGGTGCCGCTGGAGGTGATGGCGCCCGAACTTCGCAGCATCGCCCGGCTCAACCCCGTCACCCAGATCCTCGCCCTCGGCCGACAGGCATTCGTAGAAACCGGCATCACGTGGGGAGGAACCTGGCCCGGCCTAGTGGCCATCGCCGGAGCCATCGCAGTGATGTTCCCGTTGGCCTTGGCCGGAATAGTCCGCTTCGCTGATTAATCCCGCAGGCGGGATCCGTCGGCCCCTGGGGGGCCTCCTCGACCCGCGCTGCGGATTTTGTCTCGTGCGCACTTCTGGCGAAGTGCGACGCTCGTCCCTCGCTCCACTCGGTCAACTCGCTAGCGCTGCCTTGACCGTTTGACGCGCTTTG
>CALAML010000113.1 GCA_937925845.1 uncultured Acidimicrobiales bacterium | reverse complement strand
CGCGCTGGGCGTCACAGATCTTGGTGGGGGAGCTCGGTGGCGATAAGCGTGCGGAGGCCTTCGCCGACTTTCAGAAGGGGTGCCGTTGACTTGTTGGCGCGAGCCAGCACAAAGCCGCCTTCGATGGCCGCCACCGCGGTGGTGGCCAGCACCGCGGCTCGGTCGGGCCCGACTCCTGCGGCGATGAGGTCATCGTGGACCGCTTCCACCCAGCTTTCCATGACCTGCTCGGCCACTCGGCGCAGCTCATCGTGGGTGCTGGCCACCTCGCGGGCGATGGTGCCGATCGGGCATGGGTCGATGAAGTCGGTGGCCTCGAGCACTGCGCCTGCGCTTTCGGCGGTGTCGGTCATGGCGGCCGCCGGGTTGAGAGCTTCGTTGAGAACCAGTACCACCAGGTCGCGGTAGGCCTGGCCGCTCACTCGGAGCACCTCGGCGGCCAGTTCCTCTTTGCCGCCGGGGAAGAAGTGGTACAGCGATCCGGTGGTCGCTTCCGCGGCCTTCACGATCTGGGCCAGGCCGGTGCCGTTGAAGCCGTGGATGCGGAAAAGCTCCGCGGTGGCGGTGACGATGCGGTCCCGGGTGTCGCGCTGGGTTGAGGAGGCCACCCCTCCAGACTAGCCGACGACTAGAGTGATCGTTCTAGGGGTGCTAGAATGATCGTTCTAGTGGTGAAACCTGACGGTGACTCCCGGACCAGACTTCCGGAGCAAGGGATTTCAGCATCGCCAGGCATCAACAGGAAACAGTCATCGATTCGATTGGAGTGGGCCATGTACAAAGCCACGTTGCGGGCCGCGATCCGGTATTCGGTAGGGAAGCTGAACAGTGGCGACGCATCGCTGTTTCTCAAGCTGGCTCGACCCGATGCGGCGATCGCCTTTCCCGGCGACAACTCGTGGGCGTCGATGTTTCGCCCAGTCGAAAAGGGTCGAGATCGCCACCCCACCCATCGGGGGATAGAAGAGTGTCGGGCTTTCGCTGATCGCTTCACCGACGAAGGGGTTCAGTTCGAGATCGAGGACATCCTGGTGAACGGCCCGCCGTGGAACACCCGGGTGGGGTTGCGGGTCAAGAGCTTCCGGCCCGGCCCCGACGGCATCGATGACTACAACAATCGGGCCGTGGCGATTCTGGAGTTGCAGTGGGGTCGCCTCGTGGCCTGGGAGGACTACGAGGACACCCAACGGGTAGCCGCATGGGACCAATCCCGCGAACTCGCCTCCCAGAATCAAGTTTTGTGACGCCTGGCGCGCTGCTTTTGACGCGCTGGGCGTCACAGATCTTGGTGGGGAGCTTGCTGGCTCTATCCTGGCTGCTGCTTGAGGGTTAGTGTCGGCCTATGGGGAACCTCATTCACGCTGGGGGAGACGACGGTGCTGGGGCCGGCGCGGTGGCTCCGGTGAACATGAACAATGGGCTCACGAGCGTGGTGATCGGGTTGATGGCCATGGCTCTGACCGCCGAGGCCGAAACTGACACCCAGCGTCGCCTGGCCGTGGCCGTTGCCGCCCGAGACCAGAACCTGCTCGGGCTGGGTGTGGTCGGGTTCGATGTGGCCGACTTGCCCTGGGATGAATCCACATTCGAGATCGACCAGGCCTTCTTCCTCCGATCGTGCGACCGGGCCATTCTCGGCGATGACTGGCACCGGCTCAGCTACGAGCCCCGCCGCGAGTGGGTCACTCAAGCGGTATCGGGCCTCGTTGACCTGATCGAGTCGCTCACCCCGGACCAACTCCGTCCGCAGACCGATTGGCCATTGATGCCCGATGTCGTCGGCGAAGTTTGTGACACCCATCAGGCGCTGATGCATACAGAAGGCTGTGTGCTCTGCAACGACGGTTAGGAGACTTCTCCTGGGAGTGTGGGCCCGCCACGGCCGACACTCTTGTTTCGGGAAGGCGTTTCAGGTTTAACGGGTTGGGTTCGCTATGCGAATCGAACCAACAGACCGGTGGCGTCCGATGCTCTTTGGGGCATCGTTGGCGTTGGCCGGTTTGGTGCTGAGTAGCTGCGGTTCGACCGATGAGCCGAGTGCTTCTGAAGCCATCGCCGACCAGGCGGCTGATGACGCTGGCGACGAAGCTGCAGTCGGCATCGAGCCGGCCGGCCCTACACGCATCGGTGGCACCGACCTGACTCGTGCCGAGGTGGGACTCGAGGAGGTCATCTTCGACACCTTTGACGGCGGTTCGATTCCGTTGAGCGAAGCTTCGGAGGCTCAGGTGGCTCGGCTGTTGGATGCCATCCCTCCGATCGACGAGCCCCGTTACCAGTCGGCCGCCGACGCGGGCTGGCTCGATGGTGACGACCTGGTCATCGGTTATGTCGGTCCGGATTCGGGCGAGGCCTTCGCCTATCCCCATCGGGTTCTGAACCTTCACGAGCTGGTCGCCGAGGAGATCGATGGCCTGCCGCTGGTGGTGACGTACTGCCCGCTGTGTCGCAGTGGCGTGGTGTTTGATCGCCGCATCGACCATCCCGACTTCTCCGGCACCCTGAACTTTGGCAATACCAGCGCGCTCTATAACAACGACCTGGTGATGATCGATCGGGAAACGGAGAGCTACTGGTGGCAGGTGGCGGGGCGGGGGATCGTCGGCACGCTCAGCGGTGCATCGATGGACATCCTGCCGTCGGAGACCGTCACCTGGGATGCCTGGCGCGAAGCCCATCCGGATACTCAGGTCTTGAGCGATGACCAGGGCTTTGGTCGCACCTACGAGGACCGGTTCGGCTCCTACGCCGACCGCGTCAACGCCGGCCAGGTGCCGTTTCCGGTCGAAGAAGAGGCCTTGGCCGATGATCGACTGCCGTCGGCTGCCTTGGTGATCGGGATTGAGGTCGAGGGTCAGGCCTACGCCGTACCGGTGGAGGACCGGGACCAGGGCACGGTCGAAGTGGTCGATTCCATCGTGGTCGAACTCGATGGGCGTGGCGGCGGCAAGGTGATTGATTCGGCGACGGGAGATGCATTCCCGTCGCGGTCGAGCTTCTGGTTTGCCTACCTGGCCGCGTTCCCTGACGTGGTCATCATCGAAAGCTGACCCCGGTCGGCGCTCGCAACATCGACTGCCGTTGTCAACAGCAGAATGCACTGCCAACACCGACTGAGCCGAGCCCGAGAGAAAATTGGGCTGCGAATAATCGCTGGGTAACGGTGCCCTCCTAGCGTGTCGGCCGGTGGCGCTCGGCCGATGTCCGACGTCGCCGGGCGATCGCATTCCGCGTCGCCCTGCCCTGTGCCTGCCGCACAACCAATCGAAGGGAAGAACCATGCTCCAACCCCGCCGCGCCCGAACGCCCGGCCGGCCCCGCCCAGCCTCGGCCGCCACCTCAGCCTCTCCGGTCAGGTGGCATCGATCGATTGCCATCCTTGCTGTCGGACTTCTGTTGGCCGTGCTGACGGTGCCGGCGGTGTCAGCCCAACCAAACCGCACCCCAAACACCGCTCGCCCGCAGGCCACCCCCGCGACCGCAGTTCGCAAGCCAGCCACGCCGGCAACTGCGGTCCGCAACCCCGGCACTCCGGTCACCGCCCGTAAGCCCGGCACCCCGGTAACCCGCCCAACCAACCCGCCACGGGTCACGATTCCGGCCAAGCCAGGCATCACCATCCCAGCCACGCGGGTACCCGGGACGCTAACGCCGGCCCAGCTCACCGGTGAGCGGTCCCGGACGCAGCGCCCAGACATGGCAGTGGCCATGGGCGACAGCTACGTGAGTGGCGAAGGCGCCGAGGACTTCATTGTCGGCGACGGCTTCAACGACTACCTGACCACGTTCCCCGGCTACCGGTACCGCAACCCGGCCGCGGGTAGCCCAGCCACGAATGGGCCCTCGAACCAGAACCACGACTACTTCTGTCATCGCAGCCGGAACTCGTCGATCTTTGCCGCCGATATCCCCGGCATCGAACGTAAGCGGCAGCTGGCCTGCTCCGGCGGCTCACCGTATGACGTGGTCTTTAACTCGCTGACCCGGGACGGTCGAGCGGCCCAAATCGAGATGCTTCGGACCGCCGCCCAGCGAAACGATGTAGACGTGATCATGATCGGTCTTGGCGCAAATACTGCCAGGGCCACCTTCGGCAGTATCCTCGGCAAGTGTCACCTCGCTTTCATGATCGACGCTGCCGACTCGATCGGTGAAGCCCAAATCTCCCTGCTGGCGGCATCGGGCATCATCGGCGACGACAAGCTCGACATGACCGAGGTCCAACAGATCGCCAACCGCCATGGTTGCCGCAACAGCGACATGCCGACGGCAGCCGAGTGGGACGAAACCAGCGAAGACATCTCCACTGCGGTCAGCGCGGTGATCGACGCCATGGCCGAAGAGGGTTACGCCCCGGGCGAGTACCGCATCGTGATGCAGAACTACACCAACCCGTTCGCAACGACGCTGCCCGCGGCGTTGCGCTCCGAGACCAGCGGTGGACCCTTCGGGACTCAAAAGACCGATACCGACGGCAGCTTCAAGGGGCTGGCGCGTGAGCGCTACGCCAACGGCTGTCCGCTGCATGAGCGGTCGCTCACCACTGCGGTCACGGTGACCAACTCGCTGCACACCGCAGTGGTGCGGGCCGCCAACCGGGTGCGCAGCGCCCATCCCGGCAGCGACATTTTGATGATGGATGTGCGCCAGGCGTTTGCCGGTGGGCTGCTATGCGAAGACAACAGCGGTCCGGTCGGCAAGTTCTCGAACCCGGTGTGGTTCCGCAACGGCGCCCATCAGATCCAGCGCACCTGGCCCCGCAACGACAACCTGAACTTCATCCCCACCTACCTCGGCTTGGCTCAGCCCTGTGGCAAGCACTGGGGTCTGTGCCAGGAGTCGGGTCACCCGAACGAGGCCGGCCACGCCGTACTCGGTGACTGCCTGGCCGGTGCCGCGACCTATTCGGGCAACGCCCGCATGGTTCGGTGCAGCGGCAACAACGGCAACGTAAACGTCATTGGCGTGGGAGCCGGCGCCTAGCCGCCTAGCCAGTACCAGCCAGAGGCTAAGGGCCGGTCGCCTTCGGCCGGCGAGCTCTCCCGGAGCAGCCCCGGACTTCACCACTCTCTCCCCGAGTGGTGGAGCCCGGGGCCCAACCGCGTCTTGGGTGGTGTCGATCATGCTTGTGGGCCAGGTCGGGTCGACCGAGCTTGAGTCGACATGGCTGGGCTCGGCACCGGTACGCTCGGCTTCAGGTGACGATTCGGCAAGCGACCTGGGGAGTTCAGCTATGGCTCATGATCTGATCATTCGAGGGGGCACGGTGCTCGACGGCACCGGCGCCGACGGGGTGGCCGGCGATGTGGCCATCGACGGTGATCGCATCACCGAGATCGGCGACCTCAACGGAGCCGAAGCCAAACGGGAGGTCGATGCCGTCGGCAAGTTTGTAACGCCGGGCTTTGTGGATCTCCACACCCATCTCGATGCCCAGGTGGGCTGGGATC
Source organism: uncultured Acidimicrobiales bacterium (assembly GCA_937925845.1). Lineage (GTDB taxonomy): Bacteria > Actinomycetota > Acidimicrobiia > Acidimicrobiales > CALAML01 > CALAML01. The sequence goes on along the minus strand of CALAML010000113.1, from coordinate 38,246 downwards.
CGATGCTTACCTCGAGCTGCTGGCACGGCGTCACCACCGTGCTGATGGGCAACTGCGGCGTCACCTTTGCCCCGGTCGCTCCCGAGAATCGCGAGTATCTGGCCGAGATGATGGAGTCGGTTGAGGACATCCCTCGCGAGGCCATCATGGGTGGCCTGCCCTGGAGCTGGACCACCTACGGCGAGTATCTCGACGCCGTCACCGAGTTGCGGCCTGGGCTGAACATGGTGGGGCTGATGGGCCAATGCGCCACCCGCTACCACGTGATGGGGGAGCGTTCGCTCACCGACGAGGCCGCCACCGAAGCCGAGATGGCCGAGATGGCGGAGCTGGCGGCCGAGGCCATCAACGATGGCGCCGTCGGCTTTTCCACCTCGCGCATCCTGTTGCACAAGGTGCCCGACGGTCGCCACGTGCCCGGAACCCATGCCCCCAAGGATGAGTACATCGCCATCTGTAAGGCCATGGCCGAGGCCGGTGGCGGGTTGTTCCAGGGGGTGTTCGACTTCTTTACCAAGACCGCTTCGGAGTTCGACCTGTTGGAGTCGGCCGCCGACACCGGTGTGGATGTGCTGTTCAGCGGCGGGGTCGGCGATGCCGGTCCGGAGATGGCGGCCCGTCAGGGTGCCTGGTTTGAGGCTCAGCAGGCCAAGGGTCGCACTATCAACTCGTTGGTCCAGACCCGACCCGGTGGGGTGTTGGTTGGTTTGGCTCAGATGATGCCGGTGATGAGCCCGGCCTGGGGCCGCCTCGCTGAACTGCCCAACCAGCAGGCGCGGTGGGAAGCCATCCAGGACGACGCCACTCGGGCCGAGTTGCTCGAAGAGGGGGTGGAGAAGGGCACCTGGTACGACCCGGCCCACATCCATCCACTCGGCAACCCGGCCGATGGCACCCCGAACTATCAGGTTGAGGGCGCCCTTGAGGGGTCGCTGGCCGCCCTGGCCGAAGCGGCCAACCAGCATCCGGTTGAACATCTGATGGATCGGTTGATGGCCAGCGAGGGTCGCGAGCTGTTTAACGTGTGGTTCTTCAACCGCAACACCGAGGGCCTGGCCGACTACATGCAGCTGCCCCACGTTGTGCCCGGTCTTGGCGATGCCGGTGCCCATGTCGGCCAGATCTGTGACGCCGACACCCCCACCTTCTTCCTCGCTCACTGGGCCCGCGACCGCGGCGCCTTCTCGGTGAGCGAAGCGGTGCGTCGGCTCACCTCTATGCCGGCCGAGGTACTCCGGCTCAAGGAACGGGGTCAGCTGCAGAAGGGATGGTTCGCCGATATCAACGTGTTTGATGTCGATGGCCTGGCACCGCGCTACCCGGAGTACGTGCATGATTTCCCCAACGACAAGGGTCGCTTCATCGTGAAGTCCGACGGCTACGCCGCCACCATCGTCAACGGCGAGGTCACCGTGGAAGCGGGCCAACACACCGGCACCAGGGCCGGCACTGTCATCCGAGAGTTCAACCGCTAGCCCAAGCCCAGCAAACCCAACGAGCCCGAAATGTCGGAAAAGGGCGACAAACTTTGTCGTTTCTTCCGACATTTCGGGGTGTTGGGAACCGGCGGCCTGGGTTGTGCGTCACATGAGCATGAGCCCCTCCGCTGATCCCCAACCGTCTCTCGATGTACTCGACCGCCGCCAGGCACTCTCGCTTGGTCTCGCTGCGCTTGGAGCCTTGTTGCTCAGCTCGTGCGGTGACTCGGATCCGAGTGGTTCTTCGGCGAACCCCGCGCCCGGCTCGGACGATGGTTCCGCTGCTCCGACCCCACCGCCCGCGGAGGGCCCGAGCGAGGCTTTCTCCACGCTGACTCGAGTCGCCGCGGACCCGACCCTGGCTGGGGTGATGGCCGAAGCCACCACCAGTTTCGGGTTCGACCTGTACGCGGCCACCGCTGCTGAACCCGGCAACCATCTGTTGTCGCCGGTGAGCGTGGCTATTGCCTTGGCCATGACGCGTGCTGGTGCCGCCGGGGAGACCGCCGCTGAGATGGATGCGGTGCTGCGTTTCGACGATCTGTCCATGCCCCACGAGGCCTGGAACGCACTGGATCAGCAACTCGAGTCCCTTGCCGGACCGCGTCAGCACTTGGGGGAAGAGGTCGACGTGGCCCTGTCGGTCGTGAACCGGCTGTGGGGCCAGCTTGGTCTGGAGTTTGAGGCCGACTTTCTCGATCTCTTGGCAACTCAATATGGCGCCGGCATGCACGCCCTCGACTTCGACAACAAGACCGAAGAAGCCCGGCTCACGATCAACGAGTGGGTGTCGGGCGAAACCAACAGCAAGATTCCTGAGCTGTTGGCACCGGGGGGCCTCAGCCCCGACACCGCCTTAGTGCTCACCAACGCCATCTACTTCAAGGCGCCGTGGGCCAATCAGTTTTCCAAGGACGCCACCACCGACCGACCCTTTACCCGGATCGACGGCAGTGTGGTCGACGTGGCGATGATGCAGCTCGGCGCCACCCTCGCCTACAACGAAGGCGATGGATGGGCGGCGGTGATCCTGCCCTATCCCGGTGGCGATCTGGCGCTGACGGTGCTGGTTCCTGACTCTGGACGCTTCGACGAGGTGGAAGCATCACTTTCCGCCGAGCTCTTTGCAGCGGTGGATGCCGGTACCCGACGGCCGCGAGTCACGCTGGGGATGCCCCGCTTTTCGTTTCGGCGGCAAGCTTCACTCCCGGCGGCGCTCTCGGAGATGGGCATGCCCACCGCCTTTGATGAAGCTGCAGCCGACTTCTCGGGGATCACGACACGAGCCAATCTGTTCGTGAAAGACGTTATCCATGAAGCCTTCATCGCCGTCGACGAGGACGGCACCGAAGCAGCCGCGGCCACTGCGGTGCTCGGCGAAGCAACATCGGCGCCGGACGATGTTGTCGAGCTGGAGATCGATAGACCGTTCCTGATCGCCCTTCGCGAGGTGTCGACCGGTCTGCCCCTCTTCCTCGGTCGAGTGGTGGACCCCAGCGATGGCGAGTAACTGTGGCCTTGCGATCATCCTGAATGGCAGTCGCGTGGGAACAACCAACAATCACATCGAGCGGGAGCTGTCACCGGAGACTCCGAGGTGGAGTTGGGCTGGCCGTTGTCGACCGCTGGTGGCCACTACCGTTGATGGAGCTGATCCGGTGGCGCACGTAGCGCGATCTCAAGGCCCTTCGATGGAGGTAGTGACATCACTGAGCCCACTCCACCTCGCCCACCCTGGGACGAGGACGATAACCACAAACCGGCCCTTGACCGTCCGGGCGATGCCGCTCCCGCCGTTCCACCTGCTCCTCAGGGTCCATCGGCGGCTCCGCCCGTTCCGCCTCCGTCGGCCCCTGTCGGTCCGCCGACCGCCGGTTCCGGATATCCCGACCCGGGTGCATCGTTTCCGCAGTCGCCTCCGGACTCACCGCCGCCGGCAACTCCGCCGGGCGGGTACGAGCCCGCTTCACCATTTCCGGCTGCGCCTCAACATCCTCCCGGCGCTCAGCCAGTCCCGGCCTTCGAGCCGAGTTATCCCAACCATGAGGCCGCTCACCCTGGCGCCGCCGGATGGCCATCGTCACCACCGGCGTCACCTCCGCCCATGCCGCCACCGTCACCTCCGAGCAAGGGGGGCGTTCCGGCCTGGCTGATCGGCCTGATCGCCGTTGGGCTACTGGCCTTTGTGCTGATGGCGGTGGGGTCGATCCTGCTGCTTCGCGGGGACTCCTCATCTGGCGTTGCCGACGACCTGGCGGCTGACGATGAGATCGAGCGGCCGGAACCGGACGATCAGGGTGCTGACGACCAAGGTGATCAGGGCGGCCAGCTCGATCCGGAGGTGGGCGTCTCCTTCGGCGACCATTGGCATGCCGACTACGGCTTCCACGGATGTGGTGAAGCCCTTCCCGGCCAGGTCGATGGACCTGGGTCTCTCGGCCAGATCCATACCCACGCCGATCAGCAAGGCGGACCCGACAACCTGATTCACATCCATCCACACAGCGATTCCTTCGCCAAGGGCGCAGCCACCCTGGGGGTGTTTATGGATGCGATCGGCGCCGACCTCACCGACGATCGCCTGGAGATGGCTGACGGCACTCTCTTTGATGAAGCGGTGGGCTGTGACGGTGAGGCCGCAGTGCTTCGTATCGCTCGCTGGGAGAATGCATTGGCTGTCGATGGCCCGCCGACCGAGGTCTTCGATCGACGGTTGGCCCGCACCGTGTTCCAGAACGACGGCGAGGCTTACACCATCTTCTTTGGCCCCGAAGCTGCCGAGATTCCGCCGCCACCAAGTTCGCTTGCAGAACGATTCGACATCGACCCGCAGCCGCCCACCACCCAGGGCGCCTGACTCCTGTAGCTACCGACCAACCCAACCGAAATGTCGGAAGAATGCGACAAACTTTGTCGTTTTCTTCCGACATTTCGGGGTTGGGGGGACCCTGGTTTTGGCCTGAAACGGTGGGAAAGCCCTCTAGACGAACACGCTCGGTGGTCGTACGATGTAAGCGCTACCAGGTTTGTGGTGTTGCCTGCCGCACCGCTGAGGAGACCCATCGTGAGAATGCATCCAGCCGCGTCGCCGCGTCACCCGAATCCAGTCGGCCATGCCGGCCGAGCCAGAGTTGTGGCCATCGTGGCCATGATCATCGGCTTCGCCGCCGCTTGCGGTCCGGCGGCGGTCACTTCGGGAACCGACCGGTCGACGCAGATGGATACTTCGTCGCCGGTGGTGGACGAGGCCGATCACGGCACCCGCATCTACTGCCCGGTCTCGCACTTCAACCATGACGACCCGGTGGTGTTCCCGGGCGAGCCGGGCGCGGCCCATCTCCATATGTACTGGGGCAACACCGAGACCAATGCCTCCAGCACCGGTCCGTCGCTGCTGAACTCGGGCAACTCCACGTGCGAGGGCGGCACCAACAACCGGTCGGCCTACTGGATGCCGGCGCTGTTTAACGCCGACGACGAGGTCGTGCTCCCGGAGTCGCTGATCTCGTATTACAAGAGCTTCGGCTCCAGCGCGAACTTTGACCGCAGCACGATCAGCCGGATGCCGAACGGCTTGGAGATGCTGGCCAACCAGAACGTGAAGAACTCCGGACCCTGGAACTTCACATCGCAGTTTTCCGGCCCGGCCGGCGACCGTCAGCTGCAGGTGAGGATCCTCTTCCCGGTGTGTTTGGCCACCAACGCCGCCGGGCAGCCCCGCACCTCGAGCGCCAACAACACCAGCCACCTTTCTTACGCCTCGGGCACGGCGGGCACCGCTAACGATTGTCCGGTCAGCCACCCCTACCGAATCCCACAGCTGTCCTACAACGTGTTCTTCGATGTTGATGAGGGCAGCGACTGGTACTTCTCGTCCGATTCGTCGGCCGCCACCCAGGGCCAGAGTCTTCATGCCGATTACATCGCTGCTTGGGACACCACCTCGATGAACCGGCTGGTGCAGTGCAACCGCCAGATGCGCAAGGAATGCCAGTTCGTCGGCTCTCAGAACGGGCAGACCCAGTTCCGGAACCAGTTGCCGGAGCGCTTCCTCGCCCCCGACGGCACCCGCCGCTACCAGGACAGCATCCGCCTTCGAGCCGATGCCGACCGCACCCCCTACGGACACACGCTTACTGCCAACGCGGGCTGAGCCTGCCCCGAGTCTTCGCACCGGTGGTGATCGACAACGGCGGCCTCGGGCGGTAGACCTGCGGCCATGAGTCGAGCCGATCTACCCCGACCCACGCCGCCGTTCGAGGGCGACATCGCCCGATTGATCGACGACGCCAACCCCGCCCGGCTCGAGTCGCCCTCGCCGCCGGCGGGGGCGCCCAACGTGGTGTTGGTGATGCTCGACGATGTCGGCTTTGGTTCGGCCGAGGCTTTCGGCGGCCCGGTGCCGATGCCCGGCCTCGACAAGGTGGCGGCAGGCGGTTTGCGATTCAACCGGTTCCACACCACCGCGCTGTGCTCACCCACGCGAGCTTCGCTGCTGACCGGTCGCAACCACCACCGGGTGCACATGGGTGGCATCACCGAGATCGCCAACTCGTTTCCCGGCTACGACTCGATGTTGCCGATCGAGGCCGCGAGCGTGGCCGAGATTCTTCGCCAGCATGGCTATGGCACCGGCTGTTTCGGCAAGTGGCATCTCACCCCGTCGTGGGAACAGGGCCCCGCCGGCCCGTTCGATCGCTGGCCGACCAGCATGGGCTTTGATCGCTTCTACGGCATCATTGGCGCCGAGGCGTCGCACTGGGAACCGGCGGCCTATGACCAGACCACACCGATCGAACCCCACGTGGGTCGCGACGACTACCACCTCACCGAAGACCTCGCCGACCAGGCCATCACCTGGATGCAACGCCACCGGGCGGCCGCCCCTGACCGTCCGTTCTTCTGCTACTTCGCTCCGCCTGCGGTTCACGCGCCCCATCAGGTGTGGCCCGAGTGGATCGAGCGCTTCGAGGGCACTTTCGACGAGGGGTGGGATGTGTTGCGGGAGGAGATCTTCGAACGCCAACTCGCTCTCGGTGTGATCCCGCCCGATACCAAACTCACGCCGCGGCCGGAGCAGGTGCCGGGTTGGGATAGCTACCCGGATCGGTTTAAGCCGGTGGCTCGACGGTTGATGGAGGTGTTTGCCGCGTTCCTGGCTCACACCGACGCCCAGGTGCATCGGGTGCTCGATGCCGTCGATGAACTCGGCGGCGCCGACAACACCTTGGTGATCTACCTGACCGGCGACAACGGCGCGTCGGCCGAGGGCACGGTGCACGGGGCGTGGGCTGCGCCGTCGTTCCAAAATGGGGTCCACGAGGATCCGGAATGGCTGCTCGACCACATCGACGATTTCGGCACCGACCGCTGTGAGAACCACTTCAACGTCGGGTGGGCCTGGGCTCTCGATTCACCCTTCCAGTGGATGAAGCAGGTGGCGTCGCACTTCGGTGGCACCCGCAACGCCATGGCCATCTCTTGGCCGGACGGCATCGGCGAGGTCGGTGGATTGCGGGAGCAGTTTCACCATGTGGTCGACCTGGCCCCGACGATTCTGGAAGCGGCCGGGATCCCCTGGCCCGAGCGCGTCCGGGGGATCGAGCAGCTTCCGGTCGATGGCACGCCGATGAACTACACCTTCGCGGACGATGCCGCCGAGGCGCCGTCGACCCGCACCACCCAGTACTTCGAGATTCTCGGCAACCGCGGCGTGTACCACGACGGCTGGGTCGCCTCGTGTTTCCATGGCCGCCTGCCGTGGATTCGCATGCAGGGCTACGACTTCGATGGCGAGCAGGAAAATTGGGAGCTCTACCGGGTCGACGACGACTTCTCCCAGAGCGAAGACTTGGCCGCCACCCATCCGGAGAAGCTGGCCGAGATGGTGGCGCGGTTCGAAGCTGAGGCCGAGGCCAACGGGGTGTACCCGCTGCGTGATGCCGGTTCGCCTCGTGGCGGCGAGTACTCGGTGCCCCGTTCGTTGGGCGGGCATCGATCCATTACCTACACCCGGGCCCATGTGCGGATGCCGGAATCGTCGGTGGTGAACCTGAAGAACGCGTCGTATGAAATCGTGGCCGACATCACCGTGGCCGACGGCGGGGCCGAGGGGGTGGTGGCTACCCAGGGCGGCGTGATGTCGGGGTGGAGCCTCTACCTTGATGCCGAGGGTCGGCCGCACTATCTCTACAACTGCTTCGGCCAGTACCTCACCCTGGTGAGCGGTCCCGAGCCGCTTTCGCCGGGCCCCCATCAGGTGGTGGTGCGGTACGACCACGACGGAGGGTTTGGCGCCGGGGGCGACCTCACTCTGGTTGTCGATGGGGCCGACGTCGACTCAGGGCGGGTGGATCGCACGGTGCCCATCGTCTATTCCATGAGCGGTGAAACCTTTGATGTCGGCCGCACCACCGGTTCTCCGGTCGGCGACTACCCGGCCCACTTTCCCTTCACCGGCGACATCACCGGTGTGACCCTCACCCGAAGGTCACGTCCCGACGCCAAGACCCAGGCCGCCATGGCCGCCGGCGAGGTGGAAGCCGCCCGCCGAACCCAGTAGCGACTCAGCCCCGTGGGGATTGGGTTGTATCAGCCTCGTTGGAGTTGTTCGTCCCAGATTCGATACATCTCGGCGTAGCGGCCGCCGAGGGCTACCAGTTCGTCGTGGCTGCCGAGTTCGGTGATGCGGCCCTCGTCGACCACGGCGATGCGGTCGGCTCGCATGGCGGTGGCTAACCGGTGGGCCACCACGATGGCGGTGCGGCCTTCAAGCAGATGGTCGAGTGCCGCTTCCACTTTGGTTTCCGACGCCAGGTCCAGGTTGGAGGTGGCTTCATCGAGGATCAGTACCCGGGGTCGGGCCAGGAAGGCCCGGGCCAGCGCCAGCAGTTGGCGTTCACCCGACGACAGGCTGGCGCCGCGCTCGTGAACGGGAGAGTCGAGCCCGTGCGGCAGCCGGTCGATCAGGTCGTCGAGACCAACGATGCGGGCCGCCTCGTCCACTTCGGCCTCGGTGGCATCGGGCCGGGCGAAGGTGATGTTTTCGCGGATGGTTCCGTTGAAGAGGAACGGCTCTTGTGGCACCACTCCGAGCTGACGGCGCATCGAGTCCAGGGTGACGGTGGCGATGTTGTGACCGTCGAGTTCCACGGTGCCGGCGGTGGGGTCATAGAACCGGGTGACCAGCTTGGCCACGGTGGACTTGCCGGCACCGGTGGGGCCGACCACCGCAAGCGAGGTGCCGGCCGGGATGTGGAGGTCGACGCCGTTGAGCACCGGGGTTTCGTGGTCGTAGGAGAAGCTGACGTTGCGCAGCGTGATCTCGCCGTCGATCGGGGGCAGCTCGACAGCATCGGGGGCTTCGGCCACCGTGGGTCGGGTGCCGAGAAGGTCCCGAAGTTTGGCAGTGGCGGCTTGGCCGCTCTGGTAGCCGTTGTAGAGCTGCACCAGCGACTGGATCGGTGCGAAGAACCGGTTGAGGTAGAGGAAGTAGGCGGTGAGCTCGCCGATCTGGAGCGATCCGTTCAGCACCATCCGGCCACCGATCAACAGGATCGTCGCCTGGCCGAGGATGCCCATGAGCTCGACGCTCGGCGCGTAAATGGTGGCGATGCGGGTGATCTCAAGGTTGGCGTCGCGGTATTCACCGACGACGTTTCGGTGGGCCACCATGTTGTGGCGGCGCCGGTTGTTGGCGGTGACCAGACGAATGCCGGAGAGGTTCTCCTGAAGGTCGGCCAGCACGTTGGCGATCTTGTCTCGAACCTGGTTGTAGCCCTTGGCCGAGGCGGTGCGGAACCATAGGGTCAGGGCCACCGTGATCGGAGCGACCACCAGGAGGGTGATCAGGCCGAGGGTGGGGTTGATGGCGATCAGGAAGGCGCTGATCAGAATCAGGGTGAGCCCCTGCACCGCGAAGTTGATCAGCCCGTCGTGGAAGAGTTGGGTGAGGGCTTCGATGTCACTCGTCATCCGGGTCATCAGCCGGCCCGCCTTCTCCGTGGTGAAGAAGTCGAGGGAGAGGCGTTGCAGGTGGCCGAACACCCGCACCCGGAGTCGGTACATCAACCGTTCGCCGAGGGTGCCGGTGAAGCGGATGCGAATGTATGAGAGCACGTTCGAGGCGATGATGGCCACGAAGTAGGCGATACCCACCTGCACCAGCACGTTGGTGTCTTTGGCGATGATGCCGTCGTCGATGCCGCGTTGGATCAGCAGTGGGCCGATTTGGGCGGCCAGGGTTTCCAGGACGACCAGAGCCACGGCGGCGACCAGCCACCATTTCAGCGGCGCGAGGAAGCTGCGGAGGGTGAACGGTTCGGTGTCGGGTTCGTGGTGCTCGAAGGGCACCTGTGGGTCCGGGTGCTCCGGCTCGTCGGAGAGGATGTCTTCGATGCCTTCGCGCAGCTCGCTCGGGTAGCCGGCGAATGGCAGCCCGGCCTTTCGGGCGCTTTCGGTGGACATCGGGCCGCCGAACCCAACCACGGGCATACCCATCAGCCCACCGCCTTCGACTCGGAGACAGGATTCTCGGATACAGAGTTCAGCCCCGCATCGGAACCGATGCCGGCCTCTGCGGACCCTTCAATCGTGGCCAGTACCGCGGCGTAGCGGGGTTCGGTGTCGAGCAGCTCCCGGTGGGTTCCGGTGGCCGCTATCTCGCCATCGGCGAGAAGCACGACCCGGTCGGCCAGGCCGATGGTGGAGAGCCGGTGGGCGATCACGATGGTGGTGCGGGTTTGGGTCAGCGCGTGGAGGGCGGAGTGAATTTCGGCTTCGACCTGCACATCGATGGCGCTGGTGGCGTCGTCGAGCACCAGTACTGCGGGGTTGGCCAACAGGGTACGGGCGATGGCGATGCGTTGTCGCTGGCCGCCGGACAGGGTGTAGCCCCGTTCGCCCACGACGGTGTCGTACCCGGTGTTGGTGCCGTCGGTGAGTTCGCTGATAAAGGCGTGAGCCTGGGCCGCTTTGGCCGCAGCCACGATCTCGTCTCGGCTGGCGTCGGGGCGGGCGAAGGCGATGTTGTTGGCGACCGATGCCGAGAAAAGAAACGGTTCGTCCAACACGATGCCCACGTGGTGGCGCAGGCTGGCGACGGTGAGCTGGTCGACGTTGTGGCCGTCGATGGAGATGTGGCCGGAATCGACGTCGTAGAAGCGGGCCAGCAGCCGAGCCACGGTGGACTTGCCGCAGCCGGTCCGGCCCACGATGGCCACCGTTTCCCCGGCTTCGACGGTGAGGCTGAAGTCGGCCAGGACCCGCTCTGGTGAGTCCGCCGTGTCAACCGTGTCTACCGAGTCGACACCCTCGGCCTCATCGTCAGAACCGTTGCCGGTGGCGTAGGCGAAGGAGACCTTGTCGAACACCACCCGCCCCGAAGGATCGCGAAGGTCGATGGCATCGGGAGCATCGACGATTTCTGGCGCCTCGTCGAGCACTTCGAAGATGCGCTGGGCGCTGGCGGCCGCCCGTTGCACGGTCATCAGGAAGAAGCCGAGCATCCGGAACGGAGCCTGGAGCAGGATCACGTAGGCGTTGAAGGCCACCAGCGTTCCGATCGTGACCTCGTCGTTGATAGCCAGCCAGCCGCCGTAGCCCAGCACCGCCATGATTCCGAGCCGGGGTAGGTTTTCCATCGGCGGCGCATAGAGCGCTCGATAGTTGATGGTTTGGGTGGCCGACCAGCGCAGTCGCTGAGCCCGTTGCGCCAGTTCGTTGAGCTGGCGTTCCTCGGCCGCGAACGACTTCACCACCCGGACCCCGTTGATGTTTTCGTCGACCACCGCGGAGATGTCGCCGAGGCGGGACTGGTTGATCCACGACAGCGGGAACATCTTCGAGCGCATCTTCACCCCGAGGATGTACACCAGCGGGAGAGGGGTGACGGCCACCAGCGCCAGCGGCACGTGGATCGTGAGCATGTAGGCGAAGGCGGCCACAAAGCTGAGGCAGCTGATCAGGACGATCGGACCGAACTGCATCAGCATGGCCACCGACCGGACGTCGGAGTTGGCTCGGCTGATCACCTGGCCGGCCTGGGTGCGGTCGAAGAAGCCGAACGACATGCGGGTGAGATGGTTAAACACCACCGATCGCAGGTCGGCGTCGATCAGGTGTCCCAGCCGCATAAGGCCACCCCGGTAGGTGGCCACCATGATGCCGCGCAGCACCGCAAGAACGGCGATGATCACCGCCCACTTCGTGAGTGAGCCGTCGCCGTTGATCAGCGCATTGTCGATACCGGCCCGCAGGACCGCCGGCACCGCAGTGTTTACCCCCATGCCGATCACCGCAGCGATGACGCTGATGACAACGAGGCTGCGGTGGGCCAGCAGCATCGGTGCCATTCGGCGGAACCAGCCGAGGCTGGTGTCGGGATGGATCGTGGCCGCCGGCGGGGGATAGCGGGCTTCCACCCCGATCGGTTCGAACTCCGAGGCCGGGTCGGCGCCAAGATCGGAGGCGGGCGCAGAAATGGGTCGAGCGGCCGGGCGCGCCGAGGGTCGACTGCGGTGCTCCCGATGCGTTGTGGTCATTCACCGGTCCAGATGTTGGTCCACCCTGACGTTGCGGAGGGTGCCGCCACTCGGCGATGTGCGGTGCCGCTCCGACACTGCCACGGTACCGGACCCGCTCCGCTTGGGCGGAGTCGCACCGGCGGCCCGGTCACCCATTCGGGAGAATTGGCCCGCAGCTTGGGCTGCGGCAGATATTCTTAGGGGGTGAGACTCCTCGGCGGTGAGCATCGATCGCCACACCGGTTACTCCGCAAGATTTCCCCCATCAGGTGGTGGAACGATTTCACTCCTTAGTCTGGCTGCGGTCGTTGTGCTGTTGGCCGCCAACGCGTTGTTTGTGGCTGCCGAGTTCGCCCTGGTTGCGGTTGAACGGTCAACGATCGAAGACAAGGCCGCCGATGGTAAGCGTTCGGCCGGGAGCGCCCTTGCCGCGCTGAAGCGCCTGTCGTTTTATCTGTCGGCGTGCCAGGTGGGCATCACCGTCTCCTCGCTGCTGCTTGGTTTTGTCGCCGACTCGGCCTTTGGCCCGGCCATCGAGAGCATCTTTGGTTCCGGTGCCGCCGGGGCTCGCGTCGCTATTGCTCTGGCGGTGGCCACCGTGGCCCAGATGGTGGTGGGTGAGTTGGTGCCCAAGACGCTCGCCATCGCCCAGCCGGTGCGGTACTCGATGTTGCTGGCCAGCCCGCTTCGGGCCGTTTCAGCACCGATGGCGCCGATCGTTGCCCTGCTGAACGGGGTGGCCAACAGCATCATTCGAGGCTTCGGGGTGGAGCCGAAGGAGGAGATCACTTCGGCGAGAACCCGGGACGAACTCGAAGCGATGATCCGCCTCGGCGGTGAGTCCGGCACGATCGAAACCAACTACGCCTCGCTATTGGCGCGAAGTATCCGGTTCGCCGACAAGGACGCCGCCAATGCACTGGTGCCGAGGCTGGAGGTTACCTATCTCGACAACTCCCGATCGGTGGCCGACCTGGTCGCTGAATCGACCCGCACCGGGTTCTCCCGGTTCCCGGTGTGCGAAGGGGACCTTGATCAGGTCGTCGGCATCGCCCATGTGAAGTCGGCGCTCGGGGTGCCTGCGGATCGGCGGGCCGAGGTGCCGGTCACCGACGTGATGACCGCCCCTCGGGTGGTGCCGGAGACGATGGATCTTCAGGAGCTGCTCGACGAGTTGCGGCAGCGCTCCGACCAGATGGTGATTGTGGCCGACGAGCACGGCGGCATCACCGGCATCCTCACCACCGAGGATGTGGTTGAGGAGCTCGTGGGGGAGATCGACGACGAGTACGACGCTGCGGGAGAAAGTCGGATCGTGGCCGATGCCGCCGGGTCGTTCACCATCACCGGCGGTATGCACCCCGACGATGTCCGCGACGCCACCGGCTTTTCGATGCCGGAGGGCGACTACGAAACCATCGCTGGCTTCATTCTCGCCGAGCTCGGGCACATTCCCGAGGTGGGGGAGTTGGTGCACTACGACGACTGGACCTTTGAGGTCGCAGCCCGCGAGCGGCTGCGTATCTCATCGGTCCGGGTGATGGCGCCTCGCGCCGCCGCTCGCGCCGCCAGCATCGGCAACAGCGGAACCATCGGCAGCAGCGGGGAGGCGTCGCCGTGACCACCGTCCTGGCTGCCGCCGCCGGCGAGGCCGGAACCCCGGGCTGGAGTTCGATCCTGTGGGGTCTGGTGATCGCCGTGATCCTGATCCTGCTGACCGGCTGGTTCGTGGCCGCCGAGTTCGGCATCCTCGCCAGTCGCAAGGGCCGGGTTGAGGCCGCCGCGGACTCCGGTGCCAACGCCGGACCGGTCGCCCTCGGCCTGATCGGCGATATCGGCACCAGCATCGCCGGCATCCAGCTGGGCATCACCATCTTCTCGGTGGTGCTCGGTTACATCGCCGAGCCTGCGGTGCTCGCTCTGCTCGAGCGAGTTTTTGAGCCCTGGGTTGATCTCACCTCGGGACCGAACCACACGGTGGCGTTTATCGTGGCCTACGCCATGGTGTCGTTCCTGCACATCCTTATCGGTGAGATGGTGCCGAAAAACCTGGCCATCGCTCGGCCGGAGCGCACCCTGCTGGTGTTGGCCTTCCCCACCCGGGCCTTCATCTGGCTCTTCAAGCCGGTGATCTGGACGCTGAACGCCATCGGCAATCTTGGGGCCCGGCTCTTCGGAGTCGACCCGGCCGCCGCCGCCGATGTTGGCCATGGCACCGGGGAGCTGGCGGTGATCGTGCGCCAGTCGGCCGAGGAGGGGTTCCTCGACCCCGGCGACCACGAGTTGGTGAGTGGTGCTCTCGACTTCAACGAACGAACCGTCGCCGAGATCATGACGCCGCGCGACTTGGTGGTATCGATGCCCCGCTGGTCAACCGTGGCCCAACTCGAAGGCTTGATGGCCCGTACCGGTCACAGCCGGATCCCGATCACTGGTGCCGGCGGCCTCGACGCCGCCATCGGATTTATTCATGCCAAGTCGCTGCTGTCGCTCGACCCGAGTGAGAGCAACGATTCGTTGCCGGCGAAGATCGTGGCCGACCTGTTGGTTTTTGCCCCCGACCGCCCGATCGATCAGGTGCTGCGGGCCATGAAGGTCAGCCGGCGCCACATCGGGTTGGTCGAAACCTCCGAGGGTGGAGAGGTGGTCGGCCTGGTGACTCTCGAGGATGTGCTTGAGGAATTGGTTGGTGAGATCCGTGATGAGTCGGATCGGGTTCGGCGTCGGGCCCGATGGCGCGCTGCTGGCACGACGGCGGCTGTTGTGGCCACTTCTGAGGGCTGAAGTCGGCTCAGATCGTTACCTTATGGTCAAGAAGTGGGTTGGCTGAGTTGCCCGTGATGCTCACGGGAATCGACCGAAAGGCCACCCTCGGCGTTGCCGTTCATTTACTTTCGTCACCAAAATGCAACAAGAAGGCATCCTCAGCTAGGGTGACCGGCATATGCGGAAGCGGAGACTGGGTCGAGTCGGGATGCTTGGCGTCCTCATCACCATCCTGGGGTTGTTGTCGTCGTCGTTGTCGGCGAGCGGAACCGAGATCGAGGAAGCCCAGGCGAGCCTGATTCGAGCAACCGAGCGCTACGAGCAGGCCCATGGATCGCTCCATCAACTCGAGAATAAGCTCGACTCGCTGATCCGTCGCGAAGCCACGGCTACGGCGGAGTTGGAGAAATTGCAGGCCCGCCTCCAGCGGACTGCGGTGGCCAACTACCGGCGGAGCCCGGCGTTGACGTTGGTCAACTCCCGAGACCTCACCCGCCAGATGCGCGCCGACGCGTTGATCCGCTCGGTTCGGGGCGATCAGGCCGATGTCATCGACACCACCCGTAAGGCTCAGGAACGGCTGAGCCGGCTGCGAGGTCAGCTCGAAGAAGCCGAGGCTGAACAGCGCGAGAACATCGACCAGCTCAACCAGTCGCGGGCCGACATCGAAGCTGGTCTCGAAGCGTTGAAGGCAGCCGAGGTCCTTCGTCTTGAGGCTGAGCGTGAGGAACGTCGGCGCCAGGCCAGCGAGGCTGCGAGTGCCGCGGCTCGTGCCGAAGCGGCTCGGGAGGCTGCTGTGATCGAGCGGCGCCTCGAGTTCGAGCCCGGCGACCCCAAGGGCGACGAACCGATCGCCTCGGGCCGGGACTTCGTATGTCCGGTCCAGGGGCCACACAACTTCATCGACTCGTGGGGTTTCCCGCGGAGCAGCGGCCGCCGCCACAAGGGTGTCGACATGATGGCCGCCCACGGCACGTTGGTAGTGGCTCCAGTCGACGGCAACGTCGAGTTCCGCTCCAACTCGATCGGGGGCCAGTCGTTCCATCTGGCCGGCGACAACGGCAACTACTACTACGGCACCCACCTGCAGGGGTACGAGGGTGACAACCGCTGGGTTCAGGCCGGCACCGTGATCGGATACGTCGGCAGCAGCGGTAACGCCAGCGCCGATGCCCCCCATCTGCACTTTGAGATCCATCCGGGCCATGGCTCCGCCACCAACCCGTTCCCCACCACCTCCCAATACTGCGAAGGCGGCTGAGCCGGCTTTCTCCGGCAGCGCCCTCAGCCCGGGAGCCTCGCCTCGGACCTCATCTTTCGATCCTGTATGCCGACTGGTCAGGTACAGGAGGTTTGGCCATGCGTTGCTTGGTCTGCTCGGCAGTACAGCCCCCGGCATCGTCGCCGGGCCATGGGGGACAATATGCCCGCAACCGGCGTCGCGCCCATAATCGCGAGCGGTGCGTGAACTGTGGATCCCACGATCTTGTGGCCAGCTCGAGTGAGAGCCCGCCAAGCATGCTCCGCCTGGGCGTCGCCGAGTTCGAAGCGGCTATGGACGCCACCGACTGGGATCCTGAGGACTTCGACGGTCTCGATCCCGCCGCCGGTTCGAGGCGTCGGATCCACGAGTTTGATGTCGACATCGAACGGCTGTCGACCGGCGACCTCAATCCAGACCCGGTGCCGTTCGATTTCAACCGTCCGGATCGACTCCGCGACGGTCAGACCCGTGGCGATCAGGCCCGAGGGTCAAGCGGTGACCGCACCCCGCCGATCGTCGATGAGCTGTCGGATCCGTTGCGGTTCGAGCAGCCGAGCGTTCCGATACTCAAAGCGCTCTTTAACATCGACTCGCCCGATCTCACCTCAGGTGAGTACGCGGTGCGGGTGGGGTTATTCGGACTCTGCCTGGCCGCCATGGTGTTGCTGAATGCGGTGCTGCTCCTCGTTCTGGTCGTCGCCGGGTAGCAGCGGGCTGGTCCTAGACGCCCATGGCGTGGAAGCCGCCATCGACGTGAATGATCTCGCCGGTGGTCATGGGAAACCAGTCTGACAGGAGGGCGACGCAGGCTCGGGCGGTGGCTGTGGGGTCGCTGACGTCCCAGCCCAACGGGGCGCGACCGGCCCAGACATCTTCGAACTCGCCGAAGCCGCCGATCGCCTTGGCCGCGGTGGTGCGTTGGGGCCCGGCGGCCACCAGGTTGACCCGGATGTTCTGGGCGCCGAGGTCGCGGGCCAAATAGCGCGACACGCTTTCGAGTCCGGCCTTGGCCACTCCCATCCAGTCATAGACCGGCCAGGCGACTGCGGCGTCGAAGTCGAGGCCGACCACGCTGCCCCCTTCGGTCATTAGCGGCGCCATCGACACCGCGAGGCTCTTGAACGAATAGGTCGAGATGTGGAGTGCGATCCCGACGTCCTCCCAGGGAGCATCCAGAAACCCGCCGGCGAGACACGACTGCGGTGCGAAGCCGATGGCGTGAAGCACCCCGTCCACGCGGTCCCAGCGCTGGGCTACTTCCTTTCTGAGCGACTCGACGTGTTCGGGAACCGAGGCATCAAACTCCAGGACTTCCGGCGGGTCGTCGAGTCGCTTGGCGCTGCGCTTGGCCAGGCTCAACCCCCGGTCGGCACCGGTGAGGAGAATTTCGGCTCCTTCGCGCTGAGCCAACTGCGCGGTGGCGAAGGCGAGCGAGCGCGGCGTCAATACCCCGGTGATCAGTAGTCGTTTTCCGTCAAGCAGTCCCACGTAGGTGCCTCGTTCAAGTGTCGTTCGATGTTCGGTCGGTCGGCCGATCCGACCCTACAGAAGCGTCAAGTCTTGCGTTGGTCGATGTTGCTTTGACTCCCGGTCTGGCCGCGAGGTCACATTGGGTCATCGGGGTTGTTGGGTCGAGGTTCATCGCTGGCGATCGAATCCGGTATCGTTCCGCTGATGGCTACCGAACCGATGCGCCTGTACGACACCGCTGCTCGCGAGATCGTAGCCTTCGAACCCGGGCCGATCGTCACCATGTACACCTGCGGGATCACGCCCTATGACGCGACCCATCTTGGCCATGCGACGGTGTACCTCACCTATGACGTGCTCCAGCGTCGGTTGCGCGATCGCGGTCATGAGACCCGTTGTGTCCGCAACATCACCGACGTTGATGACTCGATCCTGGCCAAGGCCAAGGAACTCGATGTGCACTATCTCGATTTGGCCGCAGCCGAGATCGCCCGTTTCCACAACGATATGGATGCGCTGGAGATGCTGCCGGCGTGGAGCGAGCCTCGGGCCACGTCGGCCATCGCCGATATCCGGGGTTTTATCGGCATGGTTCTCGACGGCGGCTTTGCTTACGTGGCCGAAGGCGGGGGCGTCTACTTCGACGTCACCAAGTACGACAAGTTCGGTTCGATCAGCGGTTACGACGAGGAGCAGATGCTGGCGCTTGCTGCCGAGCATGGCGGATTCCCTGATGATCCGAAGAAACGCAACCCGCTCGACTTCATCCTGTGGCAGCCATCGGCGGAGGGCGAGCCGGAGTGGGAGTCGTTGTGGGGTCCGGGTCGACCGGGTTGGCACACCGAGTGTTCGGCGCTGGCCATGCGCGAACTCGACACCACGATCGACCTCCATGGCGGCGGCTCCGATCTGATCTTCCCTCATCATGAGTGCGAGGCGGCGCAGAGCGAGGCCGCCACCGGGAAGCCGTTGGTGCGCCACTGGATGCACCAGGCCATGGTTCGGATGGATGGCGAGAAGATGTCAAAGTCGCTCGGCAACCTGGTGTTTGTGTCGGAGCTGCGCAAAGAGCACGACACCCGTGCGATCCGCCTCGGTGTGGTGGCCCATCACTATCGCCATGCCTGGGAGTGGAACGAACAGATCATGCCGGAAGCCGACGCCCGGTTGGCGGCCTGGGTGGCTGCCGGCCGCGGCGATGGCGCGCTTGCGCAGGTTCGGGACGCGCTCGACAATGATCTCGATACGCCAGCGGCGGTGGCGGCGATCGATGCTTCGGTGGCCGCAGGCGCCGGTGTCAGCGAGGCCGCAGCTTTGCTTGGTGTCGACACCCTGCGTCCGGTCGAAGTCGGCGAAGCCAACTCGTCGGCGGCGTGACGGATGACCGTTTCAGGATCGCTCAGACGTGTCCGACGTATTTCGGGCGAGTGAACAGTTGACCGTCACTCGTGGTTAAATCCGTTTCTGCTTAGGAATCTGTAGCGGCGATGGTTTAGAGTCAGAGACACTCGCCGATAGATCAGACATCATGGCCTCAGACACCACAACTTCAAGAACGACAGAAGCTGGGAAGCTCGCGGACATCACCAAGAAGTTCATGAAGCCGCTGTTCTATGCGGCTTGGGATTTCCAGGTTGAGGGTCTCGACAACATCCCCAAGTCCGGCGGTGCCATCCTCACCCCGAACCACACCTCGGTGCTTGACAGTTTTGTGGTTCCTGCGGTGTTGGACCGTCGCATCTTCTACATCGGCAAGGCCGAGTATCTCGACGATTGGAAGACGCGAAAGCTCTTCCCGGCTCTGGGCATGATCCCGATCGATCGCAGTGGCGGGGAGGCGGCCCAGGCTGCTCTTGATACCGCCGCTCGCATCATCGAATCCGGTCACCTCTTTGGTATCTACCCGGAGGGCACCCGGGCCCGCAGCGGCGATCTTCACCGCGGCCACACCGGCCCCGCTCGTTTAGCGCTGCGCACCGGCGCCCCGTTGATCCCGGTCGGGATCCTCGGCACCCGCAAGGTGCAGCCGCCGGACCAGGCCGCGCCGAAGCCGGGTGGCGACATCACCATTCGTTTCGGCAAGCCGATCGACGTGACCCGCTACCGCCACCTCGACAGCGACCGTCGGGTGCTTCGTCAGATCACCGACGAGTTGATGTTCGAAATCCGCAGCCTCACCGGCCAGCGCTATCACGACATCTATGCGTCGAAGGCCAACGCGCTGATCGCTGAGGGTCGCGACATCAACGATCTCGACCTTGCCGCCCCTGCACCGGCACCCGCCCCCGAGCGAGAGCGGGTTGTGGCTACGTTGCCGAAGTCGACCGTCGATGCCGAGTTGGCGCCGATCGGTGCGCCTGCCACCTCAACCGCCGATGCCGCGGCAACGCCAGGCGCCGACGATACGGTGCGGGCCGATAAGTCCGATCAGGACCAGGCCGACCCAACCGAGACCCCAAGCCGCCATCGTCACAGTCCGAGACGGGGTCCACGGATGCCGGTCGACGAACATGGCGCCACGCTGGAACCGCGCCGGTCCTCGGCCGAGGTTCTGGCCGCCAAGCCGGTCGAGCTCGTACCGATCGGCTGAGCCCCGTCGGCCCCGATTGCGGGTCGATCAATCTTGTCGGCAACTTGTCGGTAAATAGCCCGGAACGGCGGCTCGGCCCGGCTACCCTCAGCCTCTATGGCCGACATCACCATCTCACTTCCTGACGGGTCTCAGCGCACCCTGGCGGAGGGGTCCACTGCGGGAGATCTGGCGGCCGATATTGGCCCCGGTCTGGCCAAAGCGGCCCTGATCGCCGAGGTCGACGGCATCCAGCTCGATCTTTCGACGCCGCTCACCGACGGCGCCACCGTGGCCATCGTTACTTCCGACTCCGAGGTGGGGTTGGAGACGCTGCGGCACTCCACCGCCCATGTGTTGGCTCAGGCGGTGTTGGAGCTCTTTCCCGGTTCGACCCATGCGATTGGTCCGGCCATCGAGAACGGCTTCTACTACGACTTTGAGCTGCCCGACGGCGCCACCTTCTCCGAGGCCGACCTGGAAAACATCGACGCCAGGATGCGCGAGATCGTTAAGGCCGACCAGGAGTTTGTGCGCGGCGAAGTGTCGAATGCTGAGGGCCTTGAGCTCTTTGCTGATCATCACTTCAAGCGGGAGATCATCGAAAACGTCGACGCCTCCGAGGTGGCGGGCGACGGGCGGGTCAGCTTCTACCGCAACGGCGATGGCTTTGTGGACCTCTGTCGGGGCCCGCACGTGCCGTCGACCGGTCGGCTTGAGCATTTCGCCCTGCAGAAGGTGGCCGGCGCCTATTGGCGTGGCGATGAGAAGCGGCCAATGCTCCAGCGCATCTACGGCACCGCGTGGAACTCGAAGAAGGCCCTCAAGGCCCACTTGGTGATGCTTGAGGAGGCTGAGAAGCGTGACCATCGGCGCCTCGGCGCCGAGCTTGATCTGTTCTCGTTCCCGAGCGAGATCGGTTCGGGCCTCGCGGTGTTTCATCCGAAGGGCGGCGTGGTTCGACGCTTGATGGAGGACTACTCCCGAGAACGTCACGAGGCTGCGGGCTACGAGTTTGTGAACTCGCCGCACATCACCAAGGCCGAGTTGTTCGAAACCAGTGGCCATCTTCAGTGGTATGCCGACGGCATGTTCCCGCCGATGACCCTCGACGACGAACATGGTGAGGGCGCAAGCTACTACCTCAAGCCGATGAACTGCCCGTTCCATGTGCTGATCTTTAAGGCTCGCCAACGCTCCTACCGCGAGCTGCCGTTGCGGATGTTTGAGTTCGGCACCGTCTATCGCTACGAGAAGTCGGGCACCATCCACGGCCTCACCCGTGTGCGCGGGCTCACCATGGACGACTCCCACATCTTCACCACGCGGGAGAACATGACCGATGAGCTGATGTCGCTGCTGCACTTCGTTTTGAACCTGCTGCGCGACTACGGTCTCGACGATTTCTACCTGGAGCTGTCGACCAAGCCGGAAGAAAAGGCTGTTGGCACCGACGCCGAGTGGGACGACGCCATCGATTGCCTTCGGGTGGCCGCCGACCAGATGGACCTGGAGCTGGTGCTCGACGAAGGTGGCGGCGCGTTCTACGGGCCGAAGATTTCGGTGCAGGCTCGTGATGCCATCGGCCGTTCGTGGCAGATGTCGACCATCCAGGTCGATTTCCAGCTGCCGCAACGTTTCGATCTGGAGTACATCGGCAACGATGGCGGCCGCCATCAGCCGATCATGATCCATCGGGCCTTGTTCGGCTCGATCGAGCGCTTCTTTGCCGTGTTGTTGGAGCACTATGCCGGTGCGTTCCCAACCTGGTTGGCCCCGGTGCAGGTTCGGGTGTTGGGTGTGCGTGATGATCATGACGACCACGCCGAGTCGGTGACCAACCAGCTTCAGGCCGCGGGTTTCCGTGCCGACTGGGTTCGGGCCGATGACAAGCTGGGCAATCGGATCCGCCGGGCCAAGGTGGAGAAGGTGCCTTACGTACTGGTGGTGGGCGATGACGATGTGGCCAACAACACCGTCGGCGTGAACCCCCGGGGCGACGAGGTTGAGCGTGATGTTCCGCTGGCCACCTTCATCGAGCGTTTGACCGCCGATGTCGAGGAGCACCGACGCACCGACGACCCGACCGCGCCCCGCATCGATGAGCGGAGCGCGTGAGCGAGCTTGATCGGCTGTGGGCGGGCTGGCGCCGGGCCTACATCGATGCCGCCAACACCGATGCCCTTCCGGCCGATCAACGGTTGGAGGCCACGGTCGACGGCACCCTTTTCGAGCGGCTTCTGAACAGCGGTCTCGATGATCGTGAAAGCCTGATCCTGGAGCGGGGCCCTCGCTGCTTCGCCATCATGAACGCGTTCCCGTACACCAACGGGCATTTGATGGTGGTGCCCAACGAGCCGGCCGAACACCTTGATCAGCTGGCCGAAGAGGTGTTTGAGGATCTCTGGAAGATGATCCGCCGGGCCACCGCTGCCGTGCAGGCGGCCTATGACCCGCCGGGGATGAACGTGGGGCTCAACATCGGTCATGCCGGGGGTGCGGGGGTGCCGAACCACATCCATGTACATGTGCTGCCCAGGTGGCGCGGCGATACCAACTTCATGACCAGCGTGGCCGGGGCGAGGGTGTTGCCCGAAACCATCGAGTCCTCGTGGGAGCGGCTGCGCGAGGTGTGGTAGCTGCGACACGGGCGAGGGTGGGATTCGAGGGTCGTCTGCCACTTTCCACTTCTTCGATTCCGATAGCTTCTACCAGGATGCTGGTTGTCGACCGTGCGCATAGTGAGCCTGAGCGGGATCGGCCGGAGCCCGTTTTGGCCCGGGTTGTTGCTTTGGCGGTGGCGGCGATGTTGGCGCTGGTGGTGCTGGCCGGTTGCGGCGACAGTGGCGACGACGATGGCGAAGCTGGTGATAGCGCTTCGGCGGCATCAAGCGAAGTGGGCGCTGAAGAGAACGAAGGCGCCGAAGACGCAGCTGGGTCATCAGCGGTTGACGGTTCCGCCGGTGCCGATACCGCAGACTCCGACTCCAGCGCTGATGATGGAGACGGCTTTGGGCTGGGTGGTGAGGATCCGGTGGACGGCGCCAACGGTGTTGGCGGTTTGACGGAGCTTCCGGCCGACACCTGTAGCGCCTATCGCACCTTCTTTGATGATGAGGTCGTTCGGACCCGCCTGGTGATTCGATCCGATGAACTCAAAGAGGCGGCCCAGCTTCGGCGCCAGAGTGCCATCGACCAGCTTCGGCGGGACTTCGGCGAGCAGAACCATCTCTTTGCCGCCGACGCGGTGCGTGACCTCGAGCGTTATCCGTTTGATATCGATCCGGGGGAGAATTTTGACGTCGAGATTCTGGCTGCGGCCCTGGAGACCCTGCGGGATCTGGTGGATCCGGCCTGCAACGTCTCGGCGACCGATACCCGGCTGCGGGCCAATCGCGAGGGTCCGCTTTGCGGGAACTTCCGTACCCTGGTCGGGATCGAAAACGAGCGGGTCCGACTGTTGAACATGACGCCGGGGGTGATCGCCGCGGCCGATCGGGTTCGCGGTGATGCACTGATTTCAGTCGCCGCATCGATTGACGGACTGGATCGCGATGACCTTGAGGAGCCACTCCGCGAGCTGGCTGAACATCCTCTCGCCGCCCCGCTGAGCTTTGACACCTTCATTGATGAGGCCGACGACGACGATGCTGATGACGAGGGCGACTCCGACAACAACGATGGTGATACCGACGACGTTGACGAGGATCCGCCGACTCCGGAAGAGGTGGCCGAGGAGATGCGGGTTCCGGTCCAGCGCCTACGGGAAGTCCTGGCCGCCGACTGTCTGTAGTCCTGAACCGGTTGCGAGAGATCGATTCCGCGAATCGTTGGCAGGCTATGGGGCCCGCTACTGTTTGCGGTATGGCCAAGTCCAAAAAGCCCAAGGACCAACCAGACGCCGAACTCGACCTCGACGCTGAAGCGGCGGGGGAGGAGATCGACCTCTCGGATCCTGATGGTGAAGAACTCGATGCCGATGACGCTGGCATGAGCGATGCCGAAGTACGCGATGAGCTGCCTCAGGATCTTGACGTCACCGCCATCGAGGCGCCCTATGAGTTTCCGAACAACAACCGGCGCCGCGTACCTGGGGTTCTCTACCTGCTGGTGGCGGCCGGATGTATTGCGCTCTGGTTGCTTCGCCGCAGCTCGTCACCGGTGCTGGTGAACAACGGTCTGGTCTTTGCCGCCGCCGTGCTGGCCGCGTTTGGCGTGTTTCACCTGGTGTCGGGTTGGGACCTTGATGTTGATGAGGAACGGGCGCTGGTGTTTGCCACCAAGGAACTCGGTTTCCCGGTGGGCCACGCCTCGGCCCAGATGGGGTGGCGGGGTTTGCTGAGCCGCCCGACCTGGCGGGTGTTGGCCTACTCGGCGGAGAACCCGCCGCTCACGCGAGCCCTGGTGTTGGTCGACGGTGTCGATGGCGCCATTGTCGACTCGATATCGGAGGACAACCCCGAGGACTGGTCGGAGTTCGCCGACATTCTCGAGCGGTAGCGCCGTCTCGAAGCAGCTCCTGGGAGCCTGCTAGGAGCCTCCTAGATCGTGGCCAGGATGGCTTCGATCAGTCGGAGCCGGTGGGCGCCGATGGCTACGGCGTGCTGGACCAGGTCCCAGGCCGAGACCCGTTGGCCGCCCTTGACCAGGCCCGAGCGTTCCCAGTCGCTGAGGCTGGCGTTGGTCTGTTCGGCCAGCGTGGCCAGCGACTCGCTGCGTTCCTGTACCCGCTCGAGGGCCAGCTTAAGTCCGAGGTAGGGCTCGTCGGCCGGGGTGTGAGCCAGCGGGTTGTTGTCGAAGGCGACGTCGTTGCGGTGCAGCACGTCGCGGAGTGCTTCCTCGATTTCTTCCAGGTCGTGAGCCACGGTGGTGAGGATGCCGACCGCGGTGAAACCGTCGGGTCCCACGGTTTGTTCAACATCGGTCTGTTTCTGCAGTGGGATACGCCCCAGAGCGGAGAAGTAGCGGGGGCCCAGGGAACGAAGGGCGGCTACCGAGTCGCCGGTCTTCATTTCTGGCACCAGTGGTGATGGTGGAAGCATGGCCTCATCGTAACCTCTCCAACGTGTGCCGTCGGGCGTTGGGGCCGGTGCTCAGCGCGGCAATTGCCGTCGTTCCGGGGGCGCTGGCATGGGTAGATCCCTCGGTGTCCCGGAACGCGGAGCGTGGTCGGGTAGCGTGGAGTAAGCAACTCCCTCCGGAGGAACGATGTCGAAGAGGAACAATGTTTGACGGCCGTTGGCGCACCAGTATCGAACAGGGCTTGGCTCCGGTTGGTACCAATCTTCGCCGGGCAGGACTCAACGCCGACGTGATGACGGGCACCGGTATCGCCATGGCGACGGCCACTGCGGTGAGTGTTGGTGCTGGTTACCTGAGCCTCGGTTTGCTCCTGCTGGCCCTGACCGGACTGTGTGATGCTCTCGACGGAGCGGTGGCCAAGGCGTCGGGTTCGTCGAGCACTCGGGGCGCCTATTTCGATTCGGTGTCGGACCGTTTGACCGATGGCATCCTGCTCTTTGGTGTGGCCTGGCATCTGTCGCCTGGCCGTATCGCCCTTCTTCCGATGGCCATTCTGGGTGCCGCGGCGCTGGTCAGTTATCAGCGGGCCAAGGCCGATGCTCTGGGCTTTGATGCTCGTGGCGGCCTGATGGAACGGGCCGAGCGGTTTATCGTGCTCGGTTTCGGGTTCCTGTTCTCCAGCCTGTTGATTCCGACCCTGTGGGTCATGTTTGCGCTGACCGCCTTCACTGCGGGCCAGCGGTTTGTGAAGGTGTGGCGTCAGGCGTCGAAGCCGGTACCGGTCACCCTGGCCCCGCGGGTGAAGAAGGAGCGGCGTCCGCCCCGCACTTCCCGCAAGTCGAACTCGACCGCCCGGTCGCGCCAGCGTCGTTCGAACCGCCGCTGAGCCGGTTTGGCTGAGGTTCTTCTGAAGCCGACCAACTGCCGGCCACCCTGGATCTGATGGCTCCGATGACGTCACTGGTTCGGCGGTTTGACCTGTCGAAGTCGTCTCCGTCGCCGGCGCTGCTGGCCTATCGGGCCGCGATGGTTGCCGCCCAGCGTTTGCCGACGCCGCTGGTGTATCGTGCCGCCGATGTTGGTGGCAGGCTTGCGCCCCGCCTCGCGCCTGACCGGGCCCGGCTGGTGGCTCGCAACCTTGAGCGCGTCCACGGTCGGAAACTGAGTGGGGATGAGGCCCGTGCCGGGGTGCAGGAGACCTTTGCCAGCTACGCCCGGTACTGGGTGGATTCGTTCCGGCTGCCGACGATGTCGCTGACCGAGATCGACCGCGACTTCACCTACGAGGGCTACCACCACATCCTCGCTGCTCGCGCCGCAGGGGTGGGGCCGATCATCGCTCTGCCTCATCTCGGGGGTTGGGAGTGGGCGGCATTCTGGATGGCGGTGATCGAGCACCAGCCGGTGGCCGCGGTCGTCGAAGCCCTCGAACCCCAGGATCTGTTCGAGTGGTTCGTCGACTATCGGGAGTCGCTGGGCATGCGGGTTATCCCACTCGGCGCTGGCGCCGGTTCGGAGGTATCGCGGGCCATTCGCGATCGCGAGGTGATGTGTCTGCTGAGCGATCGTGATATCACCGGCGATGGGATCGAGGTCGAGTTCTTCGGCGAGCGGACCACCCTGCCGGGTGGGCCAGCCACTCTGGCCTTGCGCACCGGCGCGCCGATCCTGCCGACGGCGGTGTATTTCCGCAGGCGCGGGTGTCATACCGTGGTGGGGGCGCCGCTACCAGCCGAGCGTGAGGGCAAGCTTCGAGCTGACGTCATCCGCATCACTCAGGATCTGGCCTATCGCCTGGAGGAGCTGATTCGTCGGGCTCCGGAGCAGTGGCATCTGATGAGCCCAAACTGGCCCTCCGATCACACAATCTAGCCATCACTGCGGGTTCCCTTTCCGGCACGCTAAGTGGTGAATTGGCAATGGAATGTGTCATAGCGTGACCGTGACGACATACCCATAGAGGTGCTGGGAGTTACCATCTCGTCAATGCGAGTCGGTCTTGTTAGCCCGTATTCACTCACGGTTCCCGGTGGGGTGCAGGGTCAAATCCTTGGATTGGCGCGCTCGTTGCGTGGTTTGGGTCACGAAACCCGGGTTCTGGGGCCCTGTGATGGACCACCACCGGAAACCGGTGTCACTCCGCTCGGCGCCAGCATTCCGCTGGGCGCCAACGGGTCGGTGGCGCCGATCGCCCCCGATATCGCCTGCACCCTTCGCACCATGCGGGTGTTGTGGGATGAAGATTTTGACGTCTTGCATCTGCACGAACCCATCGTGCCCGGGCCCACCCAGACCGCCACCTACCTCCAGACCGCACCGTTGCTGGGCACGTTCCATGCCGCGGGCCAGAGCAAGTCCTACGAACTGATCGCGCCGGCGCTGCGGTGGCTGGCTCGCCGTCTTGCCTTGCGGGTGGCGGTGTCGGCCGATGCGGTGTCGTTGGCTGCGGAGGCGCTGGGCGGCAGCTATGTGGTGCTGAACAATGGCGTTGAGGTCGAGCGGTACGTCAAGGCCACCCCGTGGGCCACCGAGGCGCCAACCGTGTTCTTTATCGGCCGCCACGAGGACCGCAAGGGTCTCGAAGTGCTGTTGGAGGCGCTGGCCTGGATGCCGAACCATTCGCGCATTTGGGCTGCTGGCAGCGGTCCCCAGACCGATGAGCTCAAGGCCCGGTTTGCCCACGACAGTCGCATCGAGTGGTTGGGTCGCATCAGCGATGAGGAGAAGGCTCAGCGTATGGCCGGCGCCGACGTGTTTTGTGCCCCGTCGCTGCGGGGCGAGTCGTTTGGCGTGGTGCTGCTTGAGGCCATGGCCGCCCGCACCCCGATCGTCGCCAGCTCACTCCCGGGCTACACCAAGGTGGCCCGATCGGGTCGTGATGCCCTGCTGGTTGAACCCGGTGATGCCAAGGCCCTCGGTATCGCTATCAGCGATCTCCTGGCCAGTCCCCAGCTAGCCAGCGAGCTGGTACATAGCGGAGAACAGCGAGCCGAGGAGTTCTCCATGGACCGCCTAGCCGAACGCTACGTAGAGCTCTACAAGTCCATCGCTTAGGCCAGCCAAAGCCTCCGTGGCGAACGGCTAGGAACCCGAAGGGTTCCCCCGGAGGGCAGTTACAGCGGTCCCCGGGTAAACAGTTAGGGGCGCCAGGTCTGAGAGGACGGCTGGCCGACGGGCAAAGGCACCCCGTCAACAACAGAGGGACAGGGCCCCAAAGGCCAGCCAAAGCCTCCGTGGCGAACGGCCGGCCCGGAGGGCAGTTACAGCGGGTGTTCTAGGACTCCGGCTTCGGTCAGCTGGGCGACTTCTTCTTTGCTGTAGCCGAGGGCGGTGGCTATGTCGTTGGTGTGTTCGCCGAGGCGGGGGGCTTGGTACTGGATGTTTTGGCCCATGGCTTCGGAGTGCCAGGCTGGGCCCTCGAGCGAGATCAGGCCGAGGTCTTGCTGGTCGATGACGACTTCGTAGTTGCGGGCGGTGTAGTGCGGATCGCCGAGTTGGTCTGAAGGGGTCATCATCGGTGCCGCGGGAATCCCGGCGGCCTGGCAGAGTCGGGTGACTTCGAAACGGTCGAGGTTGGCGGTCCACAGCGAGAGCAGTTCGTCGATGTCGTCGTGGCGGGCCTGGCGGCCGGCGGCGGTGGCCAGCTCCGGGTCGTCGGTCCAGACGGACGGACGACCGCACACCTCAACCAGGGCGTTCCAGTCCTGGTCGTTGCGGACACAAATCGCCACCCACCTCTCCTCGCCGGCGCACGGGTACAGCCCCCACGGGGCGCCCCGTTTCGAGCGGTTGCCCATCGGAGCCACGGCGCCGGGCTCGACGCCCTCGTGAAGGAACAGGTCGCCAAGCACTCCGAGGGCGGTTTCGATCTGGGCTGCCTCTACATGGGCACCGGTGGTGGTGCGGTCGCGTTGAATGAAACCTGCCAGCATGGCCAGCGCGCAGATGCGGCCGGCCAGGTGGTCGGGGAAGATCGACTGGTTTCCAGCTGGGTCGTCGGTGTCGGCGTAGCTCCAGAGGTGCAGAAGGCCGCTAACCGGTTGGGTGTTGGGTCCATAGCCTTTCCAGTCGGCGTAGGTGCCGTGGGATCCGAGCAGCTGGCTCGACACCATCACGATGCCGGGGTTGGCGGCTTGGAGGTCGGCATAGGCCAGCTTCATCTCGGCCATGGTTCCGGTGGAGTTGTTTTCGATCACCCCATCGCTGAGTTTGGCCAACTCGAGCAGGATGTCCCGCCCGTCGTCGGTCTTGGCGTTGACGCCGATGCTGCGTTTGGATCGGCTTGAGGAGCAGAAGCTGGCCGACATCTCGCCGCCGAGAACGATGCGAATGAAGTCGAAGTACTGACGAGACTCGATCTTGATGACGTCAGCGCCGTATTCGGCGAGCATGCGGCCGCACTCCACGCCGACGCCGCCGTGACCGAAGTCCATGATTCGCAGTCCGGCCAACGGGCCGTTGGCGCTGTCGGGAGAGCCAGGCGCCCCGAGCGGCGCTCGGCCGTAGGGTGCGGTCATCGGTCCGGCTTGCCAGGGGGTGTGGTTGGTAAGGCCGTCGAGGACGGTGGCGGTGTCGGCGCCGGGTTCGGGGGCTCGGGTGCGAAAGCCGGCCCGTGCACCGTCGAAGGAGACAAATCCGCTGTGGTGGGGTCCGGTGATGCCGGGGGCCACTTCCACCGGGCTGAAGGTGCCGCGGGATTGGAAGTGTTCGTTGGTGAGCACCTGGGGTGGGGTGAGCACCGGGGTGCACACGATGCCGCGTTCCTGGGCTTCGGCCGCGGCTTCGGTGTGGTCCATGTCGGCAAAGAGTTCGGCGTAGAGGGGGTTGAGGACCGAGTCGGCGAGTCCAAATCGGCCGATGAAGCTGTCGAGTTCGGGGTCCTGGAGGTATTCGGGTTCGCCGAGCCATGCTCGCATCGCCTGCCAGGCCCGCGGGCTGAGGATGATGAGCCGCACGTAGCCGGTGCGGCATTTGAAGACCGGGTAGAGGCCGGCGCCGGCTCGTACTTCGTTGGGGTAGGGAGTGCCGGCGTGTCGGTGGATCGAGGCGTTGGAGTAGGACCAGTCGGTGATCTGGGCCACCGCTTCGTTCAGCGAGAAGTCGATGTGTTGGCCGGTGCCGGTGCTGCGCCGCTGCCAGTAGGCGGTGAGGATGGCGAAGGCCGCCACCACCGAGGCCGAGTCGTCGCTGAGGTTGCCCGGCGGCACCAGCGGCTCGCGCTCTGGCCGGCCTGCCTTGAAGGCCATGCCGCTGATCGCGCCGATCGTGGTGTCGGTGGCATCCCAGTCGGCGTAGGGCCCGGTCTGGCCGAAGTTGGTGATGGAGCAGACGATGAGGTGGGGGTGAACGTCGGCGATGGTGTCGTAGCCGAGGCCCCGTGCGGCTTGGTGGCCTGGCTTCTCGGTTTCGATCCACACATCGGCGGTGGCTGCGAGCTGGTGGAACTGCTCCTGGCCCTCTGGGCTATCGAGGTCGAGTTCGATGCCGAGCTTGTTGGAGTTGCGATAGGCAAAGTGCAGGCTGGTGCCGTTCACCAGTGGCGGCATGGTGCGCGAGATCGACCCGTTTGGTGGTTCGACCCGGATCACCTCGGCTCCGAGGTCGGCCAGGAGCCGCCCCGCCAGCTCGCCCCGTTCGTCGGCGCAGTCGATGACGCGTATCCCAGCCAGTGGGCCGGGGGATGGGGGAGCGGAACCGGTGGCTCCGGTTGCCGATTCCCGGTTGGTGTCGTCAGCAGTGTCAGTCACGCCGCCACACTATTGCGCCGCCGCCCGCCGCGCTCTTGAGTGGTGCGTCGCCGCCAAGCACGGTCGAGTCCCGCTGGCTAATTCCGGACGCCGAGTTGTTCGAGGAGGAAGCTGTCGTCGGCGAAGCCTCGGGCTTCAGTGCCGGGGAGCGGGATCACGAAGGCCCGAAACCCCAGACCGGTGATGACGGTCCAGTGGCCTTCTCCATCGTCGAAGCGGATGTCGGTCTCCATCGGCCGGAGGCCACTTACGTAGTCGAGCCAGTGGGCCACTACTGATTCGGTTGGATGGATAAACCACCGACCGTTGCGTTCAACAACCGTGACCGCCTCGGCCGAGGCGCCGCGACCACCGAATGGCGCGAACAATGAGGCCTCGCGGCGGGCGTTGGTGAGGTCGGTCCGACAGATTCCCCCGGTGAGCCAGCCTTCCCGCCGTTCTTCGATCGGGCCGGAGCGGGCATTGGGGAAGCCGGGGTCACCCTCGAAGCGGTAGCAGTCCCCGTCGAAGATGGTCCGGATTCTAGTTGGTTCCCGCAGGAAGAGATCTCCACCTAGAGGGGTATGGGTGTAGTCGAAATCGGTGAGGCGGACCTCCCGTTTGTCACCGTTGCCGGTGGTGGTGAACGACATGGCGTTGATCTCGATGTCGGCGGCACCGTGAAAATCTTTGACCTGGGGGCTGTGGGTCCACCACGTGGGCACGAGGTCGTAGAACACCGCGCCGGACTCGGGGTCGGCCATCGCTACCAGCTTCTCGAGGTCGCCGGCCTCCAAGGCACGAAGCGCCTGGCGCACCACGTCCTCCGGGTCACTTCCGCCGATTGGCTCGATGACCGAGTCGTAGGTGGGTTCGGGCCAACCGTTGTAGTTCCGAAGCACCTCGGCGAAGGTGCGGAGCAGGCTCACGTGAAACCGGTCTTCGTGGCGTTCGGTCATGATCTCGATGCCGCCGGTGAACACTTCGTCGGCCAACACGGTGTTGGTGGTGGAGCCGAACGATCCGGTGAGCAGTCTCCCGATTGCGACCTGGTCGCCGCGCCCGGTGAAGCTCAGCCCTGATCCGGTCAGGACCACCCGGTGGACCCGGTCGCTCAGTTCCTCGGTTTCATAGTTGAGCTGACGGTTGTCGACGGAAACTTCGGTGCCACCCACGCGGCTGAGGTTCACATCACCGAACACCTGAAGTCGTTGGAACTGGCCGAGAACATCTTCGCTGTGGGTGAGCAACACATCGCGTTCATGGGGGATCAGCGTCTCAGCGGCGCCGATCGTGTCCTGGCGGTTCAGCGCTTCGAGGAAGTCAGCCACCGCTTGTTCGGCGGTGCGATCGGGCTCGGTTTCGCCGATCATTCGGTAGGCGAAGACCCCGGCCGCAGCCAACGCCAGAATTCCCAGCAGGCCCAGCAGAGGCGTTCTGGTGCTTCGGGTAGTGCGACCCGAGACCCGATCGTCCACCGTTCCATTCGCCGTGGTCGGGGCCGACGCAATCCCGCTGCGTTTGTTGGTTCTTGCTCGGGTGGAGGTCGCTTGAGGTGGTGCGGGCCGCGATGTCGATGCGGTGGTGGTCTTGGCCAGGTCGCTGCCGGCCTGGTCAGGGGCGGACCTGAGCGGATCGGCGGAGCTGAGCGCGGTGCCGTCGGTTCGCGGTCCGAGGATGACCTCTCGGGGAAGCCGCGGGCTGGCGTCGTTGCCGTCGGGTTCGGCGGATTGCTCGCTGCCTTCGTCGTCGGATTCGGGTTCGCTCACTGTCGACAGATTAGGGGCATCACTGGCACCGGTGTGTCTCCCACTTGTTTCCTTCCTTAGCGGCGCACTTGGCGGCGGAGCACGGCATCGACGGCCAGGGTGGCCAGGCAGATACCGGCTGCGCCCAACCCGGCTGTGACACCCCACTCGGTCGCGAGTGGGGTACGGAGTACGAGCACCGTTACCCCGAGCACCGCGGTGGCGGTGAGGGTGGCGGCGAGAGCGCTCACATGCCATCGCCCAAACGCGGCCGCGGTGAAGCTGACCGCAGCCAGGAGGGGGACACAAAACCACACCGCGAGCAGCAGGGGAGCGGCCCCACCGTCGACCACATCAAGCCGCTCGGCCGAGCGGGCCAGTTCGAATCCGCTCCGCACGACGCGGCCGGTTCGGACCCAGGGGCCAAAGGCGGTCGCTGCTGCCGCTGCGGCTGCCAGAACCCAAACCCATGACCGTGGTGCGAGTGTCTCGGCAGCGGCCATGGGCCGAACGCTACCAAGCGCACCAAGCACCGCGAGCGGATCGAGCCGCGTCGACGTCCGGCCAGCCGTCGCCAGGGTAGGCCGGCGTTGGGTGGCGCAACATCGTTAGCCCCGGCACTCAACAGTGTTCCAGAACCCTTTAAAGAACTTTTGGACATATTTGATGTTGTTCACTAGGTTGCCCCGCATGGGAAATTCACTAAGCGTAAGCAATCGCTCTCGTTCGGCGTCAGCCCGAGCGGTAGCCGCACTGCTGTCGGCGTTCCTTATGGTGGCCGCCACGTTGGTCGCGGCGTCTCCGGCCCACGGGCAGGACAGTCCGAACCCGGCCGAACCTCAGCAGCCGAACGCGGCTGCGGTTGACCGGGGCCACATCACGTTTAACTTTGACCATCGCCAGCAGTTCGTGCTCTCCGACGGCGCCGACCAGGTGCTCGGCGGCGAGGTGTCCGACAGGGCCCAGCGGGTGACCGTGGCCATCTGGTCCAAGTCTCGCACCGAGGCGCCGACCCGCTGGTGGCAGAACTTCACCGGCTGCAAGTCGATCTCGGGTACCTGCGGGTCGGGCAAGTGGGTGGGCAAGATCAAAGAGAACCGGGGCAACCTGGCCAAGGCCAACGCTGGGGTCCGACGCTGGGCCATCCCGCTTGACCTTGCTGCGGGTGAGTACACCATGATCACCACGAGTCGCACCAACAAAGGCCGCAAGATCGCAGCCCGAGCCATCGACTTCGAGCTGGTTGCCGACCGAGCCAACGCCGTTCCGAAGCCAAGGCTCGTGATCGCTGCTCGTCAGCGGGCCGGAGTGATCACCCCTGTCATCGTCACTACTCCGGCCGAGAACGTTTCCTCGGCATCGGTCGCGGTGCGTGATCTCGAGACCGGGCGTTATGTCCAGGGCGACGGAAGCCTCGGCCCCAAGGTGTGGATTCCACTCACTGCTGGCAAGTCACCCAATATCGCCACGGTGATCCACCGTGGGTCGGTGCAGGTCAAGCCCGGCACCTACCGGGTGCAGGGTCGGGTTGGAAGCGGCATCTTCAGTCGACTTCAGGTCACCAGCCCCTCCAGCCAGGTCACGGTGGGTCGATGTGCCGATCCCGCCGGTTGTGTTGACAGCAACGCTAAGCGGCTCCGTATCGTGCAACCCGGTACCTACGCCACGACCGATGCCCGGGCTCGCTTCAACCTGCCCCGTGGCGTCCGGGTGGCCCGGGTTGTGGTGTCGATTCGCGACGCCGACGGACAGTGGTACAACCCCGCCACCGGTGCCAAGAGCGCGGCCGCGGTGTGGTCGGGAGTTGCCTTCCGCTACAACGAGGCTCGCTCCGAGGTGAACCTGACGCTGCCGACGAGCCCTCTCAAGCCGGGCGAGTATCAGGTTCGGGTCCAGGCTCGTGACGACTCCAACCGGGCCGGTCGGCCCACCGGCGTGAAGGTGAACGTGACCAGACCGGCGGCAGGGCCGACCCGGCCCGCGGCCAACGGTGCCGCCGACGCACCGCCGGCTCAGCGGGCACCGGCACCCGCTGCCGCACCCGCAGCTGCTGGCTGATCTTTCGGGGTGGCGCGGGGTTTCGACCCCACGCCACCTCCTTTTCAGGACTCTGACGGGCCTATGGCCCGGATTTTGGGGCCAATCGAAGTAAGCTGGAAGGGTTCGCCAACCAGGGATTGACCTACATGCTTTGGGTACTTCTCATTCTTCTTGTGATCGTGGTCGCCGCGATCTTCTTTGTGTTTTCGTCCTACAACGGGCTGGTTCGGGCCCGCAACCGCGTCGAAGAGGCGTGGGCTCAGATCGATGTGCAGCTGAAAAAGCGCTACGACCTGATTCCGAACCTGGTGGAGACCGTCAAGGGATACGCCTCCCACGAAAAAGAGACACTCGAAGCGGTGATCAGCGCCCGCAATGCTGGTATGAACGCCTCAAGCCCGGCCGAGCAGGCCAACGCTGAGAACCAGATCACCGGTGCCCTCAAGTCGCTCTTTGCCGTAACCGAGGCTTATCCCGACCTCAAGGCCAACACCAGCTTCCTGCATCTGCAGGAGACCCTCACCGGGGTCGAAGACAAGATCGCGTATTCACGGCAGTACTACAACGACTCGGTCAACAAGTACAACACCAAGACCGAGGTGTTTCCCGGCGTGTTGATCGCCGGTGCCTTCAACTTCAACAAGCGCGAGTACTTCGAAGCCGAGGGCGATGCCCGCGGTCCGGTGCAGGTCGAGTTCTAAACCCCTTCCTGGGAACACGAACCGAATCTCCGTCAGGCTGGGCCCAATCGGTCCACCTGGCTCATAGTTTGAGACCGACCGCCGACTAAAGCTTCCGCGTGGCTGTATTCGAAGAGACAACCAAGAACCAACGACGCTCGATGATCATGATCATCGGCTTCTTCCTGTTCACCTTTTTGGTGTTGGCCATCGTTGGCTACGCCGTCACCGGCGGCCTTTCGTCGGTGGCCATCGCCGTGCTGATCACCCTTGCCACCACCTGGGGTGCCTACTGGAAGTCCGACGTGATCGCCCTGCGGATGTCACGGGCCGTCGAAGCTGACGAGACCGAGTACGCCCGCTACCACAACCTGGTCGAGGGCCTTTGTATTGCGTCGGGTCTTCCCAAGCCCCGTCTCTATGTGATCGAGGACGATTCGCCAAACGCCTTCGCGACCGGCCGCAACCCGAAGAACTCGGCCATTGCCGTCACCACCGGGTTGTTCAAGAAGATGAACCGGCTCGAACTTGAAGGGGTGCTGGCCCACGAGCTGAGCCATATCAAGAATTACGACATCCTGGTCAACACCATGGCGGTCACCATGGTGGGCCTGCTGGCGTTGGTGGCCGATTTCACCTTCCGATTCATGTGGCTTTCGGGCCATCGCCGCCGGGGGCACCACGACGGACCGGATCCCACCGCCATCATCGCCATCGTTGGCATCATCTTGTTGGTGCTGGCGCCGATCATCGCCAAGGTGATGCAGTACGCCATCGGTCGCCAGCGCGAGGCTCTGGCTGATCTTTCGGCGGTGGAGATCACGCGGTATCCGCCGGGGCTGATCTCGGCTCTTGAAAAGCTGAAGGCCGACGACACCATTGTTCGGTCGGGCTCCCGGGCCACGGCCCATATGTGGATCGAGGAGCCGATGGCCCAGGTGGAGGCCGATGGCAACCTGTCACGAATCAACCGCTTGTTTGCCACCCATCCGCCGCTCGATGAACGCATCGCCGCCCTCCGGGAGCTGTAGCAGTCTCTGGGCCCAGCATCAGCAAACGTTTGTCTGATACCGCTTCGTACTTTGGAACTGATAGGAACGTCTGGTGTCGTCTCGCGGAGTTCGGGCCTGCCCGGACACGACCCTCTCTCAAACGGTGACCCCGAAGTCTGGCCGTCGGGTCCGGCCATCGGGCGCGGCCGTGCTTCTGGTTCTGGCCTTGGCCGTGCTTTCGATGGTGGCTGCCTGCGGCGGAGGCGGCGACGGCGAGGAGAACGCGGCCGAGGATTCCGCGACCGACTCCGAAGCTGAAGCCAATGAGGAAGCGGACGAAGCCGACGACACGGGCTCCGAAGACGACGAGGCTGACGATGACGATTCCGAAGCCGGCGATTCCGACGTCGAAACCAGCGGGGACGACGACGGCGATGACGAGGATGTCGTGGAGGTTGTTCGGGCCCCGCTGACCGGTCTGGAGTGGGATGAAACCGTAGATCGTTCCCGCACCGCGCTGTTGGTAAAGATCGACAACATCGAAGGGCTGGCTCGACCGCAGGTTGGTCTCGATGCCGCCGACGTGGTGATCGAGGAAAAGATCGAGGGGGCCAGCACTCGGTTCGCCGCGGTCTTCCACAGCCAAAGCAGCCCGTTCGGCCCAATCCGGTCGGGTCGCTCCACCGACGTGGCCGTGATCCATGCCCTCAATCGGCCCGGGCTGATCATGTCGGGCGCCAACCGGATCATGTTGGGTCAGTTGTTGGGTTCGCCGGTGCGAAACTTCACCTACGACGGGTTGCCCAACAACTACGACAAGCGGGACGACCGACGGGCTCCGGATCACTTCTTTTCCGAGACCGACCGATTCTGGGAAGAACCAATCGAGGACTCTAAGGCGCCACCGCAATGGTTCCGCTTTCGCCGTGACGACCTGGCCGAGGGCGAGCGGGCGCCGTGCTCAGAAACAGCAGAGCCAGCCAGCGGGGTGTCGATGAACTGGGGCACCGGCGCCGGGTCCGGTCCGGTCGACTATGAGTGGAACGATGCAACCGACTCATGGGATCGCACCCAGGCCGACGAGCCCCATGTGTTGGAGAACGGCAACCTGATCTCGCCGGCCAACGTGCTGGTGCAGTTTGTGGATTACCGCAGCACCGGGTTGGTCGATCCGGCCGGAAGCCCCATCCCCGAGGCCGCGCTGGTGGGCGAGGGCGAGATGTGGGCGTTTGTGGACGGCGAGGTGATGGTCGGAACGTGGAAGCGGCCGGAGCTTTCGAAGCTGACCCGCTGGCTCGACCGCAATGGTCGCGACATCACCATCAGCCCCGGCCAAACCTACATAGAACTGGTCAGCCCAGGCGACGCCGAAATCATTGGCTAATTCGCTTGGGTGGTCTGGATGGCCCGCCACTAGACTCTGGCCATGGCCGAGAACTCTCAGACCACCTCTTCATCCGCCGCTTCTCGTGACACCGGAACCCAACTGGTAAAGCGCGGTTTGGCCGAGATGTTTAAGGGTGGCGTCATCATGGATGTCGTCGACCCCGAACAAGCCAAGATCGCTGAAGATGCTGGCGCCTGTGCGGTAATGGCCTTGGAGCGGGTGCCTTCCGACATCCGGCGTGATGGCGGCGTGGCCCGGATGTCTGACCCCAAGATGATTGAGGGCGTCAAGGGTGCAGTCAGCATCCCGGTGATGGCCAAGGCCCGAATCGGCCACTTTGTGGAAGCCCAGATTCTCGAGTCACTCGGTGTCGACTACATCGACGAGAGCGAAGTGCTCACCCCGGCCGACGAAGCCCATCACATCGACAAGTGGGCCTTCACCGTTCCCTTCGTGTGTGGGGCCACCAACCTTGGTGAGGCGCTCCGTCGCATTTCCGAGGGCGCCTGCATGATCCGCTCAAAGGGTGAGGCCGGCACCGGCAACGTGGTTGAGGCGGTACGTCACCTGCGTTCGATTCT
>CALAML010000112.1 GCA_937925845.1 uncultured Acidimicrobiales bacterium | reverse complement strand
GCGTTCTGTCTGCACTCGGGTGGGGTGAGGTCTGCGCGAGTGCAGCCGGTTCGGTGGCGGAGCGTTCTGACTGCATTCGGGTGGGGTGAGGCATGTGCGAGTGCAGCCAGTAGAGCGACGAAGCGTTCTGTCTGCACTCGGGTGGGGTGAAGCCTGCGTGAGTGCAGCCGGTTCGGCTCAGTCTTCGGGGAGTTCGGCCATCACTTGGGCCATGTCTTTTGGACCGCTGCGGGTGACCATCTTTTCGAAGTGGGCCGGGAGGTTCATGCCTTCTTCTCGAGTGAACTCATCGCCAGGCCCCACGTGGCCCATCGCCGGAATGTCGAGGGCGAAACGACGGCTTCCGGGAAGCCCGCACACTTCGTCGTCGCACGACTGCCAGTTCACCGTGCCCTCCACGCGCTGCACCATCTGACCGTCCTCGGTCTCGGTCAACGAGCGCGACATGTGGGTGATCGGAACCCTGATGGTGACCTCGCCCGTGAACACCTGAAGCACCTCGTCGGTGCCAGCCAGGGTGTGGGCGTGCGGCTCGGGGAACTTGGCCGGTCGAACGAAGAGGCCAAGGGCCGGATCGATATCCACAGCGGTGGCCACCATGCCCTCGGGGGCCGGGTCGCTGTAGAGGTGCTGGCCCGCCGGCACCTGGAGCCGAACCACCAGATCACGCAGAATGCCGCCACACATCACGTCACCGTCGTAGCTGACGTCGACCGTCACTTCACCGGCGTTGGTGGCCTGAGCGTCGGTGCCGGCGTGTGGTCGAGCCTGGGCTTCGACGGTTTCGCCGGTGGCGGCCCGCAACAGATCCTGAGCGCTGGCCCGCAGGTTCAGCCTCGACTCGAAGAACTTGGCGATGACAGTGCCGTCGGCATCAATCACGTAGGAGCCCGGGTAGGGGATGCCGTGCCAGGGATGATCGGACGGGTCGATCAGGGTGTTGAGAATCCCGAAGCGTTCGATGACTTCGCTTTCGGGGTCGGACAACAGGGGATAGGTGATGCGGTGGGAGCGGGCGAACTCGGAGAGGGCATCAGCCTCGTCGTAGCTGATGGCAAAGAGCGAAACGCCCGCGGCTTCGAAGGCATCGGCATGGTGTTGCAGCTCGACCAGCTGCGTGCGACATGGCGGTCACCACACCGCCGATCGGTAGAACACCACCACTGCGGGCTGGCCATTGCGAGCCTTG
Organism: uncultured Acidimicrobiales bacterium; assembly: GCA_937925845.1. Taxonomy (GTDB): domain Bacteria; phylum Actinomycetota; class Acidimicrobiia; order Acidimicrobiales; family CALAML01; genus CALAML01. The sequence goes on along the minus strand of CALAML010000112.1, from coordinate 2,295 downwards.
TGCACGTCGACGATGTCGCCGGTGTGAGCGGGGGCAACGATGTCGGGCAGGGCAACGCCTACATCGGGTCCGGTTGGGAACTCGCCGGTGGGGTCGGTGCGCGGTCCAGTGCCAGGCTTGGCCGGGCCCAGCGCGCCGGTGCCGTCATCCCAAAGTCCCGACTCGTGGCGGGAAGCATTCGGAAACTGCTCCCGCTGTGGTTCAACCGTCTTGGCCATCACTCCACCCTAAAGGGCGAAGGAATCGGGCGCTGTCCTGAGGGCGGTGGGTTCTGTCTGCATTCGGGCGGGGTAGACCATGCACCGGTGCAGTCAGAAGCGGATGGTCTGGCGACACGGGTCGTTCTGTCTGCATTCGGGCGTGCCAGGGCGAGCGCGAGTGCAGCCAGAACGGGTGGGCGACCCGGCGTGCCATTCTGTCTGCACTCGGCCCGGCTGGGCCAAGCTCTCGTGCAGCCAGAACGGGTGGGTGTTGCCGATCCGAGGCGCCGCCTGCCCAAGTCAGGAGCTACTAGTGTCCTGTCAGTGAAGTCCGTTGATGAATTCGGCGAGCTATCGGTGTCCCTCCCAAGGACGCAGAACCGCCACAACTCGGTGTTATGGCGCTTTCGAGGACGCCGGGAGGGGCTCCGAGAGCCGGCGAATTCGTGACATGACTTTGCTGACAGGACACTAGAGGAAGGTGGCGAGTTGGGCGGCCCAGAGGTCCCAGCCGGCGGGGGTGAGGTGGATGCAGTCGAAGTCGACTAAGGCCTGGGGACTCCAGTTGTTGAAGTCGGGCGCACCCGGACTGCCCTGCAGCGTTCCGAGCGATGACTGGTAGCAGACGTTTGGGTTGGCGGCGGCCACCGATGCGTACATGACGTCGAGACCAGACAGGATGGCGTTGACGGCCTGAGGGCTGGTGCCGCCGGCAAACACGAATGCGGCAATGGCACACACAAGCGACTGGGCGTTGAGAATGTCGTAGCCGGTCAGCCAGATCTTCACCGACGGGTCTACGGCAACCATGCAGTCGATGACGGTTTGCAGATCGGCGGCGATGTCGTTGAAGGCCTGCGCACCCGCGCCAAGAAAGGTGTCACGAATGTCGTTGCCACCGAGGCTCAACGCCACCACGTTGTTGCCGCAGCCCACATTGCCGAGGGCGGTCTTGGCCTCGGTGAGATAGCCGTTGGCGTCGACCGCGTACTCCGATGCTTCGGCGCCCTCGTTACCGAGGTTCAACACCACGCGGTCGGGAGTGGCGAGCTCCCCGGCCAGATCGTTGAAGGCCCGGTTGGCCCACGAGTCGCCCACGATCAGCAACTGATTGGGATCGTCGCACGGCATTGGCGACGATTCGGCGGCAAACGCCGGCACCATCCCGGCCCTAACCACCTGCGGTGCGGCCAACGCAGCACCGCCAACGGCAGCCACCCGAAGCATGTCGCGGCGAGATCGGGATCGGGGTTTGTCTGCTGCTGGGGAGCTGCTGCCGCCAGCAAGCCCTGCCTCATCGCCGTGAAGATCGTGCATGTCCGCCATCGCCGTTGCCTTTACCAAACGCTGCCTGAACCCTAGCCCACCCGGCATAGATGTGAATCTGATTCAACGTTCCTCGTGGGCCAGCTCGATTCGTGAGCTGGACAAGGGCGATGCCCTGGCAAGATCACGATCGGGCCATACTTCTAGGGGTGATACGTAGTGCAGTTGGCATGTTGGTGTTGTCGGTTCTGGCGGCTGCTTGTGGGTCGACGAACGTGGTTGTTGATGGCGAAGCCGCTACCGCTAGCGAACCCCCGTCGTGCACCACCCCGAGCGAGGGCATCGTTACCCACCAGTATCGGGAACTCAACGACACCCAGGTTGAAGCGGGCGCGGAGGTGAACGATTTCAGCCTCGATGTGCAAGCCTCGCCTACCGCGGCCGGGTGCCCGGCGGTTATCTGGGTGCACGGTGGCTCGTGGCAGGAGGGCGACAAACGCTCCCGCGCCACCAACGTGAAGGCCGACTACTACATCGAGTCCGGCTTTGTGTTTGTCTCGGTCAACTATCGGCTGGCTTCGCCAGACAACACCATCCGCTGGCCCGACTACGGCAGCGACGTCGCCGCAGCCACGGCCTGGGTGATCGACAACGCCGACGAACTCGGGGTGGACCCGGCCCGGGTCACGCTCATGGGTCATTCGTCGGGCGCCCATCTGGTGAGCATCGTGGGCACCAACCCGGCGCTGCTCGAAAGCCACGGCCGGTCGGTCGTTGATGTTTCGTGTGTGGTCAGCCTCGACTCGGTCACCCATGACCTCACCGACCC
>CALAML010000111.1 GCA_937925845.1 uncultured Acidimicrobiales bacterium | reverse complement strand
AAGCTGGTTGTCGACATCGGCGCCGGCTTCATCGGCTGCGCTTCCAGCGGCCTGCACGATGGCGTCGGCTGCTTCGGCGTCGGCCTCACCGGTAAGGGTGAGCGTGCCTTCCTCGCCCAGTGCATCGTCGATGGTCAGCTCGTCGATCACGCTCTCAGCGCCAAGCTCGGCGGAGGCGGCTTCAACCATTGCCGTGCGCACCTCTTCGCTCGGGACCGCACCGGTGAGGGTGAGTACTCCGTCAGAGACAGCGCCGGTCACGGCGAAGGGATCAGCTGGCGGCGGAGGCGGTGGCGGGGCCGCTTCTTCTTCGATCACCAATTGGTTGTCGACGTCAGTGACGCCATCGATGCCGCGGGCCAGCTCTTCGGCCCGAGCCCTGGTGGCCTCGTCGGGAACAGTGCCGGTCAGGACGGCCACACCGTCTTCGTCGACCTCAACACCAACACCTTCGATTCCGTCGGCGGCGTGGGCATCGCGAATTTCCTGGGCGAGATCTCGCACCACAATCTGGTTGTCGACCTCGTCGATTCCGGAGACGCCAAGGGCTTCGGCCTCGGCCTCGTCCTTAAGAGCCTGCGAAGCGACCGTACCGGTCAGGACAGCAACGCTGCCGTTCACCCGTTCACCGATGTCGCCGAAGTTGGCTGAATCGAGGGCGCCACGGACGTCGGGCGACTCGACGGGTGTGGCAATGGTGGTCTGGGGAACTTCGACTTCCCGGGGTGGCTCGAGGTCATCATCATCGTCGCCACCGTCGTCGTCGGTATCGAGGTCCTCGACCAACTCTTCGCCGCCGTCGCTGTCGAAGCCGAATCGTTCAGCAAAATCGCGGCCCGCGTCGCAGCGACTGAGAACGCCACCGAGCCCGACCAGGAGGAAAATGACCAGGAGTCCGAGAAACAGATCCCTGTTCTTGCCGGGCCGGTACCACTCCGGGCCCGTGTATCCGTCATCGTCGTTGTTGTCTATGTTCGACACTGTTGACCCGTCTTTTCGGTCTTAGGCACTTTCAAGCGGCTATGAGACGTCACAAACACCCCAATAGTCGCGAAACCAAACCTAGTCCGGGCCAATCCCCGGGCCGCGGCTATCCACTGCGAGCTCGCAGGGTCAACTCCTGAGCGCGTTGGACCGGAGTACATCGAGAGCGCAAGAAGAACGATGGTTGCGCGGCCCGACGAAACCGGCAATCGTGGCGCTATGCGCATCGATGGTGAGATCAGCTCACTTTGTGCGCTCCTCGAACAAGGGGAGCCACTGCCCTATGAACCGCTTCGCACGGAGCTCTACACCGTTGCCGAACTCGACCGGGAAGTCCCGGCTTCGGATTCGCCAACCACGGCGATCTCGGCCGACCTGGCGATCTATAACCACTTCGTGGCCCAAGGACGGTCCGAGTGCGACCTGGTCGAAGCCCTGGCCCAACGAATTCACGACTGGGCCATCGACGAGGCACTCGGTGATGTGATCGACGGGTTCCGCGGATCGCGGATCGTCGGCATCATGGGCGGCCACGGCGCGGCCCGCCACGAAGCGGTGTACGCAGCGGCGGCCGAAGCAGCATGGCGGGTGAGCCGGAGCGGATCGATCATCGCCAGCGGTGGTGGCCCCGGAGTGATGGAAGCGGCAAACCTCGGCGCCTGGTGCGGCGACCACGACATCGATGTTGTCCACCAGGCCATCGCCACTCTGTCGAACTCCCCCGGCTACGCCGACCACGGATATCGAGACGCAGCCAACGAGGTGTTGGCGCAGACCGGCGACGGTCGACCGAGCATCGCCATCCCCACCTGGTTCTACGGCCACGAGCCGAGCAACGTGTTTTCGGGCCACATCGCCAAGTACTTCTCGAACAGCATCCGCGAGGACCGCCTGCTCGCCATCTGCAAAGGCGGCATCGTGTTTGCCCCAGGCAGTGCGGGCACGGCTCAGGAGGTCTTCCAGGACGCGGCGCAGAACCACTACGAAACGTTCGGCCCACCAAGCCCGATGGTCTTTCTCGGCGTCGAACACTGGCGGGCCACCGGACTCTGGGAGGCAGCAACCATCCAGGCCGGCGACAAGCCCTACCGAAAGTTGATGACGCTGGTGGACTCACCCGAAGAAGCGGCCGCCTTCCTCGACGAACACGGCCACGAATACACCGGCGCCTAACTGCGAGCAGTTCTCCGGCTCCGTCCTGGCTAGCGCTGGAGTCTGCGCCCCCGAAGGTGCTGGTCCAGCTTTAGGCCGAGGGTAAGAGAGATGGGTTGGCGACGATGTCGGCGACCGTATCGACATAGAGCTCCCGCTCGACCACCTTGATGCGCTCGTGCAACGTGTCGACGGTGTCATCAGGCTCCACCGCCACCACCCCCTGGGCCAGGATCGGCCCAGAATCAACCTCGAGCGTGGCTATATGCACCGTGCAGCCGGTGACCTTCACCCCGTAGGCCAAGGCGTCAGCAACCCCGTTCCAGCCCGGGAACGATGGCAATAGCGCCGGATGGGTGTTGAGGATGCGCCCGGCAAAGTTGTCGAAGACCGGCTGGGCCAAAATGGTGCCAAACCCGGCCATCACCACCAGGTCGATGTTTCGCGCTCGCAGCGCCTCCACTAACTGCTCGGAGTACTGAGCCCGATCGAACGACCCTGAAAAGTCGGAACGCTCCAACATCAGCGCTTCACAGCCATGGTCGGCGGCCAGATCAAGCGCAGGGCAGGGTCGGTCGGTGATCACCAGCTCCACCGGAAGCTGCCGGGCAAACATGGCCTGCAAAATTGAGCCGGTGCCCGACACCAGAACGGCAAGGCGCATGGGGCGGTGCGCTCGCTCTACCGGTTGTCGAGCTGGGCCGGGCGAGACTCCTGAGCCATCCAGGGCTGCCACTGAGTGCCCTTGCGGGGCGAGATGAAGTTGTCGATCGGCTCGGGATGGGTCTCGATCACCGCGGCGAAGGGATACATGTGGATCGACTGGACCAGCGCCTGGAAGGCGTTGGGTCGGATGCCGTTGGAGTCGAGATCGCCGTTGTTGGTGTCGTCGATTTCGAAGCCGTGGAGGCTCCGACTCAGACCGGCGAGGTAGTAGAGGAACGGGTTTGAGTCGCCGTAGATGTCCTCACACAGGTAGACCCCGCCGGGCCGGAGGTGACCGAGAATCTCCTCGAGGGTCACCAACTGCTGAAGGGGCATATGGCCGCCGTCGTCGACAATGATGTCGACCGGACCAACCGCTTCGCGGAACTGACTCCAGAAGGAGCGATCGGCCTGGTTGCCGATCACCACCTCTACGCCGTCGCGGGCGTACACCCGGCAATCGTCTTCGATGTCGATGCCGATGATCTCGCACTCGGCGCCGAAGTACTCCTGCCACATGTCGAGGCTTCCGCCACTGTAGATGCCGACCTCGACGATACGCACCGGCCGGTTACGGAAGCGCGCAAAGTGCCGTTCGTAGATCGGGAAGTAGTGGCGCCACTTCCAGATACCGGGGCCTTCGTCGCGGGCATCAAAGAACTGCTCGAGGTCGTTGGGTTCCGGCGGTGGCTGCGAGGTGCGATCGCGTAGGTCGATCACGTTGTGGGGTGCTCGAGCGGAGAAGGTGCGGCCCTTGAGGCGACCCTTCCAGTACAGCGCAGTGCCGTAGAGCGGGAACCACGCCTTGCGGGCCAACGGCACGGCGGCGTCGGGGACCAGTGCCCGAAGGGCCATTCGCGGGCTGGCGGCCGGGGAAGTATTTGACGCGTCGGACATAGTGGGAGGTCTCTGCAGCAGGGGGTGGTGGTGTTCGCGGTGACAGGGTGGCGGCGCACGCTCAAGTGGCGAGAGCCAACCGAACTGAGAACACTAGCCCGGCCAGCTTTAGGCGTCGAAACGGCGTGACCCCTGTTTGACCGGGCGTCCACGACCGCTTGGCCGACCGCGACCCGCCACAACGCAAACTTTTAGGGCTAAACCGGTGGCCCGGTGGCGTAGTTCACACCCGCGTGTGACCGATGGGACACCCTCAGCTACTGACTGCAGACACCGCCACGCGTACCCTGAAGAGAGCGCCCCGAACCGACCGCAGGCGTATCGATCGATTCGCAAAGGGCGCAATGTCGAACTCAACCCCCCTGGAACCACGCGCGCTAGCGCTTGCCGAACGTGACGCACCCGTCGGCTGGTTCACCGATGCGAGGGTCAACATCATCTCGGGCCTGGTTGTGGCGCTGGCTCTGATCCCCGAAGCGATCTCGTTCTCGATCATCGCCGGAGTCGACCCCAAGGTGGGGCTCTACGCCTCGTTCTCCATCGCCATCCTGATCTCCTTCACCGGCGGACGACCCGGAATGATCTCGGCCGCCACCGGAGCCATGGCCCTGGTCATCGTCTCGCTGGTCGCCGACCACGGCATCGGCCACCTCTTTGCCGCCACCATCCTCGCCGGCGTGCTCCAAGTGGCTCTCGGCTACCTCGGCGTCGGCGAACTGATGCGGTTTGTCCCGCGCACGGTGATGATCGGCTTTGTTAACGCGCTGGCCATCCTGATCTTCCTGGCCCAGGTGCCCCACATCCTTCTTGAAGACTCCCACGGACTCGTCTCAGAGATCTGGGGGCTGATCACCCTTCCGTTCACGCTGCTCACCGGCGGAGGAACCAGTGGCCTCGGCCTCAACCTGGCCTTCATCGCCCTGGGCCTCGGCATCATCTACGGCCTGCCCCGCATCACCAAGGCGGTGCCGTCGCCGCTGGTAGCCATCGTTGTTCTGGCCGCAGCTGCGGTAACGATGAACCTGAACCTGCGCACCGTCGGCGACATGGGCGAACTGCCCGACGCCCTCCCGTGGGTGGCGCTTCCTGAAGTGCCGTTCACGCTGGAAACGCTGCAGATCATCCTTCCGTTCTCGATCACCCTGGCACTGGTGGGGCTGCTGGAATCGCTGCTCACGGCCCAGCTCCTCGACGACATGACCGACACCGACTCCGACAAGAACCTCGAATCCCGAGGTCAGGGCATCGCCAACATCGCCACCGGGTTCCTCGGTGGCATGGCTGGATGCGCCATGATCGGCCAGTCGATGATCAACCATAAGTCCGGTGGCCGCACCCGACTTTCCACCCTCGCCTCCGGCGTCTTCCTTCTGATCCTGGTGATCGGGCTCGGCGACTGGGTAGCCCGCATTCCGATGGCGGCTCTGGTCGCGGTGATGATCATGGTTTCTGTCGGCACCTTCGACTGGGGCAGCGTGTCACCGTCGATCCTCAAGAAGATGCCCCGTACCGAAACCGCAGTAATGGTAGCCACCGTCGCCATCGTGGTACTCACCCACAACCTGGCCTACGGCGTCGGTGCCGGTGTGGTGCTTTCGGCCATCTTCTTCGCCCGCAACGTGTCCCGCCTGGTGCGGGTTACCAGCGTGGTCGATCCCGACAACACCGAACGCCTCTTTGCGGTGAGCGGCGAACTGTTCTTCGCTTCCACCAACACCCTCGCCCACTCCTTCGACTACGACGCGGTCGAGGTGAAGCGGGTGGAGATCGACCTCACCAACGCCCGCATCTGGGATTCGTCATCGGTGGTGGCGCTCGACGCGGTGGTGGCCAAGTTCGCCGAGCGCGGCATCGAAGCCCACCTCGTGGGCCTCAACCCCCACGCCGAGAAGCTCCACCAACAAACCACCGGAGTAGGCGCCGGCCACTAGGCCATCTGGGGGCCAGTCTCCCGGCCTTGGTGCAGGCCGAGAGCTCTGCCCCGAAATGTCGGAAGCTGAGCCTGATTATGCGCGTCAGCTTCCGACATTTCGTAGTTCGGCTGCTTAGGCTCCCAGCGCGGCGGAGATTTGGGCGATGGTTTCGGTTTCGCCCTCGCTTACCTCTTCGCCACCAAAGCCGAGGAAGCCGCCTTCCTTGGCCGCTTTGGCAACGCCGGTGGCAACCGAAAGCACCCAGGCCCGGTATTCGGCGGCGTCGGCCGAGTCGGCCTTGGCGTCGAGCAGGGCGTTTACCGCAGCGGCATCTTCGATGGCCTTGGCTTTCATGTCTTCGGGCGAGTTGATGCCGGCAGCCTGGATGCGCTCGATCTGCTTGGCCCGCATGGCCTTGGCCTGCTCCAGTGCTTCGGCCCGATCGTCGAGGTTCGGCAACACCGACGCGATCAACTTGTTGTTCGGGTAGGACTTCACCCCTTCGAGCGCCGCCTTGGCGTTAGCCATCATTTCTTTCATGGTGCCCACCGGGCCGTTCTTCGACGAGAAGGCCACCGCCGAACCCACAAGGCTCGGCAACATGGTGATCATGAGCTGTTCGTCTTCGGTGAAGGGGCTGTCGCTCGGTGCGTCATCGTTGGCGACGGTGTCTTCGGCGGTCTCATCCTGCATGGCGATCTCCTGGGTTTCGGGGGCGTATGCGCTGTTGCAACAGCGCGGCACGACAATAGCCATTCGCACACTGTTCGCCAAGACCCTGTGTTCACGGCTCATGGTGGTCCAACCCGGACCGCTTCGTTGCCGCTTACTGATCGCGTTGAGCTTGATCCCAGCGCTCATCGAGTTCCCAGGCAGCGATCCACCGGTTGAGATAGTCACCGTCAAGCGATGGCTGCGTCGACAGGATGGACCGAACGTCGTCGCGATCGCGCGGTCGCCAGGCAATCAACTTGTGGATCAGGACGTCTTCAACCGTGAGCCGATGGTCGGTTGACCGCTGGAGCGCTTCAGTCTGATAGGCAACGACGGGCAGCAGAATGTCGATCGATTCCGGGCCCTGATGGCAGCGGAGCAGATGGGGCGGTTCACCCGGGAGGGCGGCAGCCTCAACCTCGTAGCCAGCGGCTTCGAGGCTAGAGATCAGACGGGGGTGATCGGCGACCAGAGCATCGACATCGGTGGTGAACCGTGGCTCGGCCCTATAGCGGTTCGCGGCCAGCGCACCGATGATGGTCCACTCCAGTTCGAGCGAGTCAAAAACTTCAGCGATCGATTCGATCCATGCCGAGAGATCGTGCTCGCTCATAGAAGCCCTCCTCCGGCGCCCGGTCTTGCAGCGGTGGTGCCCCGACCTTGGCCCGATCGGCGTTGATGACCTCAAGAGCCGCCGCTCTCCATTCAGCATCGCCCCGGTCGTCGGTTTCCGACCCGCGCAAATCACGAGCGAGGGCATGCATCAGTCGACGATCGCGTTCGGTAACCACTCCCGCCATTCTACTGCCCTGGCGCACTCAACCTGGCTGCCTTTCGCAGCTGGAACGATACGAACAGGTGCTACTCGACAGTCATTTTTCCGGCTGCAAAGGCCCACGGTGGCATTTTGAACGAGACCGTTCGCAACTGGCCGGGCGCAAGCGAGAATGCAATCTCGTTGTCGCCGCATCGCGAGCCCGTCAGATAGTTGAAGTAGACACGCACGCGATGTTCACCTGGTTCGACAGCGAGCTGGTGTGTCCCCCAAGCAAGTTTGACGGGCGGGTTCCCGTTCAATTCCATTTCCGGCGTGCACAGGTTGAAGAAAAACGCCATTGGATTGAAGCCAAGGCGTAAGACAATGATCCCGGTCGCGGTCAGCTGTTGTGGCGCTTGAACCATTCCATAGGTCATGCCGTGCCCAGTCCTCTTCGTCGACGTCGGAGGTTTCGAGTAGCCGAGTCATCGACCGACAAGTCGGCGAACTTGAGCCGACCGGCAGCCCCAAAGGGATGTGCTCTGCCGCCACGACAGGTGGGTACCTATCCCCGATGTGTACTTGGCTGGCGCCATGCAAGACGGCTTCGTGTCCGAATGTAAGAAACGTAAGAGTTTGTAAGGGCGGCTGCCTTGGGAACCCAGACCGAACAGGCCGCCTCCTTTTCGGGGAGGTGACGGCCCTGACGTTCAATCGGGTAGCCCGATTCCGGTGACGGTGCCGGCGCCAATCGTGTCCAACTCCCTTGGGTTCGAAACCGCCTGGGAATCGGCCGAGAATCAGCGTGACGAAGCTGGCGGCGGCCTACCGGATGACCGGAACCGGTACGTTCGAGGAGATGGTGCCGACCAGACCGGCCCCAAGTTGGCCCCCGCCGTTGTACCCCCAGCAGCGAACGTCGCCATCGGGGCCAAGGGCGCAGTTCGTCGTATGTCCCGCCGCGATCATGGCTACCGGATCGGTGTCGGTTCCCGTAACAAGAACTAACGTATTGCTACTGCCGCTCCCGCCATCACCCAAGGAGCCCCAGTTCCCATCACCCACGCACCATGCCTCACCGTCGTCGGTGCCGAAGCAGGTGCGGTTTCCGTTCACCGCAAGACTCTTGACCGACGACGGCGTGCTCACGGCTTGCGGAACCTGGGGGTCGGTTGCCCCGCTGTTTATCTGGTTTTGGTTGTTGCTCCCCCAGCAGAACACGCCCAACTCCTTCGTGTTTGCGCAAGCGTGAATTCTGCCTGCGTCGAGCTTCCTGGCTTCGACCACACCGGGCACCTCTACCGGAGACGTGGAAAAGCCTCCTTGTGCTCCATTACCCAGCTGTCCATCTCCCCCGTTGCCCCAGCACCAAACGCTCCCGTCGGACAGCAGGGCGCAGGAAAAGTCGAACCCAGCCGCGAGCGCCACAGCCTGCTGGGTACCACCATCGATGCCACTACTCGTAGCCAAGAGCCGCGTCGCCTGCGTACCGTCGCCGATTTGGCCAGCGAAGTTGTTGCCCCAGCAGTAGACGGACCCGCTTTCGACAAGGGCACAAGTGTGGGTGTAGCCCGCGACGACCTGGAGCACTAACGCTGGAGGTAGGCCCTGAACTTCGACCGGGTCCATTGAGTCGGTCAGGCTGGCTGAGCCCAATTGACCCGAGGCATTCGAACCCCAGCAATAGACCGAGAACCTCAGGTTGGCACAGACATGGTTTTCGCCGACCGAGATCTCCTCAGCCGGGCCGGGCAGCCCAGCCACCGGTGTTGCCGTGTCGCCGTAAGTCACAACCGGTGCCGCCCCACCACCCAGTCCGCCCCAACACTCAACCCCATCCGCCTCGTTGATGAGACAGCCGGCGTTTGCGCCGATCGACACCGCCACTGCGTCCTCAACTGGACCCGTGATGGTGCAAGACGCAGCCACGATCGCCAGTCCAACAACAGCAGCCATTTGCAACAGCCTGAACATCCCGCTCAACTCCCCGTTTCGCACAACTTCCTCGGCACCTCGGTTGTACCCCATTCGCGTTACCCAGCGATTACCCGTGTCGATGAACAGGTTTCAGCCCGCGGGAAAGGTGTCTGTGCAGCTGCCTGGAGCAGAGCGTAAGTCGGACCAGCAGTGACTGCCCGAAGGCGACTACCGGCAGTCGGCAATCAAGAAGGGGAACCAGGACTGCTCAGTTTCGTTGGTTCTGGCTGCACTGGCGTTGCCTGGGGCAGCGCTCCCGCAGACAGAAGGCCCTTTCGGGCGGGTTGGGCGGCTAGGACCCAGTCCGGTTCTGCAGCCACTCGGTGAACAACTCGTCTTCTGGACCTCGGCCGGCATCCATATGGCGGAAGGTGGCCGAGGGGTGCCGAGCGATCACTGGTGCCATCTGCGCCTCCTTCTTCTCCGGCACACCGGCCCAGATTCGTACGTACTCGAACATCTCACTTTCCATCATGAGCTCCAGATGGAGTGGGCGTAAGAAGGGCGCATTCACCGCGACCAGTTGGTTGGTTTGGGCGTCGACGACGATGTGGCCCCCACCCTCCACCGATAGCGGTTTGGGGTCGTGTTCTGTCGAAATCAGCATGCAGTCGTCGACCCGCACCCGGTGGTCGATGCCTGAAGCCAGAAAGTCCAAACCGATCTGAAACATGCGTCGATGGATGACCAACTCCGTGGGGTTCTCACCGCCATGGAACCCACCCAGAACGAGCGTGGAGAAGCTGGCGACCGGTGCCAGTTGCTCGACGAATGCACAACGCCTCTCCCCTTCGAACCGATCGTTGTAGTCCCACCGACCGACCTCTTCCAGCCGATCGACGTCAGCCATCCACGTAGGCGCCATATCGATCATTCGCTGCTCGAAGTCGGCAGCATTCGGCAGGAAGATGGTGGACGCCAGTTCAAAGTCGAAGATCTCCTCGGCGGAGCTCGGAAGCCACAGGTCATGCGGTGGCGAGGATGAGGGAACCTCCTGATCACCTCGGATCGAGAAGCTCGTCATTCGACCGTCATCGTCGGTCATCACGCTGACCGCTCCTGCCCCATCGGTCCCCTCACGGCTCCAACTGAAACCGGCATAGCCACTTGCCTGCCCCCACCCGCTCCCCTGCGGGGGAGGCTTAAGCCATGTCCACATACCCGAGGCCGTCACGCCATGGTCCGACGGAACCGGCATCTGAAGCTGCTTGACCGCTCCGTTGGTTTCAAAAGCGACTCGTCGGACCACACCGCTGTTGACCGATGCAAGGACGGAGCCGCCGTAGGGTTCGATGGTCGCCGTCGCGTGATCTGGTATCGGGTAGCGGTGATCCTCGTCGTACACCACGACATTGGTGAGGTCGAT
>CALAML010000110.1 GCA_937925845.1 uncultured Acidimicrobiales bacterium | reverse complement strand
CAGCGAGGTCGTCATCTGCCAGATCTTCGAAGTCGTCCCTGCTGTCGCCCCAAGGATCTGGCGATGCGGGATCGGGCGGCGGGGCGTCTCCACTGGGTTCCACGCATGAGACACTACCTCTCGCACCCAGGAAGTTGGCGGTGCAAAAAGGAACCTTCGCTCCTCGACTCGTCAAGTCGTGCAGTCAACTGAACGTCGATCGAAGCCGCGCTCTGTGGCCGTGAGATCACTTTCTGGTGAGCTTTGGGGCGTTTGGCCGCCATATTGGCCCTCTGATGCCGAACCCGGGTTACCCATACGCGACTTCACTGCTGCCCGTACCGACCAGTGGTTGACTTTCAAGAACTGGGTTTGGCCCACACCACACCGCAACTTCTGCGTTGATGTGACCGTAGATGGGCCATCAAACGGGAGGTGCTTTTGTGAATACCCCCAATCCATCCGGCACGGATCGTCGTATATCGACGACCACCCACACCGAAACTGCGGTGAGGGAAAAGACCACAACGGTCTGGCTGGATAGAGACAAAGAAGGCCGGGCTCCATGGGGCCCACTCAAAACCGGCCTGCTTGGGCTCATTGGTCTGCTCGGAATCCTTGGACTGACCTCGCTGTTCTGCGTCCCCCGGGTTGAAGACAACCTGAGCGCAGCCGCCTTTGACCGCCTCGAAGCACAGGGCATCGACACCGAAGGCCTCGACATCGACTTCGACTGGACCGACGACTATCGCAGCGCCGAGATCAGCGGAACGCTTCCCGCGGGAGTGGCTGCGGCCGATGTCCAACGCATCGCCGAAGGCACTGACGGCATCCGCAACGTCTCGCTCAACCTCACCGAGGCCCCGGCCCCAGAACCGGAGCCTGAACCCGAGCCCGAGCCGGAACCGGCACCGGAGACCACACCGGTGGAAGCCACGGCGACGTTGAACAACGGAGCGATCACCCTCATCGGCGTGGTGGCCTCCGAGGAACATCGAGGCCATCTGCTCGCCGCCGCCGAAGAAGCGGTCGGAGCGGAGAATGTCACCGACAACTTGACTATCGCCGGTCTGGACCCAACCGTTGACGGCGCCGACGATCGAGTGCTCGCCATGGCTGGCGTGGTCGCCAGTATGGGCGCCCTGGAACGGGGCGAGGTGGCGATGACCGACACCGACCTCAGCTACACCGGCACCGCAGCCACCGCAGAAGCGAAGAGCGGAGCCGAAGAACTCGCCGCCGGTGCCGCCGCTTCCTTCGACGAAGTGGACCTTGCGATCGACCTCGACGAGCCGGCTGAAGAAGCACCGCCCGAAGTCACGCTTGAAGAAGAAGTCGATCTGTTGCAAGCCGAGATCGATCTGCTGGCCGACGAGATCCGCGAGAACGTTGTGTTCGACACCGACAGCGACGCCATCACCCCAGTCGCGGCCGGCACCCTCGACAAGGTCGTGGCCGCCATGAACAAGTACCCCCGGCCGGTTGTGGAGGTTGGTGGACACACCGACTCCGACGGCGACGACGCCTACAACCTTGAACTGAGCCAGCGCCGATCCGAGTCCGTTGATCGCTACCTGGCCGGACAGGGCATCGCCACGAGCCGCCTTCAGGGTGTTGGCTTTGGCGAGACGAACCCGATCGACACCAACGACACCGAAGAGGGCAAGCAGGAGAACCGCCGGGTCGAATTCACGGCCAAGGGCACGTTCTAACCCGCTGGTTCTGAACCAGTTCGCTTACCGCTTCCACGCACACCACTACCGCACGCACGCAAGATTGAAGGGACAAAACCATGGGATGGATTCTCGGAGAGATTTGGCTACCGATACTTCTGGCCTCACTGTTCGGCCTCCTGATCGGATGGCTACTTTGGGCCTGGCGCAGAACCAAGGTCTCCTACACCGAGTGGGAAACCCTGCAGCGCTCATCGAAGCGCTCAGAGGGCGAGATCCGAAGCCTGACCAGCCGCAACACCGAGCTTGAAGGTCGAGCCGGAACGCTCGACAGCGAACTGGTCAAGCTGCGGGCCGACGTCTCGGTGGCCCGGGAGCGCGAGGCCGAACTGGCAGCCCAGCTCCAGGAGCGCGAAGCACTTGAAGCCGATACCCGACAGCAGTTTGTGGCGGTGGAGTCCCGGGCCCAGAGCCTCGATGGCGAACTCGAAACCACCAGAGCATCGGTAGCGACCCTCGAGAGTCGTGCCGCGGAGGAAGCAGCGCAGCGAGAAGCGGCCGAAGCACGGTTGGCGGCGGAGCAAGAAGAGCGCCAGGCCATCGCTGCCAAGTTGGCCGAGGCCGAAGAACAACGCAACGAATTCGAATCGAACTACAGCACGCTGATGACCAAGTCGAGCAACGTGGACTCCGAGCTCAATTCGCTCCGAGCCGAGAAAGACCAACTGGCGTCAGCGCTGGCAACCGAAGAATCCAACCGAACCAAAACCGAAGCCGAGCTCACCTCGTTGCGTAACGCCAAGGACGACCTGCAGAAGCGACTGGCTGCCACCGAGGCCCAGTCTCGCGACCTCACCGCTGAGCGCAACAAGCTGAGCGAAGAGGCAAAGGCGCAGGCCGCAGCGGTAGCGGCGCTGGCTGCGTTGAAGAGCGAACATGCCGGTTGCGGCACCCGCATCTCCGAACTCTCGGCCCAGGCCACCACCGCCAGCGAACGAGCCAAGGCGTTGGAGGGTCAGGTGGCCGCAGCGGAATCCAAGGCCGGTCAGGCCGAGAGCCGCATCCAGGGATTTGCCGCGGTTGAAGCCGACCTGCAGTCCACCAAGACCCGAACCGGTGCTCTTGAACAGGAACTGGCCGGCGCCCGCGATCGAGCCGCAGGGCTCGAAGCCGAACTGGTGGAGACCCGCAAGCGGGCCGAACAGCTGGGCGGAGCAGCCAAACGGGTCAAAGACCTCGAAGCTGAGCTGGCCCAGACCCAGCAGCGGGTTGAAAAACTCGACGCTGCAGCCAAACGAGCGAACGAGCTGGAAGCCGAGTTGAAGACGTCGCGAACCAAGATCGCGGAGCATCAAAAGCAGCTTCAGGACGCGGAGGCCCAACGCCAGGCCCAGGCCCGCGATGACGAGGCCAACAAGAAACAACTGGCCCAGCTGGCGACCGAGAAAGACGAGCTGGCCCAAACACTGAGCCAAGCCCAGCGCGAGGCTGACGCGGCCAAGGCCGACGCCAATGCGGCCAAGGCCGATGCCGACGCGGCCAAAGCCCAGGCGGCCGACAGCCAGACCAAGATCCAGGGGTTTGCCAACCTGGCCGACGAAAACACAAAGTCCCAGCAACGGGTGGCCGGCCTCGAAGCCGACGTGTCCCGTCATCAGGGAGAAGTCGCCCGCCTGCAAAGCGAATTGGCCGAGGCCGGAAAGGCGGCCTCAGCATTGAAGGCTCGTGATGAAGAGGTGGCCAAGCTCAAAGCGAGCTTGGCGTCGGCGACGGCGGCGAGCAAGGCGGCCGAGGAAGCCAAGGCTGCGACTGCAGGCGAGGTGAAGTCGCTGCAGGGTGAGGTGGCGAAGGCGGCCCAAACCGCTAAGGCGTTGGACGCTCGTGATGAAGAAGTAGCCAAACTCAAAGCGAGCTTGGCGTCGGCGCCGGCGGCGAGCAAGGCGGCCGAGGACGCCAAGGCT
>CALAML010000109.1 GCA_937925845.1 uncultured Acidimicrobiales bacterium | reverse complement strand
AGCGCCATCAAGCTTCCATTCAACGGAACATTGGCCGAGTTCGGAAACTGCGGCACCAGCCGACTCCGAGGTGGCGGCCAGCATCGGCTCCACACCCCGCCCAACCGCCAGCCCGACCGCGGCCAAACCCGCACGTCCCTCTGACATCGCCAGCGCGGCGGTGGCTGGCAGATCACCGGACAACATCGCGGCCCGGCGCACCACCGTGGCTGGCACCCCGGCGGCTTTGGCGATGGCATCGGTAACCACACCGGCCAACGCGCCCTGGCGCAGGTTTCCGCTCAGGAGGTCGCGAATGAAGCGGTCCTCGTCCGGACGGCAGCGATCCAACACCCCGCTGATCAGCGCCCGGCGCGCCGCTTGGGAACCAGTGCCGGTGGTGGTGACCAACCGATCGAGCATGTGGTCGACCTCAGCGACGGTAGGGGAGGCCTCCGCACCTTCCGGGTCCGTCGCTGGGTCGATCTTGGCGAGCGTGGCCCACCCCACCCCCATCCGACCCTGTCGAGGGGTACCCGAAAGCCAGCCCGAGGCCGCGCTGGCCTCGTCGGGGCTCATCGTTCGAAACAGTGCGGCGATGGTCTCGGTCTTGTCCTTGCGCCCCGACAGTGTGGCCACCTCAGTGGAGGTGGCCACAACCTGTCTCAGCGTTGCCGCCGCGCCAGGCTCACCGGTGCCGTCGTCGGTCGTCATTCAGCAGACTCCCAAAAGCCGAAGGTCGGTCGCCAGCCTCCTAGGGCCGGTCGCCGAACTCTGGCCCCTCCGTTCGGGTCCGCTTGAGCTCCCAGAAGCCGTCTACCTCCATCATGCCGATGAGCGAGTCCCACAGCAGGAGGGCCTTCTCGCGTTCCGGACGGGCGGTGATGACCGGGCCGAAGTAGCCCACCCGTTTCCCGTCGGAGCGGTCCAAAGCGATGATGGGAGTCCCGACGTCCTCGCCGGTCAGGCCGAGACCGTCGTCCATCGATGCCTGGATGGCAGCATCAAACGACTCGTCGTCGGCGGCTGCCGCGTGGGAAGCATCAAGTCCGAGGCCAGTCAGCAATTCGGCCATGTCGAAGTTGAGATCCTGATCGTGGTGGACCGCGGTGGCCATGGCGAAGTACAGATCCTGAATCGGACCCTCACCTTCAGCGGTACGCACCGACTCCATCACCCGCAACATGTTGTGGGTGGTCTTCACCGGCTCAAAGAAGTCGGAGTCCGGTTCGACCTTGTTCTTGATCAGCAAACTGATCGGGCGCCATCGCAGGGTGAGATCACGTTCCGGTGCCACTTCGACGACCCAACGGGCCGTCACCCAGCACCACGGTCATATCGGATCCACCCAGAAATCTACATCGGTCATGGGTTGACTCTATAGCCGACAGCCTCGATGGGTTCTGTCGACTTGTGGGTGCCCAGCATCACGGGCTCAGTGTCACGGCCGGGTATCACGGGCTCAGTGTCACCGGGAGAGCTTTGAGGGCGTTGTTGAGGTTCGAGCGCTGGCGGCGGGGCGGGCCAACAAGCTCGATGGTGGCATAGCGGTTGAGGAGCTCCTCGAAGAACACTCTTCCCTCAAGGCGGGCCAAGTGGACCCCGAGGCAGAAGTGCTCCGCAATTCCGAAACTGAGGTGGGGGTTGGGGTCGCGGCTGACGTCGAACCGATGGGGATCGTCGAACACGTCGGGGTCTCGATTGGCGGCGGTGTACATCATCACCACCTTGTCTCCGGAGGCCAGGTCCACACCCTCAAGCGAGGTTGGCGCCGTGACCGTGCGCCGGAAGTAGTGCAGCGGGTTGGCCCAACGCAGAATCTCCTCGACCGCAGAGGGGATCAAGCTCATGTCGTTGCGGAGCTTCGTCAGCTGTTCCGGGTGGGCCAGCAGGGCATGAAGCCCGGACGACAACATGGTGCGGGTCGTGTCGTTGCCGGCGGTGACCAACTGAACGAAGAAGCTGCCGAATTCGATATCGGTCATCGGATGACCGTCGACCTCGGTAGCAAGAATCACCGCTGTCAGATCCTCCTGTGGTGGTCGATTTCGGCGGGCCGTAGCCTGGCCGATCGCGTACATCGCCATCTCCACCGTGCCGCTGTTGGCCGCCGGCGCCGGCTCGTCGTCGTTAGCATCGCCAGCATCTTCGATGCCTCTGGCGCCCGGGTTCACCTCCGGATCCTGGCCGCCGCTGTTCATCTCGGCCCACCGATGGAGCTGAGCCCAGTCTTCGCGGGGCAGACCCATCAACTGGCCGATGACCTGAGCCGGAAGGTGGGCCGTGACCTCATGTACGAAGTCAATCTCGTCGCCCGGCCCGGATTCAGCATCAACCCGATCAAAGATCGACCGGCAGATGCCACGAATGTCGCTCTCCATTTGGTTGATCACCCTCGCCCGAAAGTGCGGAGAGATCTCCTTGCGCCAGTCGACGTGTCGTGGCGGATCCATCGCCAGCAACATGTTGCGCATCATGGCGAGGCGCTCCGGGTCGAGATCCTCGATCACCACGCCTCCCTCGCTCGCCGAGAACAGGTTCGGCTGACGAGACACCTCGACCACCCCGGCATGGCTGAGTACGGCCCAGTAGCCCGACCCGTCACCGGTCTCCTGCCAGTGGAGCGGACCGTGTTGTCGAAGAGTGTCGAGCGCCTCGTGGGGAGCGGCGGCCTGGTAGCCATCCGGGTCATAAATGTTGATTGTCGACATGGGTGCCCCCGTCTTGCGCGCTGGCCGAGCCCAACCACTGGGGGAAAGCCAATCGGTGTCTGCCATCGCCTCAAAAACGGCGACGCCCCCGGCCCGGGAAGTCTCTGGGCAGACTAACCGGCAGCCCGGAGGCGCGTCGTTTGAAGTGATCTGGTCTCTTCGCAGAGAGTGCTTGGGAAGATCTTAGGAAACTTCTTCGGTCAGTCCGCAGACGGCGGTGTGAATGGCGATGGCATAGAGACTCCAGCCTTCACTGCCCTCCCACTCAAAGCCCTTTTCGCAGTAGGCCTGCGGGTCGATGCCGGCGAGAAGACGGAAGCCGCGTCCGATGGCGCGAGTCACATGGACCAGGTGATCGACCGTGAGCGGCTCAATGATGCGGCGACCGAGGTCGTCGAGGGCCTGTTCCATTGCTTTGGCAGCGGGGATGGCACTGTTGGTCCAGGCCTCGTGCAGCGGTTCCTGAACCTCAGGGTCGTTCATGTAGGAGCACAGCTCGACAAAGAGGCGCCATGACGAATCTTCCATCAACGAATCGAACGACGCGTTGCCGGCGTCGCGGAAGAAGGTCTTTGGATCGGATGCGGACCCCGACGGGATCGGGACGGCGGCCAGAGGCACGCCGGTCAGCTGCCGCGACAGGTGGATGAGCAGGTCGCGTCGGTAGGCGTCCTGGTCGTCCCAAAGGTGGTACACCATGCCCTTTGAAAGGCCAGCCCGGGCCGCGACATCAGCGGCTCGAATATGGGCGAGTGCACCAGCGGTGGACTCACCTCGCTCGAGGTCGAACTCCTCGACGAGTTCGCGACCAGCGTCCAGAAGGACGCCGCGGGTTTCTTGCAGCGTGCGGCGTTTCGCCATAATCAGATTCCATTTTCTTGTTGTTGGGAGAGCGGCTCGCGGTGGGAGTATCGCAAGCCGGCAGTTTCACCTTAGCTTCTGGGCAACGAAGCGTTGGTACGGAACGATGTTAACTTCCGTAACTGACCTTTGCAGCTCGAAGTTTAGTGGTGAAAAGCTGGTCCACTTATTGGACGGATTCGGCTGGCTTGTTCGGCGCATAACGCAGCGATCAGCCGCGCCTTAAGAATCTTCAAGCTCTTCGACGGTCCGGGGCCAGTCGTCCTTCAGGAGCCTTGATAGCGACCGGTCAGCGAGGATCTTTCCATCGTTTTGGCATCTTGGGCAATAGTTGACTTCGTTGGCGGCATAGACGATTCGCTGGACGGCAGTCCCACACACTGCACACGGTTCGCCGAACTTTCCATGCACCACCATGTCGGGGCGAAAAGCGGTGACCTTCTTCGGGAAGCCGTCACCGCATTCGGCACGGAGCACCTCCAGCCAGTGCAGCAGCGTCGACTGCACCGCGTCATACAGGCGACGAATGGCGTCGTCGTCGAGAGACTGTGTTCGTGTCACCGGCGACAGCCCCGCGGCCAGCAGGATCTCGTCGGAGAACGAGTTGCCGATGCCAGAAAAAATCGCGGGGTCCGTCAGCGCCCGCTTCAGGGTCCGATTTCGGGCCCGCAGCCGCTCAGAGAACGTCGACAGATCGATCTCCAGCGGCTCAAGCCCACCTCGGTCATGTTCCTCAGCCAGATGATCTTCGCCCTTGACTACCCAGAGCCGAGCCCGCTTCTTGGACGCCGCCTCATTCAGCACCAAGGTGCCATCAGCAGTGTCGATTGCCGCCACCCCAATCTTTGACAACTTGGCCCCACGGTCCTGCCAAAACAGTCGGCCGGCAACCATCAGATGGATCACCAGAAACAGTTCGTCGTCGAAGCCGATCACCAGGCGCTTGCCAAGCCGGCGAAACTCCCGAACCGCCTGACCTTCGATGGCGGAAATCGGTGGATCGAAGCTTCGCAGGGCGGCAATTCCCTTGATGCGAACCCGCTCGATCTCAACGCCTAGGAGATGGCGTTCCAGTGCTTCGAGGTACACCACCACATCAGGTAACTCCGGCATAACCCCAACGGTAGCGGACGCTCAAAATTCACTGACGAAATGACGATGAATGGCCTTTTTGTGTACTAGGTTCAGCCCTGATGTTCCGCCTACCCCCCATCGCCCGGGTGGGAGACGTTCTGCCTGGCCCAAGCCCATTGGTCGCCGGTTCAGCAAGCCTCGCCCGCATGACAACGATCTCCGTCGGCCTTTCGGCTGCCGTCAGCTTGGCTGGCCTGGGTGCTGGCGTGGCTTCGAAGCTGGCTATGCGGCGTTGGTCAGAGAACCCCGACCCGACCGCCGGCGAGCCGCTTGAGCTCACCGGGCTCGGCCTCGGGCTCGCCAGCCACGACGGGGCGAGGCTCCACGTGTTCGATCAGGGCCTCGGCCATCCAGTCGTTCTGGCGCCTGGGTGGACCGGACAAGCCGACGACTGGGCGCCGGTGATACGCCAGCTTCTTGACGCCGGCTACCGCGTTATCGCTTATGACCGGCGCGGGCACGGCCGCTCGACACAGGGCAGCACCGGCTTCACCGTCACCAACATGGGTCTCGACCTGCGCACCATCGTCGAGGCCTGCGACGTTCGCGACGCCACCATCGTTGGCCAGTCGCTGGGCGGGGTAGCCGCCATGATGTTTGCCATCGACCACGGCCCGGTGGCGAATGAGCGGGTGCGAAACCTGGTCCTGGCCAGCGCCACCGCGTGCTGGTCAAACACCTCGGCCGTTACCCCATCGAACCTGGTCGAGCCGGTTCGTGGTGCTGGTTTTGACCATCGAACGATTTTCCGAAGCCCGATTGGTCCGACCTTGCTTCGTGGTCTGTTTGGCAAAGCTCCCAACCTGCGCCTGGTGGAACACAGCGCCAGGCGAGCAGCCGAACTCGATCCCCGCGTGCTGGTGGACGTGCTATCGATGGTGACGACCCTCGATATCTCCGACCAACTTCGAACCATCACCCAGGCGGTACGGGTTGTCTGTGGCCGCGAAGATCGCATCACGCCAGTGGCTGACAGCGAGGTGCTAGCCCGATCGATCCCAGCATCGGAGCTGCATGTGGTCGAGGGCGCCGGCCACATGCTCCCTTGGGAATCCCCGTCGGCAATCGTCGATGCGGTACGCCAGTTGGCCCTCGCGAGCGGCTGAATCCGGCTCACTCAGCTCAGCAGGCTCAGGCTCAGCCGATTCAGCTCAGCCCAACTCGGCTTCGGCCCGCTCCAGCTTGGCCACCGCGGCCTCCCATCGACTGAACAACTCGGCGGCATGATCCTTCGCCAGATGATGATCGGTCGTGAGTTCGGTCACCTTTTCGGTGTCGGCATACACCGCGGGATCGGCGAGCTCATTCTGGATTTCGGCGACCCGGGCCTCCGCTTTCTCCCACTGACGCTCAAGCTTCTTGACGTCCTGTTGCAGAGGACGCAACGTCTTGTTGCGCTCGGCTCGGTTCTGAGCCCCAGCCCGACGCTGATCCTTGCGGCTGGTGCCGGCCGATCGGTCGGCACCGTCTTGTTCGGATGCCTCGGATTTCGTCTCTCCGCCTGGCGGTCGGTCCGGCTTCGATGCTGACCCGTTCGACCCCGACTTTTTCGACCCCGACTTTTTCGACCCCTTCGATTTCGCTGAAGGAGAGCTGGCCCCCGAAGATCGCTTCGTTACACCTGTTGTCGCGGTCGTGCCGGAGGTCAACTCGGAGCCGGCGGGCGTGAGCACCGACTCGTCGACGCCGATATGCCAGATGGCCCGCCCGTTGCGAACCTCGATGACGTAGTCGGCCACCGAACGAATCAGATGGCGATCGTGGGTGACCAGAAGCACCGTGCCCGGGTAGGCCCGGAGCGCGTCCTCCAAAAGGTCACAGCTGGGCAGGTCCAGATGGTTCGTCGGCTCATCAAGAATCAACAGGTTGACCGGGTCGGCCATCACCTTGGCCAACGCCAGCCGGGTGCATTCTCCACCCGACATCTCGGCGATTCGACGATCGGCGGCGTCACCCGGAAAACCGAACGAGCCCAGCACGGTCCGCAGGTTGCGACCGCCCCCCGGCGTCGCGGCCAACTCAAACTCCTGATACGCGGTGCGCGTCGGGTTCAGCACCTCAGCCTGATGCTGATCGAAGCGGGCGATATCTACGTTGGCACCGATCTCCACCGAGCCCTCGCTTGGTGCCAGCTCACCGACGAGCATCTTCACCAGGGTGGTCTTGCCCGCTCCGTTCGGCCCGACCAGCGCAACCTTCTGTCCACGCTCGACGGCAAATGAGACATTCGACAGCACCGGTGGGTCGTCGTCGTAGGCCACGGTGGCGTTCTTGAGTTCGGCGACCACGCGACTCGACCGACCCGGTTCCGGAAAGGCGAACTTGGCCTTCAGCTTGGCCACCGTCGGCACCTCGATGGTCTCGATCTTTTCCATCGCCTTGATCCGGCTCTGGACCTGACGGGCCTTGGTGGCCTTGTAGCGGAACCGCTCGACAAAGGCTTCCGACTGCGCCATCTTGCGTTGCTGCTGGGCCGCGGCCGCTTCGATCTGGGCGATCCGAGCCTCGCGGGCCAGCACGAACTCGGCGAACCCGCCTACGTATTCGATGGCCGATCCGCCCGATACCTCCACCACCCGATTGGCCACGCCGTCGATGAAGTCCCGGTCGTGGGACACAAACAGCAAGGAGCCTGGAAACTGGTTCAGCCGTTCCTCAAGCCAGGCCACACTGTCGACGTCGAGATGGTTGGTCGGCTCATCGAGCACCAACACGTCAGGGTTCGAGAGCAGGAGACGAGCCAGAGCCATCCGCATCCGCCAGCCACCGGAGAGCTCGGAGGCCTGACGGGAGGAATCGGCGGGAGCAAAACCCAACCCGGCCAGTACCCGGTGGGCCTCGGACTCAAGGGCGTATCCGCCGAGCTGTTCAAAGCGGGACTGCGCGGCGCCGTACTGCTCCACGACCCGATCGTGTTCCGGATCGTCGACGTCGCCGAGCCGAGCTTCGAGCCGGCGAAGATCGTCGGCAATTTCCGCCAACACCCCGGCCCCGGCCAGCACTTCTTCGAGCACCGTGCCTGACGGATCGCCCACCAAATCCTGAGGCAGGTAGCCGATCTGGAGATCACGGGGCCGGTGGACCACCCCGTCATCGGGGTCCTGACGGCCGAGAAGAATCTCGATCAGCGTGGTCTTGCCTACCCCGTTGCCACCCACGAGCGCGACGCGACGTCCACCCTTGAGTTCGAAGGTGACGTTGGAAAACAGGGTCCGATTGCCGTGGGATTTGGAAAGACCGCTCGCGGAAAGCACCACGGCGAGGGTAGCGGGGTTGGGCCGGTCAGCCGCCGCCCGCTACCGCATCTCGGCGTCGGCGCCGATTGAGTAAACCTGTAGGTTTCCTGGCACGCTGCGGGGAGTGTCTGGAAATCTCGGATCCGCCGACGGGTCGTCGAAGCGAGGGGTGGCGCTGGCGGCGGCCGCCTACACGTGGTGGGGACTCTCGCCGATCTACTGGCACTGGGTCGAGAGCCCGGCCAACGCGATCCTGGGCCACCGCATTCTTTGGGCCACCCTCACCCTGGCACTCATCCATACTCTGCGCCGCACCTGGTCTCAGCTGGCCCAAGCGTCCCGTAGCCGACGGGTACTGGCCTACGAACTGGCCAGTGCGTTGATGATCGGCGCCAACTGGTGGGTGTTTCTCTGGGCCCTTTCGGTCGACCAGGGAGTCGAGGCGTCCCTCGGCTATTTCATGACGCCGATCGTCAGCGTCTGCCTCGGTCTGGGGTTTCTCGGCGAGCGATTGCGACCGATGCAATGGGTGGCGGTGGCCCTCTCGATCGTTGGCGTGGGCTGGCTCACGGTGCAGGTCGGCTCACTGCCATGGGTTGCGGTGGTGCTGGCCGTCACCTTCGGCCTCTACGGACTGTTTCGAAAAGTCTCGGGTGTGAACTCGATCGATGGTTTGTCGATCGAGGTCGGAGCGTTGGCGGTGCCGGCCCTGATATCGCTGGTGTGGTTGGGCCGCACCGGCACGGTCGTGATTCCTGAGCCGGCTCAGATGGTGCTGCTGGTCGGCGCCGGGGCGGTCACTGTGGTGCCGCTGCTGCTCTTTGCCGCCGCCACCCGGCTCAGCACCCTCTCGGTGGTGGGTCTGTTGCAGTTCATCAACCCCACACTGCAGTTTCTGGTTGCCGTCGTGCTTTTCGACGAGGTTCTCGAACGAGCACGGCTCCTGGGATTCATCGTGATCTGGATCGCTCTGGTGGTGCTGATGGTCGACAGCGCGCGGGCGTCGTCCCAACCAACGTCCGGCGAAACCGAGACCCTCGCCAAGGCCGAGACCAGCGTCCCCGCTGCGGGTGGGCGCGAAGGGGTTCGACGCCGGCCGGTTGGTTGACGCCAGCCTCAGCTGGCCCGTCCGCCGAGGCGGTCGATCCAAGCCTGGGCGTGAGTCACACGAGCTTCGAGTTGGGCGATGGTGGCGTCGTCGATCCGGTCGATCCCAGCGAGGCGGTTGAGCTCGCGATTGACCTGGGCGTGACCGAGGCCCCCCATATGAACGATGGTGCGAACCCGGTCGGCGTTGCGCTCGCGCATCTCCGCCTTCTGGGCCCGACGGGTTCGCAACGCGCCCAAGCCGGCGGGAACACCATCGCCACCCGCGGCTCCATCGTTGCGACCCGGCAGAGGCGGCGGGGGCGGCAGGCTGATGCTGAACCCGATCGTGTCCTCGGCCCGAACGGCATAGACCGGCTCGTCCGGGTCAAGTCCGTCGCCGATCACCGCGGTGCCGGCCGTGGTTTCGGTCTGACTGAGGACCGAGGAGGAAACCGCGGCAAAGAGCGACATCTGCTCCTCGGCCTGGACCGGCTGGCGCAGCGGATCCAATTCGCCATCCTCGGCCTGGCGGCGGGTGCGGGCCCCGATGCTGTGACGCCGCTGCTGAGCCACGGTGGTGGCATGGGACCGAAGCCGCAGGTCGTCCGGCAGATACATGAACGCCTTCTGATCGGTTAACCCGGGCATCCAGCGGGCGATACGGCCGACGGCCTGACGGAAGAACAGGGCGGTGGTGGTGGTGGAGGCGAACACGGCCACCCGGAGCCGGGGGATATCGACACCCTCGGAGATCATGCGCACGGCGATGATCCATTCCTCATCGCCGCTGGCGAAGTTGGAAATGACATCACTGGCCGATGGGTCGTCGGAAAGCGCGACCCGGGCGTTGACCCCGTGCTTGGTTCGTAGCAGGTCGGCGATACCCCGAGCGTGTTCGTGATCGATGGCAATCACCAGGCCGCCGGCCTCGGGCTGCGTCTCGCGAATCTCCGTGAGACGGCGATGCGAATGGTCGAGCACAGTCGGCAGCCACTGTCCGTCCACGCTCAGCGCGGTTCGAAGGCGGGCGCCCCACTCCTTCTTGGAGAGGTCGTCCTCGAAGGTTGCTTCCATCTGATCGCCGTCGCTGTTGATCCACTCCATGTGGCCGTCGAAACGGGGGAAGAAGACCGGCCGGACCACGCCGCCGTCCTCAAGCGCTTCGCCGTAGCCGTATTCGTAGTCGGCGATAGCGTCGCCGTAGTCGCCGAAGGAATAGGTGACAAAGGGAATCGCCATGTCGTCGCTGCGGAACGGAGTGCCCGACAACAGGAGGCGGTGGGCGGCGTCAGAAAAGGCGTTGTCGACCCCGTCGCCCCAGGATCGGTCGGTGGCGGCGTGGTGAATCTCATCCAGGATCACAAAGCCATCGGCGGCCAGCCGCTTCAGAGCGCGGTCGGAGCTGCTGGCCTGGGCGTAGGTCACCACGATGCCGTGCATGTCGCCGGGCATGCCAACCTCGGCGGTCCAGGCCGGATCGAGATGGAGTCCGAAGTTGGCGGCGGCCAGCGACCACTGGGCCTTGAGGTGGGCGGTCGGTACGACCA
>CALAML010000108.1 GCA_937925845.1 uncultured Acidimicrobiales bacterium | reverse complement strand
CCAAATTCTGAATCCGTTCGCCTCGTACGGGTACCTGAGGCCATAGTCCCAACAGCTTCCAAGCAACCAGCCGAGTTTGGGAGGGCTCGTGGTCCCCGACCTCCGATCCGAGTACTTCATGAGCGCTACGTGAGGTGGGCCAAATGGGTGGACCTGCCGTCTCCAGCACGCAAACGCTGCGGCCCTGCTAGACACTCGGGCATCCGCAAACGGAAGTGTGAGGCCTGATGTCTGCGAACCTTTCGCTGAACGACGTGGTTGTCGTCGGCAACAGCTCCGACAGCCCGTTCGCCATCGACGTGGCGTACGCCATGGGGCAAGTGGAGGACATTGCTGACCTGATCAGCATGAAGTCGTTCGCCAACACCGAGTTCTGCCCCCGCTTTATCTCCGACGAGGACGACCTGGGCGCTATCGGCGAGCATCTGGTCGGGCGCACCGTCGTGATCGTCAGCACCACCAACCGCACCATGAGCCGCAACAGCCTGGCCATGCGCAACCTCCTGATCGCCCGTGCCGCCAAGGACAACGGGGCCCGTGCTGTGGTGTTGGTCGAGCCCGACCTCTATTACTCGGCACAGGATCGTGGCCCCCGGGCCGATCAGGGCGAGACCACCTTCGAGCGCGACGACCACGATCGTAAGAAGTTCGATGGTCAGCCCTTCAGCGCCCGCCTCTATGCCGAGATGCTGCACCTGGCCGGGGTGGATCGGGTGGTGACGGTCCACAACCACTCGGTTTCGGTGCAGGCCGAGTTCAGTCGGGTGTTTGAGGGTCGGTTCCACAACCTGATCCCGTACGACATCTATGTCGACTATCTGCGGGAGTCGAACATCGTCGATTTCACCACCGAGGGCGAGGGGCTGGCCCTGTGCGCTCCTGATAAAGGTGCCCGCGATTTTGTGGCTCAGATGTTTGAACACCTCGGGTTGCCGCAGGCCCGCTTCATCATGTTGGACAAGGAGCGTTCGGGTGAGCGGGATGTCGAGATCACGCTGCATCCCGAGAGCGAGCTAACCCTTGAGGAGATCCGCGGCTTTGATGTGGTGCTGTTCGACGACATGGTGCGGACCGGTTCCACCGTGGTTCGGTCGTGTGAGTTCCTGCAGCAGGTGCAGCCGCGGCGGATCGTCTTTGCTGTGACCCACTTCTATGCCAGCGCCGAGGGTCGGGAGAAGCTGGCCAATCCGGCCATCAACGAGATCCTCACCCTCAACACACTGCCGACGGTGCTGAACCGTGACGTGCAGGGCCGGTTGCGCAAGAAGATGGTGGTGCTCAAGATCGAGCAATGGCTGGCCCGCCGCCTCTGCGACATCCTCGATCTTCCCAAACCCACAGGAGCCGACCGCTACCAAATCGACATGTCGAGCAAGAACCCCCGCTTCCGCAGAAAAATCTGGTCCAACGACCAACTAGCCGAACTCCGCCAGTCCTAACCCCAAGCGCCAAAGAGTAGGAAGACCCAACCAACCACCGACGGCTGGCCGACGGGCAAAGGCACCCCGTCTGGCGAGTGGGACAGGGCCCCCAAAGGCCAGCCAAAAGCTCCGTGCAACGGCCGTGCGGAGCACAGTGCAACGGCGAGACGACGCAACCCGCAGGTGCCAAACGCGTCGAGAGGCGTAACCCAAAGCGCCAAAGAGTAGGAGGGCCAAGCCAACCACGGACGGCTGGCCGACGGGCAAAGGCACCCCGTCCGGCGAGTGGGACGGGGCCCCAAAGGCCAGCCAAGAGCTCCGTGCAACGGCCGTGCGGAGCACAGTGCAACGGCGTGACGACGCAACCCGCAGGTGCCAAACAGGGCGAAAGGCGCAACCCAAGACCGCCAGGCCAGGCGAGAAGCGCAAGCCGAAAGCAGTTCACAACGGCGTGACGACGAAACCCGCAGCTGCCAAACGCGTTCACCAGGTCAATCACGCCTCAGCTACGCGCTGCCGACGCCGATGGAGTTAACAGGACCGCAATAGCGCCACGGCTTGGAACGTTGCGACCACTTGCGGGATTATCCCTATCGAACGCTCCTGGGTGCGACGCACCCGTCGCAAACCGGAAACTCTGAAATCACGACTGCCAGCGCGTGGATCGACCATCGACAGTGGTGGTGAAGTTGGGAACAACTCCATCGTCAGAATCGTTGCACAAAGCACTTATGGCTAGGCTCGATGCGCCGACCAGCGGGCCGCAGCCAAAAACAGGCGCCGATAGATAGACTGAACCAACACTTTTCGCCCGGAGGCATTTCGTGTTCGAGAGATTTACAGACAGAGCCCGACGGGTTGTCGTGCTGGCCCAGGAAGAGGCCCGGCTACTCAACCACAACTACATCGGTACCGAACACATCCTTCTTGGATTGATCCATGAGGGCGAAGGGGTGGCCGCCAAGGCCCTCGAATCGCTCGGGATCTCCCTCGAGGCTGTCCGCAGCCAGGTCGAGGACATCATCGGCCAGGGCGGCTCGTCGCCGAGTGGGCACATTCCGTTTACTCCGCGCGCCAAGAAGGTGCTTGAGCTTTCGCTGCGTGAAGCGCTGCAGCTCGGCCATAACTACATCGGTACCGAACACATCCTGCTCGGCCTGATCCGTGAGGGCGAAGGCGTCGCTGCTCAGGTTCTGGTCAAGCTTGGTGCCGATCTGTCTCGGGTCCGCCAGCAGGTCATTCAGCTGCTGTCCGGCTACTCCAGCAGTGGTTCACAGCCCGAGAAGGCTGGCGCCACCAGCGGTGGTTCGGGAACCGAGAGCGCCTCCGGCTCGTTGGTTCTTGATCAGTTCGGCCGCAACATGACTCAGCTGGCCCGAGATAAAAACCTCGATCCGGTGATCGGTCGTTCCCGCGAGACCGAGCGGGTCATGCAGGTGCTGTCCCGCCGTACCAAGAACAACCCGGTGCTGATCGGTGAGCCAGGCGTTGGTAAGACTGCGATCGTTGAGGGGTTGGCTCAGGCCATCGCCAGCAACGACGTGCCTGAGACCCTGCTCGACAAACAGCTCTACACCCTCGACCTCGGCTCGCTGGTTGCCGGTAGCCGCTACCGCGGCGATTTCGAGGAGCGCCTCAAGAAGGTGCTGAAGGAAATCAAGACCCGCGGCGACATCATCCTCTTCATCGACGAGCTCCACACCCTGGTGGGTGCCGGTGCTGCCGAGGGTGCGATCGACGCCGCCTCGATCCTCAAGCCCATGTTGGCTCGTGGTGAACTCCAGACCATCGGTGCTACCACCATCGAGGAATACCGCAAGCACCTGGAGAAGGATGCTGCGCTTGAGCGTCGCTTCCAGCCGATCAAGGTGGAGGAGCCTTCGGTGGCTCACACCATCGAGATCCTCAAGGGTCTTCGTGACCGCTACGAGTCCCATCACCGGGTCACCTACACCGACGCTTCGCTGGTGGCGGCCGCCAACCTGGCCGACCGCTATATCTCCGATCGTCAGCTGCCCGATAAGGCCATCGACCTTCTGGATGAGGCCGGTTCCCGTCTGCGGATCAAGCGGATGAAGACCCCGCCGGATTACAAGGAACTCGAAACCGAGATCGCCGACGTTGTGTCGTCGAAGAAGGAAGCCGTTGAGGCTCAGAACTTCGAAGAGGCGTCGCGTCTGCGGGATCGGGAGAAGGAGCTTCTGGCCCAGAAGGCCGAGAAGGAAGAAGAGATCAAGCAGTCCGGTGTCGACCTGTTCGACGAGGTCGACGAGGAGTCGATCGCCGAGGTGCTGTCGATCTGGACTGGCATCCCCGTCTACAAGCTCACCGAAGAAGAGACCCAGCGCCTCGTCCGCATGGAAGAGGAACTGCACAAGCGGGTCATCGGCCAGGAAGACGCCATCAAGGCTGTTTCCCAGGCGATTCGCCGTACCCGGGCCGGTCTGAAGGACCCGAAGCGCCCGAGTGGTTCGTTTATCTTCCTCGGCCCGTCCGGTGTTGGTAAGACCGAGTTGGCCAAGACCCTCGCTGAGTTCCTGTTCGGCGACGAACAGAGCCTGATCAGCCTCGACATGTCGGAGTACATGGAGAAGCACACGGTGAGCCGCCTTGTCGGTTCGCCCCCGGGTTATGTCGGTTACGAAGAGGGCGGTCAGTTGACCGAAGCGGTTCGCCGTAAGCCCTTCTCGGTGGTCCTCTTTGATGAGATCGAAAAGGCTCATCCCGACGTGTTCAACACGCTGCTTCAGATTCTTGAAGAGGGCCGGCTCACCGACAGCCAGGGTCGTTCGGTCGACTTCCGCAACACCGTGCTGATCATGACCTCAAACCTTGGTACCCGGGATCTCCGTAAGGCGAACCTTGGTTTCACCAAGAACGACGAGGCCATCAGCTACGAGCGGATGAAGGAAAAGGTCAACGACGCGCTGAAGGATCACTTCCGCCCGGAGTTCCTGAACCGTATTGATGACACCATCGTGTTCCATGAGCTGACTCAGGAAGAGGTCCACTCGATTGTGGATCTGATGATGAAGCGCATCGTGGAACAGATGCAGGGTCAGGGCCTCGGTCTCGAGATCACCGAGACGGCCAAGACCCATCTGTCGGTGAAGGGTTACGACCCCACCCTTGGTGCCCGGCCGTTGCGCCGAGCCATTCAGCGCCTGCTGGAGGATCCGCTGTCGGAACGCCTTCTGGCCAAGGAATTCACCGCCGGCGAGATCATCGTGGTCGACACCGAGCAGGATCCGGAGGGTCGTGAGGGTGAGCTTCATCTTACCTTCCGGGCCATCCCTGGGTTTGAGCCGCCGGCCATCGAGTTGGCCGAAGCCGAAGTTGGTCCGTTCGAGGGTTAAGCCTCGATCACCAACATCTGAACTGTTGCTTGGGCACCGCTTCGGCGGTGCCCAAGCTGCGTTTTCGGCCAACCCACCGCCGAGATGTCGGAAATATGCGACAA
>CALAML010000107.1 GCA_937925845.1 uncultured Acidimicrobiales bacterium | reverse complement strand
CCCGAGCTGATGGGCCGAACCCTGGGCGAGATCCTGACCGAGGATCACATCCAATCCCAAATCAACGCCGTCGGCCGATCGATGGCGCTGCTGCGCCGCTACGAACTCCAGGATGCGTCGGACCAGCGTTGGGAGAGCCTGTCCGGCGGGCAGCAGGCCCGGTTCCAGATTCTGCAGCTCGAGCTGAGCGGTGCCACGCTGCTGTTGCTGGACGAGCCGACGGACAACCTCGATGTGGCATCGGCCGAAGCGTTGGAGACCGGTCTTGCCGCGTTCCAGGGCACGGTGTTGGCGGTCAGCCACGACCGCTGGTTTCTGCGATCGTTCGATCGCTTTCTCGTGTTCGATCCCGACGGCGAGGTTCTCGTCACCGCGGGCGCGACCGAAGCGCTCACGGCGGCACTGCTCGCGCTGTGCTCGCCCGGCGACGAGGTGGTCACCTTCGAGCCCTACTACGACTCCTACGCGGCCTCGATCGCGTTGGCTGGCGCCCAGCGGCGGGTCGTGTCGCTGCGGGCGCCCGACTACCACTTCGATCGGGACGAGTTTGCCGCAGCGATGGGACCCAACACTCGGCTGGTGCTGCTCAACACGCCCCACAACCCCACCGGCAAAGTCTTCAGCGACGACGAACTTCGCTTCATCGCCGAGCAGTGTGTGGCCCACGACGTCATCGCCGTGACCGACGAGGTGTACGAACACCTCGTGTACGAGGGTCACCAGCACCTCAACCTGGCGAACTATCCGGGAATGGCCGACCGCACCGTCACCATCTCGAGCGGCGGCAAGACGTTCTCCTTCACCGGCTGGAAGATCGGCTGGGCCTGTGGGCCAACGGAGCTGATCGCGGCGATGCGATCGGCCAAACAGTTCCTCACCTTCGTAAACGGCGGACCGTTCCAGCACGCCATCGCCACCGGGCTGGACCTCGGCGACGACTACTACACGGACTTCATCGCCACCCTGCAGGCCAAACGGGACCTGCTCGCCGACGGTCTCGAAGCGGCCGGCTTCGAGGTGCTGAAGCCCCAGGGCACCTACTTCATCACCACCGACATCCGATCGATCGGAGAAAGCGACGGGCTCGAGTTCTGCCTGGCGCTGCCGGAACGGTGCGGAGTGGTGGCGGTGCCCACCCAGGTGTTCTACGACAACAAGGACCTTGGAAAGCCGCTGGTTCGGTGGGCCTTCTGCAAGAAGGACGACGTACTCAACGAAGCCATCGACCGCCTCGCTCAACTCAACCCGGCCTGAGGAATACCATGACCACCCTTTCGATCGCGGCCATCCAACACGACATCGCCTGGCAGGACCGCGACACCAACCTCGAGCGCTACGCGACGCTGGTGGCCGAAGCGGCCGAGGCCGGCGCCGGACTGATCGTGCTCACGGAGATGTTCTCCACCGGCTTTTCGATGGAGACCGACCTCGTGGCCGAAGCCCCCGATGGGCCATCGGCACAGTTCCTCATCGATCAGGCCGCAGCTCACGAAGCCTGGTTGTGCGCCACCATTCCCGTGCATGATCCGGCCCGACCGCTGCCGGTCAACCGCCTGATCCTGGCCGGTCCGGCCGGTGAACTGCACCACTACGACAAGATCCACCCCTTCTCCTACGGCGGCGAAGACAAGCACTACTCGCCGGGCGAAAACTTCCTGACCGTCGACGTTGGTGGACTCCGGGTCTCCACCTTCACCTGCTACGACCTGCGCTTCGCCGATGAGTTCTGGGGCCTGGCCGCCGACACCGACCTGTTTGTGATCCCGGCCAACTGGCCGGCCAAGCGTCGGGCCCACTGGCGGGCGCTGCTCGTAGCTCGAGCCATCGAGAACCAGGCCTACGTGGTTGGGGTAAACCGGGTTGGCGAAGGCGACGGGCTGGAATACGCCGGCGACTCGCTCATCATCAACCCACTCGGCGAAGTGCTGGCCGACGGTGGATCCGGCGAAGCCCAAACCCTTACCGCTACCGCGGAGGCGGCGACGGTCACCCAAACCCGCGACCGCTTCCCGTTCCTGCAGGACCGTCGGTGACCACAGCAGCCACCGGAACCGCCACCGACCTGGCCACGGCCAGCGAGTTGCTCAAGGCCAGCGAAACCGAATTGGTGATCTTCGATTGCGACGGAGTGCTGGTTGATTCGGAGCGGATGGAGGTGGAGGTGTTGGCCGAGGTGCTCACCTGGTTCAACATCGAACGCCAACCCGAGTCGATTCTCCAACACACCCGCGGCGGCTCCCTGCAACAACTCGAAGACGCCATCGCCGCGATCTATGGCCAGCCGCTGCCGAAGGACTTCAAGGACCGCTACCGCCAACATCAGCTCGGGGTGCTCGCTGACGTGAAAGCGTTACCCGGCGCTCACGATGCCGTCGAAGCGGCGGGGGAGCGGCGTTGCGTCGCCTCCGGCGGCCCGATGGACAAGATGACCGTCACCCTTCACGCCAACGAACTCTGGGACTTGTTCGCGCCCAACATCTTCAGCTGCTACGACATTGGCTCCCATAAACCCGAACCCGACATCTACCTGCATGCCGCAGCAGCGATGGGCGTTGACCCCACCCGATGCGTGGCCATCGAAGACAGCGAGTTCGGAGTGATGGCGGCGGCGGCAGCGAAGATGTTTGTGATCGGCCTGGCCCGCGACACCGAGGTCAGCGACCTCACCCGCGCAGGCGCCACGGTCACCATGGAGTCGATGAACAACGTCGCCGAACTCCTCGGCGCTCGATAGCGACAGGGCTAGATAGCTAAAGGTCTCGCCCACGATCGGTAGATCGAGCCTGGCTGGATCGAGCCTGGCTGGATCGAGCCGGGCTGGATCAGAATCGCGGCGGCGCGGTCCGGTGTTAGAGGGACTCGTTGCAGTCGCTGGGCCGACCGCCGCCGCCGATGTTTTGGTCACCGAACTGGTCACGAACATGACCGTCGCCGGGGTTGTTGGTGGTGAGGAATTCCACGATGCTCTGGGCCAGGATGAAGGCCTCAGCGTCGAGAAACTCCGGATCGGCCAGCAACGCTTCTTCGATCGGGTTGGTCACATAGAGAAACTCGGCCAGCACCGCCGGCACCCCTTGGGTGTTGCGCAGTACGCCGAGGAAGTCCTCGCCGTCATCACGTATCCATGAACGCACCCCGGAGTTGCCGGCGCCGGCGAACTTGAACTGCAGGTTCTCCGTGTCGGCGTTGAAGGGGGCCGGTACTTCGAGGTCGAACGGTTCGGGGGGCGTCAGCGGCTGACCATCCGGGCCCAGCACTGGACCGTTGGCGTCGGCGGGTCGGGGAGTGGCCTGAATCGTGGTGTTGGTCTCGCCACCAGCGGCGGGATCCACACCCTCTGGGGCCGGAGCCGCGTTCTGGGCCGCGACGGCGGCATCGTAGGCTTCCTGAGCCGCCTGATGGGCGTCGCGCTGAGTCATGTAATCGTCGTAGACGGCCTGGGTTTCGGCGGCCTTGGCCAACAGGAACTTGTTCAGGTTCTGATGGAAGATGCCACCGAAGCGAGTGGCATCGGGATTGTTGGCCTTGGTGAACACGATGGTGCCTGGCCGATCGTCGTTGGCTGGCGCACCGCCGTTGTGGTGCACCGAAACAAACAGGTAAGGGGCCAAGCGGGTAGCGATCTCACCCCGGGCCTGTGTGGTTACCGAATAGTCGTCGGTACGGGTGCGCACCACGGTCGCGCCCTGAGCCTCAAGGAGCTCTTTGGTCTTGTTGACCACGATGAGGTTGATGTCCTTCTCGCGGACACCGGCGCTACCAACCGCGCCGATCTCGCGACCGCCGTGGCCGGCGTCAAGCACCACATGGGCTCGGCTCAGGGTGCGGTTGTTGAAGAGGAGTCGTTGGTTCGAACACGGTGTCCGGACGAAATGCCCGTCGCTGATCGATCGCACGATCGGAGCCACGATGTTGTTCGAGGTCACGACCACCGCTTCGTCGCTATCGGCTGGCAACGGCGGGAACGGGTTGGCTTCGGTCGGCTCCGGGAGCGGATCGGGCAGATCGTCAGCAAGAACCGGAGGCTCGTCGAGCTCGGGCCTCAGGGTAGTGGTGGTCATCGGAGGCAGTTCGTTGCCGGCGGCGCTGGCGTCGTCCCCGGCCGAAACCCCATCCACTTCGTCGGTGCTGCCAGCGTTCTCAGCATCTTCGGCGTTGTCGGCGTGGTCGCCCGGCTCATCGGCGTTCTCCGACTCGCCCAGCACCTGTTCGCCACCGTCGCTACTGCCGCCGCAGCCGGCCGCCAGAATCAGGGCCATGGCGGCAACCATCAATGCTGTCATCAACAGGCGCACGTTCGTCTTGTTCATACCGGGCGACTGTCGGCACCGAAGCCGGGCAGTTGAGGCCCACACCGATGGTCAGCGAGAAATTCTGATCGCACTGGCGAATGGGCGACTTTCAGAACCCGTCGTCGATTGCGTCTTGGCAGCAGTCGATCAGCCGAATCGATCCACGAACGTCGAGATTTCACCGAATACTTCACTTCCCGCCGGACCGGCCAGCAGGTCACCGTTCTGGAGATTGTCGGCCAGCTGTACCGATACATCATTGTCGAGGCGATCAACCAGGATTTCGCGGCCGGAGCCCTCGGCGGGAACGGTTGCGGCCAGCCACAGCGTGGGGATGCTCAGCTGTTCGAGATTGCTGAGCGCAGTTTCGGTCAGCGGACCCAACGCATCGTCGTCGGTCGTGAGCGAGACAACGCCAACCACCGCTGATGACTGACCGGCGGCATCGAGGGCGGCGACCGCCGTGTCATCCACCCCAACGATCACGATCCGCGTCAGCGACTCATCCCGCAGGTAGGAGACCGCGGCCAGAACATCGAGGGTCGGATCGACCCCCTTCTCACCATCGGATCGTCCATGGCCCCGAAGATCAAAAGCAAGAACGCGATGGTTGCGTTGGGCCAGCGCCGGCGCCAAGCCATCCCAGCGGCTGAGCGAACCTCCAGTCCGGTGGACCAGGACCACTCCGATCTCACCCGAACCAAAGACACGGCCAGCCAGGGTGACCCCGTCTTCGCTCAAGAACTGAAGGTCGCCATCGACGGCCACCGCTGAGAGCGATGCCACGTCGTCGGCACCGTCAGGCTCGGCAACCGGTGAGCCGATCGTTCCCGTGGTATCGCTGGCACGCGGCGTGTCACCGGATCCGCCGCAGGCTCCGCCGAGCGCCGCCATCGCAACCAACAGCGCCATCGCCGCACTCGTCACCGATGATTTGGCGGTGGCGGCACCGTTCGAGAACCGTTGGGGATGGGGGCGGAATGGAGGGCCAGGCAGGCCGGGCAAGGACAACGGGAACGTCTTTCCGGGTCGGCAAGGGGTGGGTACTTTCACCCATCGGACCCAACCGCCTTCTGTGAAGGGTTCTCACCCACGGATGCGGTGTAGTTCGCAGCACCCTGATGGTTCCCCGTCACCCCTTGACGAAACCCGGTGGTGCCGCCATACCCTGACAGCGTGGAAACGTCGAAAGAGCCAAGCTCCAGCGCTGACAATGACCAGATTCTTTCGGTCGATCTTGAGGCATTCGAGTCCGGCTCCGACCAGACCCGCGCCGCGCTGGTCGCCGAAGTACTAGAGAGCCTCAAGACCGGCTTTGTCTACATCAAGAGTGGGCTCGACGAAGCTCTTGTCGATCGCGCCTATGACCTGCTGGCCGAGTTCTTCACGCTCCCGACCGACACCAAAACGAAATGGGTGGCCGAAGGCTCCCGCGGCCAAACCGGGTACACGGGGCTGCTGGTCGAGACCGCCGCTTCGTCCGACGTGCCCGACTGGAAAGAGATGCTCAACTGGGGAAACGATCTTCCCGAGGGTCATCCGCTGCGGGTTCGTTATCCCCATCGATACGCAGAGCAGGTTTTCCCCGAAGCCGATGTGCCCGGCATCCAGGCCACGCTGATCGACTTCCACGAAGCGGTCGTCGACCTCCAGCGGCGCTTCCTGCGACTGATCGCCGTCGGCCTCGGCGTCGCCGAAGAGATCTTTGATGACATGTTGAGCGATGGACCGGCTCTGACCCGAGCCATTCGCTACCCGCCGATGGGTGACTCGCCCGATGGCGCTCACGTCTGGGCCGGCGAGCACGCCGACATCAACCTGATCACCGCCCTACCTCGTGCCACCGCTCCAGGCCTGCAGATTCTGACCGACTCCGGCTGGGTGGATGCCGCACCGCCGCCAGGCCACGCCATCATCAATACCGGGATGATGCTCGAACACCTCAGCAACGGTCTCCTGCCAGCCGGGCGACACCGGGTAGTGGCCGCACCCGGCCAAACCGAAGAACGATATTCGGTGGTGCAGTTCTGTCACCCCGCGCCCTGGACCGTGCTCGCCCCCTTCACATCGTGCATCACCAAGGACAACCCCCAGCGGTTCACCGCCATCGAGGCCGGCGTGAAGTTGGACCGGGTCCTCTACGAAATCAACCTGGTCGAAGACGCCCGCCGTGTCGGGTAGCGATCGCCGCGGCCGCGGCCTCCACGACCTGGTTCGGGTTAGCGACGCGGTGGCTGCAGCCCAAGCCGAGCACCGGCCGATCGTGGCCCTGGAATCCACCATCTTTTCCAACCTGGGTTTGCCCAGCCCGGCCAACCGATCCGCACTCGACCGAACGACCGCAGTCATCGAGGCGGCCGGGGCCATCCCCGCCATCACCGCGGTTCTTGACGGTGTGCCCCGACTCGGCCTTGAAGTCGACGAACACGAACGCATCCTTGGCGAGGCCACCAAGGTGGCCGAACGCGACCTGGGCCTGGCGCTGGCCCGAGCCGAGAAGGTTGGCGCCACCACCGTGTCGGCCTCGGTCACCATCGCCGCGGCGTGTGGAGTGGAGGTCTTTGCCACGGGCGGCATCGGCGGAGTGCATCGCGGAGTAGAAGTCACCGGAGATGTGAGCGCCGACCTTGGAGCCATCGCCCGCTACCCGGTGATCACCGTGTGCGCAGGGGCCAAAGTGTTCCTCGACCTGGCCCGGACGCTCGAATACCTCGACACGCTGTCGGTGCCCGTTGTCGGCTGGCAGACCGATCAGTTCCCGGCGTTCTACGCCACATCCAGCGGGCTGGACGTGCCCCATCGGGTCGACACCGCACAAGGGGTCGCCGACGCGATGGTCGCCCACCGAGCTCTGGGCATCGACGGGGGAATGCTGGTTGCGGTCCCCATTCCCGAAGCCGATGCGGTGGATGACGCAGTGCTGCAGCAGGCGATTGACACGGCCCTCGCCCGCGCCGAAGCGTCGGGGGTAACCGG
>CALAML010000106.1 GCA_937925845.1 uncultured Acidimicrobiales bacterium | reverse complement strand
CAGAGCCTGGGGCCGCCGAAGGCCAGCTGGCGTCCAACCGGCCGCCGCCTCCAGCCAGCCCTAAAGCCGGCGAGACCGGCCAGGCCGACGCGGGCTATCTCTTCCCCCAGGCCCTCCGTGACGCAAAAGACAGCTTCCCCGAAACCGAGCTGACCAGCACAGGTGTCGAGCCGTTCCCGGCCAGCCCGTCTCGCCCCAGCCCGGATGCCACCACCGAGGTCAAGACGGGAGCCGCAGGAGCCCATTGCGCACCTACGGCCGATGGCCAGGTTGTGCATGACGAGCCGACCACGATCCGAGTTGATCCCAACCTCGCTGCTCGGGCCCAGGCCGCCATTCACCGAGCCAACGGCACGACCGGTGCGGCTGCCACCACCGGCAACAGTAGGGACACCGGCAAGAGCAAGGCCAAGGCCAACGACACGACCGGTCCGGCCGCCGCTACCGGCAAGAGCAAGGCCATCGCTAAGAGCAACGGCAACCGCAGAAGCAAGACCAACGGCAACCGCAGAAGCAAGGCCATCGCTAATGGCAATGGCAGGAGTAGCGCCAACGACACCAGCACGGCCGACGATAACAGCAGGGCCGACGACACCGACAGGAACAAGACCGGCAGCAAAGGCGACAGCGAAGCGGTTCCGGGCTCAGCCGCGCAGGCCAGACCAACGGCCCAAATTGGCTCAACAGCCAAGGCCGCCCCCGAGGCAGGCTCCAAGGGCCAGAACAAGCCGGCAGACCCGAACCAACCAAGTGAGGGTGCGGCTTACTGGATCGCCCGAGCCCGTCAAGCGATCGACGCCGCCAACACCACAGCTGTTACCAACCTGGGTCCTCTCCCTTGATGACCAACAGCAGACCCGAACAAACTCACACCACCACCACTAAGGGCACAGAACTGTCTGCGTTCAAGCCGGGTCACGGAAGCGTGAGTGCAGCCAGCAGAAGCTCATCGAGTGGTTTCACCATCGCTGCGACCGGGCCCGTTCCTCCCCAAGTCGAGTCGCACATAGGAGACCTGCGTCCTGCCCTCCCGGCGCCGCCGGTCACTCCTGCATCGCGGTGCAGGACCATCAGCCTTCAGGGAAGCGCGCCGCCCACGGCTCCAACTCGATACGGGCCCCGTTCAAGACGAACCCGATGATGTGATAGAAGCCGCACAGAACCATGAGCTCAAGCAAAACCTCCTCGCTGAACTCCGCCGCCAACTTCTTCCACAGCGTGTCGTCAATCGTGTGGGTGTCGATGAGTTGATCAACCATCTCGATCACGAGCGCATCGGCACCAGCGAAGTCGGTCGATGTGCCCCGAACGGTTGCGTTGAGCTGCGCCTCGGTGAGACCCGCCGCTGCTCCGAACGCAACAACGTGCACTCCCCACTCATACTCGGCGCCGAGCCGAGCTGAGGTGCGGTCGATGACCAACTCCCGCGTACGCAGCGGCACACCCGATCGCTTCGACAGCTGGAACGCACCGAGCGGATGCATCGC
Source organism: uncultured Acidimicrobiales bacterium (assembly GCA_937925845.1). Lineage (GTDB taxonomy): Bacteria > Actinomycetota > Acidimicrobiia > Acidimicrobiales > CALAML01 > CALAML01. The sequence continues at coordinate 33,143 of CALAML010000106.1, read as the reverse complement.
CAGCCGATAGCGGAAGGTTTCGCGCCAGCGTGCGAAACAGGATGAGTGGATCGACGGGTGAATCTGGCGGCACCCAGCGGGTCAGCTCATCGGCAATGTCCGGCGGATACGGCTCACTCACTGGCTCGATGCGGACAGACGGAGTTGACATGTTTGAGCTCCTTGCGTTTACGGGTGCCGGGTTCGAACTGATCCCGAGTGCTTCTGTTTTTAGAAGCACTGCCTTGAAGAGCATCGCGCTTCTAGTAACAGAAGCGCAAGTATGGGAAACTGACAGTGCATGATTCAAAAAGGCGACTCAACCGCAAGTACACCCCTCCCCGGCTCTCCGGTGCGCGGCTCCACCACCGGACGCCCGATCATGGCGCTCCTCGACCTGCTTGGTCGACGGTGGACATTGCGGGTGTTGTGGGAGCTGTCGAAAGAACCTCTTGGCTTCCGGGAGCTTCAACGCCGCTGCGACAACATGTCGTCCAGCATGCTCGATACCCGCCTGCGGGACTTGACCCAGGCCGGCTTCGCATCAAACGACGGGGGTCCGTGGCAGCTGACTCCGTTAGGTCGCGACCTGTTGGCCAAGCTCGAACCGCTCAACGCCTTCGCAACCGGCTGGGGCCGCAGAACCTAACAGCTCAACCGGAGAGGTCGGCAAAGCCGAAGTTCCGAGGTGAGCCGAAAGAGAGGCCGAACCGTGGCCTTGGTTGATGGGCCGAACTATCTGACGTTGATTCTGATGCCCGGTGCCCGACGATGTTGGCGGGCGGAGCGGGGCTCGAGCAAACCCGAACTGGCTGTTTGCAAAGAACACCGCCGAGCGCCACGACATCCTGCTTGGCCTCCCACTTGCGTGACGGCGTCCTACTCGTTTTGGCGGGTACGGAAGCTGTCCTTCATCTTCTGATCGGCCGCGAGCAATCGCTCGATGCCATCGGCTTCAGCAATGCCAGCGAGCTCATCGATCCCGTCCCCACCATCTACCTCCCCACTCAAACTTGGGCGGGGTTCGTCTTCGTAGAAGCCGAAACGATCCTCGCCCCGAACCAGGGTGGCGGTTGTGGCATCACCGGCCTGGCGATTGTGCGGTGCCACAAACTGCACGTTGAGCCCGATACGACGATCGTCGCTTCGATTGGGCGGCGAACTGTGCACCGTCCAACCGTGATGAAACGATGCCTGGCCAGGTTCGAGCTCACACGCCACCCCGGCGTCAACATCGAAGCTCGCATCGACGTCGGCGATCTCCTGGCCCAGCAACAGCACGTTCGAATCGCTCGGCCGCTCCACATGGTCGATGCGACCGTCCAGATGAGAACCGGCGATGGCCACCATGCAACCCGATTCAGCTGTGGCTGGCGCCAGGGCCAACCACATCGAGACCTGAGCGTCGTCGTCGGCCAAACCCCAATAGGTGAGATCCTGATGCCACGACACATGGGCATCCGAGTTTGGCTCCTTGATGATGAACGTGGAGTTGTACAGCAGAATGTCTGGGCCAATCAGCCGCTCCACCACATCAAGCACCTGCGGATGAGTGGCCAACTCGAACGCCCCGGCCATCACCGTATGGATCTTGTTCACATAGTGCAGCGGGCCCAGCCGAGCCTCAGCCGCCTCCAGCTGCTGGCGAAGGCGACCAGCGTCCGACGGATCAACAATCGGAACCGGCCACAGGACTCCATCCCGTGCAAAGAGCTCGGCCGGGTCAAGCCCCAACTGAGATTCCTGCAGGGATGCACCAGTCGACTCCGACGCCAACTTCTCGAAAGTCATGGCGACAGTATCCAGACTTCGGTGGCCCGATTCAAGCCCAGGATCACGAGAAGCAACCGAATCTAGGCGATCCTGCTGCCATCGGCTATGAGTGTCCCGACCACATGCCAAGCGGTCTCGAATCTCAGGCAGCTCGCGAGGACCAGCCAATTGGTTTGCGGTTCCGCCCACTCTTCTGGTCGGCGCCAACTGACTCATGTTCCAAGTTGCCTACTCGGCCGCTGGGACTACAGGCCGCAAACCAAGTGAACATCTTCGGGCTCCGACTCAAAGAGCTCTGGGACGATCTCATCCGGCCCAGCGAGCTGGCATCCCTGCTTCAGGTAGAACTGCACGGCCGAGCCAGTCGGCGTAGCCGATACGTACATCGCGCTGGCGCCAGAGTTCCGAGCGACAGACATTGCCACGCTCCACAGCGCCTGACCGACGCCACCACGTCGCCGACCATTCGACACGTGCAGTAGTGCGAGCCACCCGAGACCGGGCCGAAGCGACGGCTCCACGAGCGCCATCCCGACGATCGTATCTTTGTCGAAGGCCCCGAGGAGCTGCGCGCCCCGATCCAGGACTGGGCGGCAGAACGCGATGAGGCCACTCACACTATGGCCGCCTGAGCCGGACGGGTCCCACGGAGGCACGTACATGTCGGTCCTGGCCGAGACGAGCCTTCCGCTCTCAACCGTGTACTCGACGTCGAGCTGCTCGCTGCGATCGATCTCCCGCAACAATGCGATATCGCCAGGTGTCAGGAGCCTGACGTCGATTGTCTCCATGAAGGCGATGATACTTCTCACGGTTCGAGCAGCTGTTCGTTCTCATAAGGTCTCTCACAAGGTCTCTCACCCGGTCTCTTATGAGGCCTCGCTCCGATCGTGACCATCCCGGTGCCCGACGGCCCGCTCAGTACCGGTAGCTGCTGAGCAAAGTTCGCCGACGCGCACCTGAGGTCACGATCGCGGCGCCGAGCACGCGGACCAGCGCTATGTATCCGGCGAACTGCGGGCCGTGGTCTTGTGCCATTGGCCGGGCGGTACTTCGGGATCAGCTAGCCAGAGGGGTTCGCGCCATGGCGGCGTTCACCGTGGCGTAGTGATCGGGGCCCACCCGAGTGAGGCCGATGAGCGACGCCGACTTCAACTCGCCTTGCCGGGCCGGATCATCGGCATAGGCGAATTGGCCGGGCGGTACCTCGGATCAGCTAGCCAGACGGGTTCGCGCCATGGCGGCGTTCACCGTCGCATAGTGATCAGGGCCCACCCGGGTGAGTCCGGTGAGCGACGCCGACTTCAACTCGGCTTGCAGGGCGGGATCGTCGGCATGGGCCAAGAGCCGATCTGCAACTTCCGCCACCACCTGATCATCAAGATCGGCCCGGGCCACCAGCGGTTGCACCGGCCATGGGCCGAGACGCTGCACCACCCGAAGACGATCGACCTCGGCATCGTCACGGGCCGAGTTCAACCGCACCACCGAATCAACCACGGCGGCGTCCAACTTGCCGTCGATCAGGTCGGCCAACGACTGGCGATGGCCTCCGGTGAACACCAGGTCAGCAAAGTCATCCGGGTTCTCGCCAAGATCATCCACGGCGAAGCGCAGCGCGTAGTGTCCGCTCAAGCTGGTGACGTCGTTGCAACCGATCTGACGACCCCGCAGTTCGGCCAGCCCGGCCACCGGCGAGTCGGGGCGCACCACCAGGTCGCCAAAGTAGACGGGTTCGCCCGACGAACCCGGGTCGTCCGGCAGCCAGGCCGCACCGGCCAGCTTCACCGTCGGCGCCTCGGCCGACAGCGCCAGATCGACATAGGACGTGGAGCAGATCCAGCCAAATTCCGCATCGCCGGTGGCAAAAGGATCTTCGCCGGGAAGCGGCCCCGAGGAGGTCTCCACAAACGACACGTCGGCGCCGATGATTTCGCCCACACACTCAAAGAGCGAATGGGGAAACCCCGGAGCCATATAGGAGACCAATCTCACGGCGTAAGCCTAATGCCACTAGGAGACTTCGAGCCCAGAAGCCCACCGTGCACACGCGGGTTACCGGGCAACCCAACAGACATGCGGCTTAGCTCGGCGCCCTTGCCCAGGCCCTTGGCGACCCTGGGTCTTGCCACCGGGGCAAGTCCATCGGGGCGGCCTTCACCACGACCGAGCGAGCTCGCCGATCGACCGACCAGATCAACAAGATCGGTGCTTGTAGTTACGTTGGCCGATGGGATCGACTGCGGGGCTTCCCATGGGTGGATGCTCACTCTCCCGCCAACGTGAGCCAGCGACCATGCATTCCCCGACTTAGGCGCCGACCCGGCCCGGCTTCAACCCGCTTGAGGCAAGGACCGCGGCCGGCGACTGATTCCGAGCCGAGCGGCGGCGGTACCGTTGAAACACGATGACCGAACGTGCGCCATATCATCTGGGTCGCCGGAGTCGCCTGGGCCCCCTGGTCGCCGACAACGATCTCCGCACATCGGCCGACGGCCAAACCCTGATCGGTGGGTCACCGCTGCGGATCATGCGACTGACCGAAGCCGGCGCAAAAACGGTTAAGGCCTGGTTCGACGGCGGACCGGTCGCCGACAGCGATGGGGCTCAGAAGCTCGCTCGCCGCTTGCTCGATACCGGCATCGCTCATCCCCAGCCAGCCTCGGCAACCGAAGTTGGTGACCCAGGCGACCCAAACGACAACCTCAACGCCGCCGTCGAAACAACGCTGGTAATTCCGGCTTACAACAACGCCGACGCAGTCGAGCAAGCGGTCGCCAGCCTCAGAAGGGCAGTTGAACCTTCACCCGAGCCCGGCCATGGTGACTCGCCTGCAGATGCAGACGGAGTGGCCCCGTTAGCACCGAACTTCGCAGAGACCGAAGCCGATACCCGTGGGACCGACACACAGACCGCCCTCAGCAACGCCTACGGCTCAGGCGATCAACATGACACCGCAGCAGTCTTGAGAGAAACCGACGGCGCACACAACCAACAGCGATACGGCCCTGACCAAGCCGAACAAACCGACCGGCTTCCCAGCACATTTTCGGGGTCGACCACGCTCCCTGAACGCGCCGCCAACACCGGCAACGACAACGACAACGACACAGCTTCTCCCATCATCATCGTCGACGATGCTTCGTCCCCCGGCCAAGCCGCGGCGCTCGCCCAGTTGGCGACCACGTACGGAGCTCAGCTGATCCGGCGCCAAACCAATGGCGGGCCTGGGGCAGCACGCAACACCGGATGGCGAGCAGCCCGCACCGAACTCGTCGCCCTTATTGATGCCGATGTGACCGTGTCCGCCGGCTGGCTCCCGCCACTACTTGCCCATCTCGCCGATCCACTGGTCGGCGCGGTTGCGCCCCGGGTCATCAGCCGCAGCCCTGGCGTGGCCTCCGACCTGCTGGCCCGCTACGAAGCCAGGCGCTCACCGCTCGACATGGGCGACCGACCGGGGCGGGTCGCTCCCCGCAGCCGGATCTCCTACGTACCCACGGCCGCGCTGATGGTGCGACGCGAAGCTCTGGAGACCGTCGGCGGCTTCGATGAAACCATGCGGGTAGGCGAAGACGTCGACCTGGTGTGGCGGCTTGGCCGAGCAGGCCACCGCATCCGCTTCGAGCCAACGTCGATCGTGGCCCATGCCTGCCGCGCGACTTGGACCGCAGTCGCCCATCAACGACGCTCCTACGGCACCGCGGCCGCCGACCTGGAGACGCGGCACCCAGGCATGGTGGCCCCCGTCGAGCTAAACGCCTGGTCGTTGCTTTCGTGGACACTGATGGCCAGCGGCGGCCCTTACGCTATCGGGCTCGGCCTGGCCACGGCCACCGCCGCCACCGCCGGTTTGGTGCCCAAGCTGAGAGGAAAGGTTGACCAACCGGTCGCCGAAGCGGTGCGCCTCGGCGGCCTGGGCCACCTCCACGCCGGTCGCTGGCTGGCCGCAGCTGTTACGCGTTCCTGGCTGCCGGCCTTCGCTGTCGGCTCGTTGTTCTCCAAACGGCTTCGCCGGGCCACCGCAGCCGCGGCAATGGTGCCTCCAGCCCTCGAATGGCTGAACGGCCGACCGCCGATCCACCCCGCCCAGTGGATAGCCCTTCGCCTCTTCGATGACGCCAGCTACTGCCTCGGCGTTTGGCAAGGCTGCCACCAGCAACAATCAGCATCCGCCCTCAAACCCCGCCTCACCAACATCGACGGCCTCGACACCTAGCAATCCGCAACCCAGGGGCGCCTCAGCGATCCACTTGAGACCGCACAAACGCGTGCAACACATCTTCGATGACGCCAGCTACTGCCTCGGCGTTTGGCAAGGCTGCCTCCATCACCGATCAGCAGCCGCCCTCAGACCCCGCCTCACCAACATCGACGGCCTCGACAACTAGCGATCCGGAACCCAGGGCGCTTCAGCGATCCGCTTGAGACCGCACAAACGCCTGCAAGACATCGCGCCACTCCGGTGTGGCCGATCGAATACCGATGGGTGCCGTCTCGGGCCTCTCGATCCAGCGCGCTAACGCCCGCACCCGGAGTCGGATCGACTCGTCGAGCACTTCGTCAGAGACCGTTCGGCCCGACGCCATCCGATAGCTGTCGACGAACCATTCGCGAAACCGCTCGTACCGCTCACCCGCTGACGGCGCCGAGGTCTCGGACGACCACGCCGATGTGCTGGCGTCGAACAACGCCATGTAAAGCGTATTGCCAACCTCGAACTCGACTGGCCCGACCCCGCAATCATCAAAGTCGAGTACCCGCACGCTTGCCTCGGAGATGTTGTCGGCAAAGAGGACGTTCTTGGGCGAGAAGTCGCCGTGCAGTAGCTGGGCCGGACCAAATCCATCAGCTCCGACACGTTGCCCCGAACCAGCCAGGGCGGCCACCGCCGGCAGATCGCTCGAGTCAATACCGCTCAGCGACTGATGAAGGCTGGCCAACGCAATCGCCATGCGTCTCACATCACCTTCATTGGCCAGATCGGGCTGGTTGCCGACCACAAAGGGATAGACCACAATCAGCCACCCACCGGCATCGGTGACCACACCCGCGTCAAGCTCGATCGGCCCGACAACAGCCTCGTCAACCGCCGCCAGCGCCGAGACCGCGTCGAGTCGTCGATGGAACGCATCATCAGCCAACCGGCTGTCGGTCACCTTCACCGCCACAGCCTTGTCGCGATAGCGAGCGGCGAAGACGCGTGACTGATAGCCACCGTGAAGTTCTTGGCCAAGGACAACATCGATCGCAGCCCAGGTCGCACTCGATGGCAACGGCACCGGCTCAAGCTGCTCAGACGATGCCATGCCCCTAGGATGCCAGCCGCACCAGCACATCCGATCTTGCCGCCCGCGAGACCGGTCGATGAACTCGCCGCTAGTCTCTATCCATGGCTGCCAACGACGAAGCCGAAGCCGAGACTTTCACCAGCGAAGTGGCTCAGGCGCTGCAGCAGGTCGCCCTCGCTTATCCCGAGGTTACCGAAACCCCGTCGTGTGTGAACCGGAGCTTTAAGGCCCGCAAGAAGAGCTTCCTGTTCCTCGGTGAAAAGCCTGACGGCATGCTGCGGCTGATGGTGAAACTCGAAGACGCCAAGACCATCGCCGAAGCCGAGGCGGCAGCCAAGGACAACCCTGACGGCTGGTCGGTAAACGGGCCAGGCTGGATCACCGGCAACTTCACCAACGACACCGCCCCGGCCGTCGAAACCATGACCGGCTGGATCGACGAGAGCTTCCGCCTCCTCGCCCCCAAAACTCTGCTCAAGCAGCTCGACTCAGCGAGCTAAACCCGCTCGGAGCGGGAGTCATCCCGCTCCAGTCCTACTCGAGTCTCCTACTCGGCTCGCTTGCTCCACTGCCTACTCGACGATGGCCCCACCCGACGACGGCCCAACCCGTCCGTCTCTCGTGCTAACGATGGCCCTACCCGACTCGCTTACTCGACGATGGAGTCGGTAGGAAGAGCCCCACCCGACGCGAGGGCCGCACCCGACTCTCTTACTCGACGATGGCGTCGGTCGGGAGAGCAACGATGCCGGTGGCGCCGAGGGCCCGAAGATCGCTGAGGCGGGACCACAGTTCGTCTCGCTGGACCACCATATGGGCGGCCACGATCTCATCGCGTCCCGACAGTGGCAACAGGGTGGGAGCCTCCAGGCCCGGGAACACCGAGCTGAGCTCATCAACCTTGTCCTTGGGAATATGCAGCATCACATACTGCGTCCGCTGCGCCGCCCGGGCGGCATCAAGACGGAGGGTGAGATCGGCCAACGCAGCAACCGACTCGGGCGCCCGGTCGGTTTCGGGGGCCATCACAAACTCGGCCTGACAGGCTTTGGCTACCTCGACCACCCGTAGCCCGTTACGAGCCAGCGAACCGCCGGTTTCGCGCAGGTCAACGATGGCATCGGCCATACCTCGGGCACAGATGCCCTCCAAGGCACCACCCATGGCCACTACGTCAACATCGATGTTCTGACCGGCGAACCAGCGGGCGGTCCAGGCCGGAAGGTGGGTGGCCACGGTGCCACCGGCAAGATCGGCCGCTGACTGATAATCGGAATCGTTGCGACAAGCCAGAACCAGATCGGACTTGGAGAAACCCAACAGGGTGGACGGCCACTCCTCGATGTGGTTTTCCAAGGCGGTGTCGGTGGAGATAAACGCGGCATCGAGCCGACCGGCCCCCAACCAGGCCGCCGCGTCACGCGGCCGCATCTCGATGAACTCAATGTCTTCGGTCACCGCCGAAGCATTGGCCTTGCCAAAGGCCGACAGGTTATAGCCGGCGTGGCTCAACAGGTTGATCACCGACTCACGCAGACGGCCCTTCGACGGAACAGCAACCCGGGTGGTCATCGACGCCTCTCTTCCAACACGGCAAACACGTCGGCCAGCGGAACCCCGGCCCCAACCAAACCCACCATCAGGTGATACAACACATCGGCGGCCTCGTTGGCCACCAACTCATGAGCCACCTCAGCCCGACCCAACTCCAAACAGACCTCAAAGGCCTCTTCCATGATCTTGCGCTGGTTCAACTCCGGGTCGGCCAGCAGCTTGGCGGTGTAAGAGTCCTCGGGCGACGCGTTGCGCCGCTCCACCAGGACGGTTTCGAGTTCATCAAGAATCACGCTCTCAAGCCTACGGGCACGACACGGCCAAGCCCGCTGAATTGTGAACGGCAATCCGTCACCAGCGTCATCAGCCAGCGCCACGCCTACAACCCGCCAAGACTCTCGCCGCAGTTCCTTGGTGTTCGGGGGGCGAGACCGGAGCCCACGTTGCGCCCGGTAATCCCGCTCGAAATGGCCGTGCCGTGGCCCGGCGAGGCCGCTCAAACCAGCCATGGGCCACCCCGGTCGATCTTTTCGCTACTCTTTGACGACACGGCAGGGGCGGACCAACGCGCCGGGGAGATCTGCTTGGTCAGCGCCAGCGTGCGGGTGTCGATAAAGGAAACCATGGCGAGTTCTGCCTCCCCCAAAAAACAAGACGGACTGTCGCGGCGACGGGTACTGAAACTCGGAGCGGCGGCGGCGACCATGATCGCCGCGCCAACGGCGTTTGTTGGTCCCGCGGGGGCTCAGGTTGGACCACTCGGCCCGCCGAACGCCAACGGACTCCGGCTACCGCCCGGCTACACGTCACGAATCGTGGCCCAGACCGGGCAGAAGGTGGGCAACACCAACTACACCTGGCCCGCCGACCCCGATGGCGGGGCCTGCTTCAAAACCCGGTTTAACCCGGGCTGGGTCTACGTCGCCAACTCAGAGGTACGCACCCCGAGCGGCATAGGCGGGGTGTCACTGATCCGCTTCAACGCCGCCGGTGCCATCGTTGGGGCCCGGCGCATCCTCGGCGGCTCCACGGCCAACTGCGCTGGCGGGGCCACCCCCTGGGGTAGCTGGTTGAGCTGCGAAGAAGTGGGCAACGGTCGAGTATTTGAGACCTTCCCCCTCAGCAACCGACCCGCCGTGTTCCGACCCGCCCTCGGCCGCTTCCAACACGAAGCGGTGGCGGTCGACCCGGTACGACGGCTGCTGTTTCTCACCGAAGACCGATCCGACGGCGCGTTCTACGCCTTCCGACCTGCCACCTGGGGCAACCTGTCAGCGGGCAGCCTTTTTGTCCTCACCTTCACCGCTAGCGGCCGGCTGTGGTGGCGCAAAGTCCCCGACCCCGGCGGCAACACGGTGCCCACCCGCAACCAACTCCCCCGCACCATGCGCTTCAACGGCGGCGAAGGCATCGTCTATGCCAACAACAGCGTCTACTTCGCCACCAAGGGCGACAACCGCATCTGGCGCTACCGCCACAACCCACCCCAGCTCAACGTGATGTACGACGACAACACCGCCATGGGGCCACCCAACGCCATCGCCACCGGTGTCGACAACCTGACCGCCAATCAGGCCGGCAGCATCTTTGTGGCCGAGGACGGCGGCGACATGCAGATCGTGCTGGTGAAGCCCGGCACCAAAACCTTCCCTATCGTCCAGGTGGTGAACACCCCGGACTCAGAACTCACTGGCGTGGCGTTCAACCCGGCAGGAAACCGAATGTACTTCTCGTCGCAGCGAAACCCGGGCCGCACCTACGAGGTAACCGGCCCCTTCGCCAACCTGTAAATCCGGCGTCCGGCACCCGACCCAGCCCGCAGGCAGGCCAGCAGGCAGCCAGCCAGCTTTACCCTCTCGCGGCCAGCCAGTCGGTGAGATAGGCGGCGGCCCGTTCGCCGCGAGCGCTGAACTTCTCGGGATCAAACGTCTCAACAAATCGATCGACACCAAGATCGAACTCGACCTGGTCGGCAATGTTCATCAGGGCGGCCATGGTCATCGGCGTGCGGGGCACGCTCACCAACTCCAACACCTCGCGGGTGCGATCCGGGCGGCCCGCCGCCAACTCGGCCGCAGCCACCAGCACAACCCCATCGAAGCGCACAAACGGGCTCGACTCCTCAAGAGCCAGAGCCACCACCTCATTCACCCGAGCATCCCGAGCCACAGCATCGGAATCAGTATCGGCACCACTACCGGTATCGGTATCAGCATCAGTACCGGTATCAGCATCGGCATCGGCATCGGCATCAGCATCAGCATCGGTATCGGTATCGGTACCAGCACCAGTACCGCTATTGGCACGAGCACCAGCATCGGTATCGGCACCAGCACCAGCATCAACACCAGAGAGCGCATCAGTATCCGAGGTGGGCTCCGGCTGGGCCCCGGGACGAGCATCGCCAGGAGATGAGCCAGGGTGCGTGTTGGCGCCTGTCGACCCGTCAAGTACCCCGAGAGTCAACAGAGCATCGGCGACGTACACCGACACGCTCCATCGGGCATCGCCGACCAACAACACCGATGAGTCGACCGCCGCCCTCGCCGCCACCGAATCACCGCTGAACACCAAACCCACCCCTGCGGTGGCATCGGCCAGGGCGGCCAGCGGAGCAAAGTTGCACCGCCGAGCGCTTGCAGCGCTGGCCTCGGCCCAACGAACAGCCTCCTCGGCTCCATCGTTGAGCAGATAGGAATACGACAGAAACAACTCGGCGATTGCGGTGTCGATCCAATGCTCACTGGCTCGGGCCGAATCCACTGCGTCCCGCAGCGCGGCGCGAGACGACTCGTACTCGGTGCCAAACACCCGAGCCACCAGCGCCTCGCGAAGGGCGTTGGTGGAGTCGACGATGGCCCATGTTGGGGCAGTCCGATCCGGATCGACCTCGGCGAGAAGCCCGGTCAACATCTCGTTGCGCTCAAGGTTCACGTACTCGCCGAGCAGCCCCTGAAGACCAAGGCGGATCAGAATCTCCCGCAACCCGGTTTCGGTGGTTGTGTCCAAACAGGTCGTTACCTCGGCGTCGAACCAGGTGCGAGCGCGAGCATCGACGGCGAGAGGCCACAACCCGCTAAGCACCCGAGCCCGATCGTTGACCCGCTCCACCCGACCAGCGGCGGCCAACGCCTCCCGCAGGTTCGATGCCTGGTCGCTGAAGCGGCGGGTCTGCTGGGTATCGAAGGCCAACCTGGTGCCGTTGAGCACCTCGGGAGCAAACGCCAACGCCCAGTCCACCAGCGCATGGTCGGCCTCAGCCGCAGCGTCGGGGTCTTCGACGAGGGCGGCGGCACAAAACTGACGAACCGACTCCAGCATGCGCAACAAACCAGCCCCGCTGGGCGAAACCAAAGACTTGGCCACCAACTCGTCCAGAACGCCCTCAACCATCTCCGCCGCTTCGTCCTCGGTCAGGGCGTCATCGAACTCGTCTCCGGTCAACCCCCGCCCGATGTCGATTGCGGTTATGCGGGTCCACGGTGCTGGCAGCTGCGACAACCGCAGCAACAGCGCCTTTTCGGCCGGGCTGAGAAGATCGAAGCTCCACTGCACGAGCGAAGCCATGGTGGCGTGGCGGCCACCGGTGTCGTCATCGGCCTGGGACGCGGATCCTTGATCGGCACCGGTCCGGGCGCGAACCCGACCACGTTTGGCCCGGCGACGGCGGCGTAGCGCTCCCAGATCGCGCTCGAGGGCATCGGCCAACTCCGACGGTTCCATCACTGCCAGCCGAGCGACCACCAACTCGATCCCCAGCGGCAACCCCTCGACGGCCCGACACAAACGGTTCATCACCTCCCGATCGAACGCGGCGCTGGCCCGCACCCCAGCCAACTCGGCCCGAGCCGCAAGAAGCTCAGCGGCAGAGTCCTCCGAGAGCGGAGCCAGCCGATGGACCGCTTCGCCCTCGAGCTCAAGCGGCTCCCGCGACGTGGCCAGAACGTGGAGACCCGGCACCGAAGCCAGCATGTCGTCCACCGCCTCCGCGGCGGCATCGATCACGTGCTCACAGTTGTCGAGCACCAACAACGTCGGCTGGGACCCGAGATGCTTGGCCATGGCCTCCCACACCGAGGCCCCGGCGGTAAAGGCGGCCGGACTCAAGCCGACGGCAACCCCGATGGCCTCGACCGGATCGGCGATGGCAGCCAGATCAGCAAACCGAACCATGCCTCCGGTTGTTGAAGACCACCGGCGAGCCACCTCGATGGCCAGCCGGGTCTTACCCATGCCGCCGAAACCAACGATCGACGTTACCGACGCGCCACCCGCACCGCCGGAACCGGCACCGAGAAGACCAAGGACCGTCTCGACGTCATCGCCACGACCGACAATCCCATGGTGAGGCTGGGGCAGCCCTTGGCCCGAACTCAGCGTGAGAGCCGGGCCGGTGGATCCCGGGGTCGTAACGGCAAACAGCGCCATCGGCTCGCTGAGGTCACGTACCGAGAACTCACCCAACGGCGAGAAGAGGTTGGCCACAAAGGGGTCAGACACCTGGGCATGAGCGGTTTCGCTCACCACAACATGAGTTGGTTCAACCAGGTCGGTGAGGCGAGCCAAGTGGTTGATCGTGGAGCCGAACCAGTCACCACCGCGCTGTTCGGCGGGCCCGACATGAACCAGCACTCGTGACCGAAGCGCCACCTCGTCGGGCCACCGATGCATCGCCAGCTCATGCTGATACGCAACGGCACTGCGCAGCGCCGCCTCAGCGTTAGCAAAGGCGGCGATAAACCCGTCGCCCGTGTGTTTGAAGAGGTCACCGTCCATCGCCGCGACCGCATTGTGAGCCAACCGATCATGATCAGCCAAGGCGGCCGACATTCGCTCGGGGTGCCGATTCCACAGTTTGGATGAACCAGCGATATCGGCCATCAGGAAGGCGCGCTCGACCCCATCAGCGGCGAGCGCGGCCGATCGATCGGTGACACTCCTGAGCACCGCGGGCTCAGCCGCGGTGGATCGGCTAGTGGCTGGATGAACCAACCTGATGCTCTCCCACTTGCGTTACTCGAGCGGCCCTTCGGCTTCGACCGCTCCGGATCGATGCTATCAGGACACCGAAAAGGACCGCCCGCGATAGTTCGACCCACCTGCGCACCGGCATTCTTCAGCACCCTGCTAAATGGGTGTCGCGTTCCGGTTTCGCCAGCCCAGATGGAGCAGGCGCAGATGCCGGTGCAGGGCTCTCAGCCGCTCAATGCACAAAGGCACGCCACCGGGCCTCAATCGAGCAGTTGCTGAAACACCTCGGGCACCGCGCTTGGGCCCGACAGCTCGGCAAACCGGGCTCCTACCGCATCGGCAAAGATGCGGGCGTCCTCGCAGTCGTCGGACGGAGCCACGATGTGCAGATCCTCGATGAGATCTCTCGCCTCCTCCGGAGCGGTGCCAGCGGTGGGCCGACAGTCGGAGAACAGGATGACCCGCTTGCGTCCGGCCCGGGAGTCGGCCAGTTGTTCGGCCGCTACCCGCAACGCCAACGACAGGTCGGTGGGACCGAAGCCCCGAAGACGAAACACGTCGTTGATCACCGCTTCACGATCCCGCCGCTCGGTGCGGCCCTTCACCACCACCGCCTGATCGGAAAAGGCCACCACCGCATGATCCTGTGGCGCCCGCTCCGAAGCTGCGGCCACAGCCACTGCGGCGGCGGCCAGGCGAGCACCGGTCATCGACCCGCTTCGATCGATCAGTAGACACAGGGCCAGTCCCGGTCGAGTCCAGGTTCGAGCCACCAGCTCATCGAGGGGCGGGGCGCCACCGGTGGCGCGGGCCAAGCCGATCGCTTCGATGCTGGCGTCGAGGTCGAGATCTCCACCACCGTCGTCCATCGGCATCGACGCCAGCCGGCCGACACCCCGAACCCGGGGCTTACCAGTCCGGGCCAGATCGACCACGATGCGCCCGGCCAGATCCCGAGCCAGCTCCCGCAACTTCACGTCGGTGGCGCCGGTCAGGTCAGCGAGAAGGCTGAGGGTGTCGTCGGCGTCTTCCGACAACGCCTCCTCGACCGCAGCCGGATCCAACTCGCCCACCTCTGGCGAAATGTCCTCGAACGAATCGTTGCGGCTCAACTCGCGACGGGAGTTCGTGCGCCGCTGCTCCTCGTCGAGTTGCTCGCGGGCGTCGTCGCCCTCCAGCACTTTGTCCGAGTCGTCGGGACCGCCCCCGCCGGGAGGGCTTATGCTTTTCCCGGGTCGCCGCCCTCGCCGTCACCGCCATCGGCCGGCGACTCACCGGCAGCCGCCCAGAGCTCGTCGACGACTTCCTCCGGGCTTCGGGAACAACTCTCCCGTAGCCGGATCCGCCCACTGAGGGCGGTTCGGGCAGCATCGACGCCAACCAGATCAACCTCACCGGGATCGCGCAACTTGGCTAACTCCTGATGCAACAACACCAGGTCGATGGCGCCGCGCACCGATGAGCCGATCCGGATATCAGAATGCTCCCGACTGGCCCGCACCACCCGGACGGCCCGGGCAATCAAGGCGCCGTCGGCAGCTGGCGCCTCACGCACCACGATCGCCTCCTCGTGAGCCTGGTCCTGGTATCCCACCGAGACCCGACACACCCGGTCGTAGATGGCGCCAGAAATACGAGCGGTACCAACGGCGTCGAACGGGTTCATGGCGGCAACCATGGCAAAGCCCTCGGCCGCCGGGATGCGCCCCAAACGAGGAACGGTCAGCTCCCCCTCCGACATCACCGTCACCAACAGGTTCAGCGTCTCTTCCGGAACCCGATTGATCTCTTCGATGTAGAGCAGGGCACCGGCCCGCAGTGCGGCCACCAGCGGACCGTCCACAAACACCTCGGGCTCATAGCCCTTGCTCAACACGAGCGCCGGATCAAAATGGCCGGCCAGCCGAGCCGGGGTGAGCTCGGCATTGCCCTCCACGAAGAACAGTTCAAGCCCGCCATGGTCGGCCAGCGCCCGTAACAGCGTCGACTTACCCGTGCCCGGCGGCCCCTCAAAAAGCACGTGGCGCGATGCGGCCAACCCGGCCACCACCAACTCCACCTCGCGCCGACGACCCACTACATCGTCAACCACCCGATCAATCAACGCTCGATCAAACGCCACAACACTCCCATCGCAGTCCCTCTCATTGTTATCGGGATTCGGCCAGGGACGCGCGCCCGACACCGAACCCGCATCCGACAACCGTCCGAGGCGGCCAGGTGCTGCACGCCACGGCCAGAGGGAGACCATACGGGCTGGTACGGTTCGGCTGGCCAAAGGCAAAGAACGACCGACAGATACTTACCGGCAACATTCGACACAGAGGAGTCGCTGGCAATGGTGGACGAGAACAACCCTGCGAACGGTGACGAAGCTCCGAGCCCATGGGGAGAACCATCCGGTCCGGTGAACCCGCCGCCCGAACAAGCACCTCCCGGGCAGCCCGGACAAACACCACCGGCTAGCCCCTGGGGCACCGCGCCCGGCGGCCAGCCCCCGCCCGAAACCCCTCAACCGTTTCAACAACCGGCCCCACCGCCTGGAGCTCCAGGCCCGGGGCCAGCGCCGGGACAGTTCCCGCCGCCCGGCACCCCAGGTGGATCGCCCGGACAGTATGGCCAAGCACCGGGGGCCTATCCGCCTCCACCGCCGGGCACCTTCTCACCGGGAGGCTTCGGTGCGCCGGGAGCAGCCGGATTCGGATTTGGCCAACGTTACGCCGAAGCCTCTCAGGCCGACCTTGCGCTCGGCCTCTCGGCGGTTGGCATCCTCTCGCTGTTCATCGTCCTGTGCTGCGGACCGCTCGGCGTGGTGTCAGCCGTGCTATGCGGTATCGGAGCCTTTCTGGGGCATATGGAGGTTGTCGCCATCGATGAAGGTCGGCGCGATCCGCTCAAGCGCCAACAAGCCAACATCGCCCGTATCGTCGGTGCCGTTGGCCTGGGCCTCTGCGTGCTGGGCATCGTCGGCATCGGCCTACTGTTCGCGGTCGGATGATGGCGACCGTGACCCCAACTCATCCAACTCAGCCAACCCAGACACCACACCCACAGCCCGTATCGGCGAACCAACTCCACACGCGTTCACTGTTGTGGTCTGCTCCGGTCGCGGCCGTCGCCGCCACGCTCATCGCCATTCCCGCAACCGGTGCCGACGACGGCCCGGTGATGTGCTTCTCTCGCCGCCACACCGACGTGGCCTGTCCCGCCTGCGGCATGACCCGCGGCGTGGCCAGCCTGATGCGAGGCGATCTGGCCGCGAGCTGGGCCATGCACCCGCTCGCCATCTTTTTCGTTATTCAGGCGATCCTCGGCGGCCTGGCCCTGGCGTTGAACTTCAAGCGGGCCCGGACCACCTGGTTCCGATGGATCCCGGCGATCATGATGCTCGACATCGTGGCCATGGTGGTGGTCTGGGGGGTGCGCTTCAGCGCCGGCACCCTGCCGCTGACCTGAAACTTCGGCCCAGGAGAATCCCAGAGCAGTCCTAAGACAGCAAAAGTAGAGAGCACCGAGCCCACTGCCGTTTCCGGCGGAGCTCAGTGCTCTCGCAATTCTCTCGGCGCGCCAGTCCTCTCGGCGCGTCAGCTCTCTGAACGCAACCGGCGATGGGCTACTGGTACATCACCATGCCGCGAATGTTCTCACCATCACGCATGGCCTGGTAGCCGGTGTTGATGTCTTCGAGGTCGTAGGTCTTGGTGATCAACTCGTCGAGCTTGAGGGTCCCCTCCTGATACATACGCAGCAGACGGGGGATGTCATAGCGGGGGTTGGCCGAACCAAAGATCGAACCGACCAACTGCTTTTGCATCAGCGTCAGGTCGAAGAGGCTCATCGTCACCTCGGTGTCCTCGATGCCGGCCACCGAGGTGTGCACCACCCGGCCGCCCTTACCGATGATCCCCATCACCGGAGCAATCAGCGCACCGTCGCCCTCGCCGACGGTGATGATGGCCTTTTCAGCCATAGCGCCCCGCGTCATCTCGCCAACCAATTCCATTGCTTCTTCCACGCTGGCAGCGGTGTGGGTGGCACCAAATACCTGCGCCTGCTCCCGCTTGAATTCTTCCGGATCGACGGCCACCACGTTGGCAGCCCCGGCCATCGCTGCGCCCTGTACCGCGTTCATGCCCACACCGCCACAACCGACGATCACCACTGTCTCGCCCGACTTCACCTCCGCGGCGTAGGTGGCGGAACCCCAACCGGTGGTCACACCGCAGCCAACCAGCGCGGCCTTATCGAGAGGGATGTCGTTGTCGATCTTGATACAGGACGCCTCCCCCACCACCGTGTGCTTGCCGAAGGTGCCAATGCAGCACATGATGCCGAGGTCGGTGCCGTCGGAGGCGTGATGGCGAGCGGTGAGGTCGGTGACCTGGCGACCAGCGAGAAGGAACGCGCCGAGGTCACACAGGTTCTGCTGGCCCTTGGCACACGACGGACACTGACCACAGGCCGGGATAAACCCGAGCACCACATGGTCGCCTGGAGCCACGCTGGTCACGCCAGGACCCACTTCGAGCACCTTGCCGGCGCCCTCATGGCCGCCGACGATTGGGAACTGCTGCAGTCCGAGCTCGGCCGCGGTTTCAGGGTTCATCACCATGTCGCCGGTGACCAAGTGCTCGTCGGAGTGGCAGAGCCCGGAGCCAACAAGCTCCAGCAGCACCTCGCCAGCCTTCGGAGGATCGAGCTCGATTTCCTCCACGCTCCAGTCCTGGCCCTGGCCCCAGAGAATCGCAGCCTGTGTCTTCATGATGCCCCCTGATGATTGTGTCTTGAGTGGTTCTCAGAAGCAGCTATCGGCGCCAAACTTGCTCACCCCCAGATGCCCCGCCGTCAGCGTAGTGCCAAGTAGCGGCCGCTGTCTTGGCCGGGCGGTCGTCGAAACCCCTTGCCAGAACCCACTCTTAAGCGTATGCTCAATATTGATCAAGCGCTCAATTCTGAGCGATTTCGCACCACGGCATCTCAATTGTCCGATTTGCCCGCCGAATGGCTGACCAGGAGAAAGGGAAACGATGACGAGCTCCGAGCAGGGACCGACACCGGCTGAACCCGGTGCCGAGCCCGGGTCGCCGGCGACCGGTGCCGAGCCAGGACCGTCTCCGCAGCACCCGAACGGAGCCGCTCACCTAAGGGCCGGCGAGGCCGAGCCGACTTTCGACGGTGTCTGGCCGGCGACCGAAGAGCCGACCTTTGCACCACCGTGGGATCCGCCGTCGGTCGACCACCCCCAGTTCAACTACCAGGCTGCACCCCACCCCTGGGCGCCACCGGCGGCCTCGCCGGAAATGCAGCCGCGCCCCTATCCCGACCCTCGGGGTCAGCCGTGGCTGAACCCACCGCCCCATCCAGAGGCAACCGAGCGGACGGTTTCACCGTCGCAGCTCAAACTTTCGGCCGCCATCGGGGTAGCCACAATGGGCTCGCTAATGGCGTGGGCCCTGTCGAGCGTTGGTCTCGACGAAACCGGGTTCTACTTCATCACCCTGCCCGGCGTGATGGCCGCGCTATTGGCCCTGGTGCCGAGGCGCCAGGGTTCAGGCGGGGCCCTGGGAGTGGTCCGAACCTCAACGATCGTCATCCTCTGTTCGGCCCTGGTCATCCGGGAGGGCTTCATCTGTGTGCTGATGGCACTCCCGTTGATCGTGCCGATCATCGCCATCGCAGCCAACTCGGCGAGAAATCCGGCGCGATTCAGGGCCAGCGTGCTGCTGCCGTTGCTCCTGCTTGGACTCGGTAGCGAAGGCGTGGCCTGGAACGTGGACGCCTCGGGAGTGTCGTCCGAATCCCGCATCGTCGCCGCCTCGCCCAGCGAGATCGAAGCGGCACTCGCCGCTCCCGGAGAACTGCCCGCCATCGAACCGCTGCTCTTCAAGCTCCCCTTCCCTCTCCCACACGACATCACCAGCGAGGGCCTCGACGTTGGCGACCAACAGGTAACCACCTTCACCGAAGGACAGATGGTGTTCGAAGTGATTGAACGTTCGACTTCGACCGAAGCGGGACAGGTGCGGTGGAAACTCCTCACCGACACCACCCCCATCGCCGGCTGGACCGACATCAACGAGATCGAAGCGAGGTGGCAGGCCGCAGACAACGGCAGCGAAGTCACCATGTCGATCTCCTATGACCGCAAGCTGGCCCCGTCGTTCTACTTCGGACCCCTGATGAGCTGGGGCACCAGCGAGATGGCCGACGTGCTCCTCGACATGGTTGAAGAGAACCTTGTCGAAGAGAACTTGCCTGCGGATACAAAAGCGAGAGCCGAGGCTGATGCGCGGTCCGGGAACGGCTACCAGCAGAACGGCTACACACAGAACGGCAACACCAAGAACGGGGCCTCCGGTGCCGGGTCTTGAGGGCTCCGAAACTCCGCTGACCGAACTGGCCGCGGTTTCTGCCTGCTGGATCGTGCCGCTCTTTGCTGGCATGTTTCTCTGGCTTCGGCGTGGGCCCGACCGCCGCACGCAGGGCGGCGTCTTCCTCTCGCTTTACTGGAACGCCGTCGGGGTGATCGTGGTGAACGCCATCGCCGCGGCCCAGGGCTGGTGGAGTTACAACTTCGACGGACCCCATCTGGTGGGCGTGCCGGTACCGCTGCTGATGGGTTGGGTGGTGCTTTGGGGTGTGGTGGCCCCGCTGCTTCCCACACCGCCGGGGGCGACCGTCGTTGGCCTCGCTCTGCTCGATGTGATCACGATGCCGCTGCTCAACCCGACCCTTGAGCTCCGCCACGACTGGTGGATCGGTGAGGCCCTGGCGCTGGTGGCGGTGGCTCTACCCGGGCTGGTGCTGGCCCGCTGGCAGACCGATCGGACCCACCTCCGAGGTCGACTGATCAGCCAGATGGCCCTGTTCGCGGTGACCCTGCTCTGGCTGGGTCCGACGCTGGCCCAGGGCTCACCGGCATCGCCCACCATCTCGCCACTGCTGTTCGGCGTGGGGCTGGCGGTGGTTGGGGTCGCATCGCTTCCCGGAGTTGCCGCCCTCGCCGAATTTTATTGGCATCGCGGCACCCCGTGGCCGTGGGATGCCACCGAGCGACCGATCATCAGCGGACCCTACCGATATGTCCGAAGCCCGATGCAGCTTTCCGGAGTGCTTCTGCTCGCGGTGATGACCGGGCTCTATCAGCAACCCGTGCTGCTGGTTGCCGCCGGTTGGGCCCTGCTCTGGTCGCGGCTCTTCAGCGAGAGCGAAGCGATCGACCTGGCCCAACGGTGGGGCCCCGCTTGGGCCGATGTCGCCCTCAGTCAACGCCGATGGATCCCCAGCCTCCGACCCCACCCGGGCGCCGAGCGAGCGACCATCTGGATCGACACCGGAGAACCCGACAACCCCAGCGCCCCCGGATGTGAACCGTGCCGGGGCCTGGCCCGCTTCATCCTCGCCCGCCAACCGAGGGCCATCGACGTGCGCCCGGCGTCGAGCCACCCCGAACTCCTGATGCGGGTTCGCTACGAACGAGCCGATGCCACCACCTTCACGGGCACCGCCGCAGTCGGTGCCGCACTCGAACACCTGCATCTCGGTTGGGCCCTCATCGGCTGGATGATGCGGCTTCCGGTGCTCACCCTCGGCTTCCAGGCCATCGGCGACGCCAGCGGCTTCGGCCCCAGACCGGCCCGGAGCGAGAGCACACATGTGGTCGCCGCCGGGCTGGCTACAACTCAGCTCGCTGCCGCCCAGCGCGATCCAATCCAGCGCGATCCAATCCAGCCCGATCCAACCCGGGCCGGGGCAGTCCGGCCTGCTCCAATCCGATCTGCTCCAAACCAGCCCGCATCAAACCAGCCCGCATCATCCCCGCCTCCTACAGCTCAGCCAGTTTGAGCGTGCTGTTCCAGTTGCGCATGGTGGCGGTCACGCCGAGCAGCTTCTCGAGTTCGGCGTTGTCGAGCTTCGACTTCGAGGCGCCAGCGGGGTAGCGGACGAAAATCTCACGACCGATCACCACAAACCGGTCATCGCCAAACCGGCTGCGATCAATCGCGTCGACCAGAGCCTGATCCGGAGCCACGGCGCAGAACGCAACGTAGAGCGCAGCCGAGCCATCGTCGTTCTTCGGCGGCTCACCAAAGGGCTCGGCGGCGATGGCCTCGCTCACTTCAGTCGCGGTGCGGGCCAGCACCGAGATCGTCAGGTCGAACTCGGCCTCCACCACCTCCGCCACCTTCGCGGCGGCATCGTCGGCGGAGAGATCGGTAGTAAAGGCCACGTTGCCGCTCTGGATATAACTGGCCACATCGGCCAGCCCGGCCCCGGTGAGCGCGGCCCGAAGATCGGCCATCGGGATCTTGTTGCGACCCCCAACGTTGATCGCTCGCAGCAAGCACACCATTCGAGTCATCAGCGCCCACAGTACTTCCCAACCACACCCGATCGGCTGTGGTTGGATAGCCGCATGGATGTTCTTGTTATGGGTGGGTCGCTCTTCAACGGACGGGGGCTGGTCGACGCACTGGTGGCCGCCGGCCATCAGGTGACGGTGTCGAACCGGGGTCGCACCAAAGCCGACCTGCCCGTCGGAGTCGAGACCGCAGCGGCCGACCGTACCGACCACGACCAACTGCGGAGTGTCCTCGCCGGCCGCGACTGGGACGCGGTGGTCGATATGAGCGCCTACCACCCCGACGATGTGTCGGTGATGGTCGACATTCTCAACGGCCACACCGGGCACTACGTCTTTGTCAGCTCTACGGTGATCTACGCCACCGGCACCCCGAACCCGATCGACGAGACGGCGCCCGTCGACCGCAGCGACGACCAGAACGAATACGGCCTCGACAAGATCCTCTGCGAAGAGCTGCTCTTTGAGGCCCACCGTGAGCAGGGCTTTCCGGCCACCGTCGCCGCCCTCGGCATGGTCTTTGGCCCCGGCAACGCCATCCCCAACCGGGAACAGCGCATGTTCACCCGCATGGTCCAGGGCCGACCGATCCTCGTGCCCGGTGACGGCGCCACCCGAAGCGTCGTCGGCTATATCGACGATCAGTCCGAAGCCCTCACCGCACTTCTCGGAGTCGAGGCCAGCTTCGGCCGCCGCTTCAACGTGACCGGCAACGACCCCCACTCCGACCAGCGCTACATCGACGCCTGTGCCGCGGCCACGGGCGCCACCCCGGAACTGATCCCCGTCCCGGCTGAACTGATGGATCAACTCTGGGACGGCGAAGTCTCCGTGGCTCGCGATGGCGGCGACCGCTCGGCGCTCAACATCCGCCCGACCGACGCGGCCATGGCCCGGCTGATCCCCCACGCCCATCGCTTCCAACTGGCGTCGCTGGTGCAGCGCCTACAACCCAATCTGCACCGGTGGAACTCCGACACCGTCTTCTCCGTCGACGCACTCATGGAAGTGACCGGCTGGCAACCCCGCTTCAGCTTCGACGACGCAGTCAACGCCACCCACGAATGGTGGGCCAAGGCCAACCTGGAAACGGTCCACGACTTCGCCTGGGAAGATGAAATCCTGGCCATGATTCGCAGCTGAGCGAACCTGCTACAGCCTTGCCGACACCTACGAGATCGTCACCTGGCGGCATCCAAGCGGGGTGTTGGCCAGGCCGCGAACCAGCGAGCGGAAGGGCCGGTCGACTGCTCGCGCACAGACCGTATGGGTGCCGGGGCCCGGGCGAAGGAAGACCCGATAGAAGTGGCGGCCGCCGTGGTCGGCTCGCAGGTTCACCGGCATCCGCCCCGGCAAGCGGGCCTGTACCGATCTCACGAGCCTGCCGTTGAGCACGATCTCCACTTCCGCCGGATCGGTCGACCCGGAAGCGAGGGCCCAACCGGAGATGGTTATCAGCCCGTTGCGCTCACGCACCCGAGGCACCGCCCCGGTCGGCGAATCGGCGAAGGCCCGACAACCAAGACCAAGACGGGATCCGGAGGCACCGATGGCGGTGGCGCACACGCCAAGGAAGTCGGCTGGCCCTAGGTAGGTGAGCGATTCGACCACCCCACTGGGCTGGGTCGGACCAGGCAGGATGGCCCGGATGTCGGCCCGCGACCGGTTTGCCGTGGTCATGGCCCGGCCCACTTCCAGGCCGAACCGATCGGTGATCACCCATTCGATCTGCGCTGGAGTGTTTTGCTGAGCGGTATCGATGGCCCAGCCCCGCACCCGCAGCGTGCCGTTGTTGTAGCCGACGTGGTCGAGCCCGCCGATGACATCACCGGGCTGAAAGAAGGGCGTGCGCACCGAGTTCGGCACCCGCACGCTACGACAGGGACTGTGCTGCCCGTTCGATCCCAGCGACCGCACCGACACAAACTGGGGAACCGAAAGGCCGGAGGTCGAGAGCGCCAGACCACCGACGCCAAGAACGGCGATCTTCTGGCTGTATTTCCCGGACGCATCGGTGACCCCACCAAAGGGCGGTGGCCCGACCGGCCGAAAGTAACCCGTCAGGTCCGACCGCTTCGGCGGGGTCTTCTCGATGAACGCAATCCCATGGGTGATGATCCGACCCTGACCGCTGCAACCACTCTGGGGGTACACCTCGACGTTGACGCCGGGTCCGGCACTACCACTCACCCGCAGCGCCGCACCGTCGGTTGTAGAAAACTCCGAGGTGATGTTGTCGACCGTCGGCGCCCGCAGCGGCGCTGAAGCCGCCGGCGAAGCCAGGGTCAGCATCAACCCCACGGCAAAGCTCAGCGCGAAGAGCAGTGCGGGAAACAGTGCGAGTGGTTTCGGACCCAAGGTGCATGGTGAAGCGACAACAGCCATAACCCCAGCTAAACCGACCGAGCGCGGCCCGGCAATAGAGTCCGCAAGAGAATGGCCCTCTGCTGCGCTGAAGCCAAAGAGCTCAAAAGAAACCGGCCGTCAGCGTTGGCAGTCTCGAAACATCAATGCCTAGGCCTGGCGAGACGAACTCACCGCCGGGGTGCGGGGCTGAGGCCAGCTACGCGGTTGACGAATCGGGCGACTCGCCAGCAAGGAGTTTCGACCGGAACCAACGACCGCCGCCGAGTCCGATGACCGGCGCGGCCAAGATCAACGCGACGTAGGCGAGAACAATTCGGCGGGGCCGATCAGAACTTCGTCCCGCAAGATGATCACGGCGCCGACAAGGGTGACCGTGCCGGCAAGAACCGCGGCGGCCGCAGGGGCCGAACCCTCGCGTCCGGTGAGGCCAAGCATGGGCCCGACGATGAGACCCAACACCGCACCAACTGCGGCACCGAACAACACCACGAACGGAAGCACAAGCAACCCTTCGAAGTCGTCGTTGCCATCCATCACCGGTTCACCGAGCACCCTCGGGGCAAAGATGACGATCAGCATTCCGCAGGCACCGACCAACGCACCCACGGCGCCGCCGGCGAGCAGACCAAGCCGCAGGCTCTTGCGAAGCTGGGACTCCGGGGATTTCACCCGCACGGTCGGCGGTGGCGGAACAATTGCCATAGCACCAGCTAACAGGACGAACCCAGAACCGGCAATGGACGTTTCCTCAGGCCGCTCCTGCCAGAGTTGGAGGTATTCCGGGTCAGACCCCAAAAGACCCCAACTTTTGGGTTGGGAGCGAGGCGACATCGCTGGTGGGCACCGCTGCCGGGCATCGCTGGCGAGCGCTGCTGCGGGGGCATCCCTGGGGTTAGTATGGCGACTCCAGTAGCCGCTTGAACCAACGGCCGACTGGGTAGCCGATGGTCAGACCGCATACGGCGACGGCCACCGAGGCGATCGATGTGACTTCGGCGTTGTAGTCGCCTTCGTAGAGCGCCCGCATCACGCCAACCGACACGGCCGAGGTCACTACCGCAACCACGGCGGGGGCGAATCGCTCAAGGCGGCTGGCCCCAAAGAACAGCCCGCCGATACCGCCCGGAACCGTGCCAGCCGCCGCGCCAACCACTGCGGCAACGACCACGCCGAACACAACCGCCCCGCCACCGAAGCCCTGAGGTCCGGTCGGCGGCCGCACCATCCACACCACACAAACCCAGGCGAGCAGACTCCCGACACCCGCCAGACAACCACCCCAGGCACCCGCCAGCACCCCGTAGCCGAGGCCCTTCAACGGCCGACGGTCAACCTTCAGCGACCGATACATGTCGGAATCAGTGTCAGGGGAGCCAACGCTGGCGGAGACAGCGTCACTAGAGATAGCTGCAGTTTCGACGGGCTCCATACCACCACTTTAAGCAAATGTTTAAGCACTCGCAACGGGCATATCCACCCAGACCGAAGCCACTGCGATTGAACCGGCCCGGTCCAAGACCAACTGAACGCGGTAGCTTGGCGCCATGACCGCCGAAGCACCGCCACCGGGAGCCCACCGCAACTTCGTGAGCTACATCGACAAATCACGCGAGTTGTACGAGGCCTACGGCTACGACCAGGCCTATCGCTGGGCCACCAACGCCACCGCCCCGTTCGCCGAGCTGACCAAACCGCTCGCCGAGTCCCGCATCGGCGTAGTGACCACCTCGTTCCTCCCCCGCAACGATGGCAGCCTCGACACCGGCGACGGCCCCGACCTGGTGCTGGCCAAAGAGCCCTACGCCGCCCCGAGCGACCCAGCCCCCGAAGCGATGTTCACCCAGGACCTGTCGTGGGACAAAGAAGCCACCCACACCCACGACACCGAAACCTATCTACCGCTGGCCCGGCTTCGTGAGCTGGCCGAGGCCGGACATCTTGGGTCGGTGTCTCCCCGCTTCTACGGGGTGCCCACCGAATACAGCCAGCGGCGTACCCGCGCCGATGCCGCAACCGTCGAAGCTTGGGTCCGCGAAGACGACGTCGACGTGGTGATGCTGGTGCCCCTCTGACCGGTGTGTCACCAGACCGTGAGTCTGGTTGCCCGTCACCTCGAAGAGGCTGGCATCCCCACCGTGATCGTCGGCAGCGCCCGAGACATCGTCGAACAGGCTGCGGTGTCGCGATTTCTGTTCTCCGACTTCCCTCTCGGCAACCCCTGCGGACCGCCCGACGAACCCGACACCCAGCGAGCAATCGTGGCCATGGGCCTCGACCTGCTGGCCCTGGCCTTCGCCCCCCAAACCACCGTCCAAACCCCCTTCGCCTGGGCCAATGACGACTGGAAAATCAACTTCATGTACGTCGATCCAACAAAGGCCGACGAGTACCTGGCGGTTGGCGAAGCAAGAAAAGCCAAACAAGCGGCCGCCAAAACCCGAACCTGAGTAGTCCAAACCGGGTCCATCTGGGGTCAGACCCCGAACGGACCCGGTTGTTCTGAGGGTCACTCAACGTGGCGGTTCTCGCTGACAGCGGCGACGTTGGATTTTCGGTTGGGATCCGGGCCAAACGACGGCGAATCGGGCACCCTATAACGGTGCATATTGTCATCGTCGGCGCGGGCGAGATCGGCCGCTACCTCGCAGAGGTGCTCGTAGCTGAGCATCACGAGGTGGCGGTGATCGAGGTCGATCGGTCGATCGCCGAAAGTCTGTCGGCACAGCTGGACGTGCAGGTCGTGCTCGGTAGCGGATCATCCCCCACTGCGCTCAACGAAGCCGGCATCAAACGGGCCGACATGTTGGCATCGGTCACCCAGGACGACGAGGTCAACATGATCGCCGCCATCCTCGGCAAGCAGGCGGGCGTGCGCACCACCGTGGTGCGGCTGCAATCCGACGAACTCCGCGGCCCCGCTGGCGCCGACCTGTGTCGGGCCGTCGCCGCCGACCTCATCATCGACCCCGACTCCGAGACCGCCGACGAAGTCCTGGAGCTGGTCCACAGCCCCGGCGTCGATGAGGTCTACCCGATGCCGGTCGGCGACCTGGTGGTGATCGGGGCCTACGTCGCTCCCGAATCACCCTTCTCCGGCCGCACCCTCTCGTCGCTCAACTCCGAGTTTGGCCGCGTGGTCGACTTCCTGGTGGGCGCAGTCACCCGGGACGGTGAGACGACCATCCCCGGCGGCGACTATCAGCTCGCCGACAACGACCACATCCGGGTCCTCACCACCGGCGACAGTCGCCGCAAGCTGCTCAGCCTGCTCGGCATCGGCGGCGGCGAAGCCCGCAAGGTGATGGTGCTCGGCGGCGGCGCCATCGGCACCCGGGTGGCATCACAGCTCCAAACCGAAGGTGCCGACGTTGTGGTGATCGAACGCGATCCGGCCCGCGCCGCGTTTCTCTCCGAAACCCTCCATAAGGTGGTGGTGGTGCAGGGCGACATCACCGACACCGAGCTGCTGGCCCAGGAATCGATCAGCCGCATGGATGCGGTGGTGGCCACCTCCGGCGAAGACGCGTCGAACGTGCTCGCCTGCGCCTTCGCCGCGGCCGAAGGCTCACCTTTCACCGTGACCGTACTCCACCGGCTCGAACTCCTCAGCCTGGTCCGCCGACTCGGCATCGACGCCGCCCTCAGCCCCCGAACCGCGTCGGCCAACTCGGTACTGCGCCAGGTGCGCGGCGGCACTGCGGCGGTGGCCACCTTCCTCGAAAGCGACACCGAAGTCGACGAGTTCCGCATCGAACCGGGAGCGCCGGCCGAAGGCATGATCGTCGCCGAGATCAGCCTCCCCGATGACGTGCTGCTCGGTGCCCGGATCGACCGCGACGGCCGGTCCGAAATCTGCTCCGGCAACACCCGACTCCATGCCGGCGACCACCTGGTGGTATTTGCCCGCCCGGACTCTCTGGCCGAAGCCCGAGTCCTCTTCACCCGATGACCAGCCTGCTCGGCGGTCGCGCCGGACGGGCCTACGAGCGGGCACAACAGGTCGGCTACCGCAGCCTTCCCCTGCACGTGGTCTCGGTGACCCTCACCATGGTCGGCGCCGGCATCCTGGTCTCCTCGATCGTCGAGGTGATCGACGGGGGCAGCGAAACGATCACCCTCGCCTTGTGCGGTCTGCTCTGGATCGGCGTCGGGATCGCGGGCTTCCAGGGCACCCGCATGCCCGATCGAATCCAGATCCTCGACATCTTTGTTACCGTCATCGCCGCCTGGCTTGGCCTGACCGCGGCCGGCGCCCTGCCCTACATCCTCACCGGCACCTTCGACACCATCGACGACGCCATCTTCGAATCGGTCTCGGGTTTCACCACCACCGGCGCCACTGTGCTGCGTCCGATCGAAGGCACCTCCAAGGGGGTGCTGTTTTGGCGCTCGATGAGCCAGTGGATCGGTGGCATGGGGGTGATCGTGCTGGTAGTGGCAGTGCTCCCGACGATCGGCGGTGGCGGCATGGATCTTCTTGTGGCAGAAGCCCCCGGCCCGACCGGCGAACGACTCACCCCCAGGGTGCAGGAGACAGCCAAGCGGCTCTGGATCGTCTACATCAGCTTCACCGTGGCCGTGGCCATCGCCTACATGATCTTCGGCATGGATCTCTACGACGCCCTGTCCCATTCGTTCACCACGGTGTCGACCGGCGGGTTCTCGCCCTACAACGCCTCGTTGGGCCACTTCGGCTCGGCCGCGATCGAATGGGTGGCCATCATCGCCATGTTCCTCGCCGGCGGGAGCTTCGTACTCTGGTACAAGGTGCTGCGGGGCACCCCGAAACCACTTCTGCACTCGGCCGAGTTCAAGGCCTATCTCGGCCTGGTCGCCATCGCCAGCCTGATCGTCTACGTTACCTCGGGCCAGAGCGAACTGGCGATGCATGAGGGCATCCGCAACAGCATCTTTGCCGTGCTCACCGTGGTATCAACCACTGGCTACGGCACCGCGAACTTCGGCGACTGGGACGTGCCAGCCCAGGGCCTCCTGCTCTTGCTGATGCCCCTGGGTGGCATGGCCGGCTCCACCGCCGGCGGCGTAAAGATGGTGCGGCTGCTCGCCGTGGCCAGCTACGCCCATCGCGAGACGCTGCGCCAACTTCACCCCCGACTAGTGAGACCGATCCGGATCGGTACCGCTTCGGTTTCCCAGGACGTCACCAACCGCATCATGGGCTTTCTGATCCTGGCGCTGGCCATCTTCGGAACCACCGCCATGCTGTTACTCATCACCGGGACCGACCTGGTCACCGGCCTCTCGGCCGCGGCCAGCGCCCTCGGCAACGTTGGCCCCGGCCTCGGCGACATCTCCCCCGAGAACGACTTCCGCAATATCCCGAGGCCGGGTCGGATGATCGCGCTCAGCGCTATGCTATTGGGCCGCCTCGAGATCTACCCGGTGCTGTTGGCGCTCAGCGCCATCCCGATCCTCCCCCGCCGCCTCCGCCGCTAGCGAGGCGGCCACAACGTCGATGGCGGGTGAGGAGGTGGCGCCCGGCGTCTCGCCCGGGTCAGGGGGCGTTACTTCGGGCAGGGGGTCGGAGCACTGCGCTGACCGTCCTGGACCGCGACCACGTAGTACTCGGGCACGGCCTGGCGTCGCAGCGACTGCGGCATGGAGACCGCGGGCCCGTCCTCCCGAGCGCCAGTGAACCGGGCGACAAACCCGTCCTGATCGAACAGCTCGTAGTGGGAGACCGGCTTGTCGAGGGTGGCGATGGCGCCGGCCCGCTCACGATCGGGGGTTAAGCCGTGGGCCCGGCACCATGGCACCGGCGGAACCGCGGCCGAGTTCTGACCCTGAATGGCGCCACAGTAGGCCGTAACCGTCCGTCCGCTCACCGTCGGGAAGCGAACCGAGTAGTGGTAGCGCTTGCCGGCCCGTGCCGAGCGGTCCAGCCACTCGGCGTCGGTGTTCAGCAAACCCAGCGTGGGCGAAATCGTTTTTCCGTTGCGCAAGATCGTCACGCTGAGGCGCACGTTCGGGTCGGAGGCGACGAAGCCGGAACTGGTGAAGCGCA
This sequence comes from uncultured Acidimicrobiales bacterium, assembly GCA_937925845.1. GTDB lineage: Bacteria > Actinomycetota > Acidimicrobiia > Acidimicrobiales > CALAML01 > CALAML01. The sequence continues at coordinate 2,821 of CALAML010000106.1, read as the reverse complement.
CGGCAACCGCCGATCCGGAGCCGCTCAGCGAACAGCTTCCGGTGAGCCGAATCGGGTCGAGCCGGCCGCAGTAGACGCGACTTGATCGACTCGTGACCCGCCCGGCTTGGTCGACGCGGATCTTGGCTACCGAGTAGTGGGAGGTGACGTCGAGGGCGGCGGCGTAGGTGAACCCGAAGATGCGATTCTCGGCGACGTCCCAGCGTCGTAGCAGCCGACCATTGCGGTAGATCTCGAGACTCTCATCGGTGAACGGGGCCAGGAGGAAGTTGTCGCGAGCCTGCAATGACAGGCCCGCGGCGGCGTCGGTTCCGTTGGAGCGACTCACCCGGCAGGTGAGTTGGGTGTGGCCCCGAACGTGGTTGTAGCGGCCGCAGTAGTCGTTGTAGGAGGTCACCACGACCCGACCATCCTGCACCCGGCCCAGCGCGGCGGAGAGATGGTTGACCCCTTCGACGACCGGAACAGGAATATCGACCTGGTCGGGTCGATCGACCAACTGGCCCACCGTCCGCACGACCCGACCGTTGCGCCAGATGACGACCCGGTCATCCGCGGTTGCCGGCGCGAAGAAGCGCATCCGGACCCTCATGTCGATCATGCCGTTAGCGATTTCCGGCCCGACAGTAACCACGGGTGGGGAGCAGTAGGTGACATCCCCGGTCGTGTTGGCGGCGGCCGGGCGAGCGGTCATCGCCAAGCCGAGACCGGTCACGGCGGTAAAGGCGAGGGTGGCCAACACCATGAATGTGAGCGTGGAGCCGGTCTTTGGGGAGGGTGCTGTGGATGGGGCCATGACCCCAAGAGACCACACCCGCAAAGAGTGACCAAGGGGATCTATCCCCGAGAGTCGGCAGTGGCACCGTCGACCGATCGCGCTTGAGCGAAGCGGAGACGCGAGGCAGAGTCTCTCCATGATCAAGAGCACGATGCAGGACTACGCCCTCAACATCACGCAACTGTTCCAGCATGGCCGACGGGTCCACAGTGATTCGGAGATCATCACCTACCACGGCCCCGACGCGGAGCTGCAAACCTCCACCTTTGCCGAAGTCGGAGATCGGGCCGATCAGCTGGCTGCGGTGCTGGCCGAACTCGGGGTGGGCGCGGGCGACCGGGTTGGCACGTTCATGTGGAACAACCAGCGTCACCTCGAGGCCTACCTCGCCATCCCCTGCATGGGGGCGGTGCTGCACACGCTGAACATTCGTCTCTTCCCCGACCAGCTCGCCTACGTGGTGAACCATGCCGAGGACAAGGTGATCATCGTCGACGCCTCGCTGGCCCCGCTGCTGGCCCGGGTGCGCGATCAGTTCACCACCGTGGAACACATCATCGTGTGCGACGGTGGCGATGCCGACGCCCGCGACGGTCTCGGGCTCGGCGCCACCCAGGACTACGAAGAACTGCTGGCAGCTCAGCAGCCGGGCTATGACTACCCCGAGGTCGATGAGCGGGCCGCCGCGGCCATGTGTTACACCAGCGGCACCACCGGAGACCCGAAGGGCGTGGCCTACTCCCACCGCTCCACCTGGTTGCACTCCCTGGCGGCCCAGACGATGGAGGGACTCCAGATCGGCGAGGCCGACCGGGTGCTGCTGATCGTGCCGCAGTTCCACGCCAACGCCTGGGGCATCCCGTATGCGGCCTGGACCACCGGCTGTGACCTGGTCATGCCGCAGCAGTTCCTCCAGGCGGGGCCGGTCGCCGACCTGGTGGCCAAGACCCAACCCACCATCTCGGGCGCGGTGCCCACCGTGTTGAGCGACATCCTGCACAACGCCAGCGACGCCGACCTCAGCTCGCTGCGGTACGTGGTGTGCGGCGGCTCGGCCGTACCCCGGTCCTTGATGGAGGGCTACCAGGAAACCTTCGGCGTCGAAGTGATCCAGGCCTGGGGCATGACCGAAACCAGCCCGCTCGGTGCGGTAGCCCGCGTGCCCAAGAACAACGCCGGCGACGACCCCTACGCCTGGCGGGTCCGCACCGGCCGGGTCTTCCCGGGTGTGGAGCTGCGCATCTGCGACGAGGCCGGAAACGAACTCCCCTGGGACGACGAAGCCCAGGGCGAAATCGAAGTGCGAGGTCCCTGGATCACCGGCTCCTACTACCTCGATGACTCCCCGGAGAAGTTCCACGACGGCTGGCTGCGCACCGGCGATGTCGGCACGGTCGATCCGCGCGGCTTCGTGCAGATCACCGACCGGGCCAAAGACGTCATCAAGTCGGGTGGCGAGTGGATCAGCTCCGTCGATCTGGAAAATTCGCTGATGGGCCACCCGGCAGTGCTCGAAGCCGCGGTAGTCGGGGTTCCCGATGACCGCTGGGATGAGCGACCGCTGGCCTGCGTGGTGCTGGCCGAAGGCCAGTCGGCCACCGCCGCCGACCTCACCAGCTACCTCGAAGACAAGGTGGCCAAGTGGTGGCTGCCCGAGCGCTGGACCTTCATCGACGAAGTTCCGAAGACCTCGGTGGGCAAGTTCTCAAAGAAAGACCTGAGGGCCTCCTACGCCAACGGCGACCTCACCGTCGAAGAGGTTTGAACAGGGCCGAAGACAAGGCTGGTATCGCGGTCCGCGCCGCGTCGGCCGCGATGTTCCTGGTGCTCGTGGTCGCCATCAGCGGCTGTGGCGCGGTTGAGTCTCCGGGGTCGAGACAAACCGGACTCACTTCGCCAACAGCTGACACGCTTGCGTCGCTCGAGCCTCCCGAAGAGTCTGAAACCGCCGAGCCAACTGCCGCCCCGAGCCAAGCTGCGGCGAACCAACCGCCGGTGGTGCTCGCGGTTTCGTCACAGCGTTGCGATCGACCGAAACGCTTC
>CALAML010000105.1 GCA_937925845.1 uncultured Acidimicrobiales bacterium | reverse complement strand
GGCCGCTCGGGTGGGCGGTCAGGCTGAGGGGGTGGCTATCGGTCTGGTGCTGAGTGCCCGTATCGCCCCCGGTTTCATCATGGGACCGTTGGCTGGGGTGTTTGCCGATCGTTGGGATCGGCGCCGGCTGTTGGTGGGCTGCGATGTCGGCCGGGCTCTGGTGCTGCTGACCCTGCCATTTGTCGACACCGTGCTCGGGCTGGTGTTGGCCTCGCTGGTGCTGGAGATGTTCACCCTGTTGTGGTCGCCAGCCAAGGAGGCCGCGGTTCCCGACATCGTGGCGCCGTCACAGCTGGCTGCGGCCAACTCGTTGTCGGTGGCTGCCGCTTATGGAACGTTCCCGGTGGGGGCGGGCCTGTATGCGCTGCTGGCCAACCTGGCCACCTGGATCGACGACTACTCGTGGCTCGATCGCTTTCGGCTCGATCAGGCCGGTCTGGCCTTTGTGGTCGATGCCGTCACCTTCCTGGCCGCCGCCCTTTTGCTCGGGTCGATCCGGTTGCCGAAGCGGCTGCGTAAGCCCGATGAGGAGCAGATGGGTGTGGTCGGTGGCCTGAAGGCCGGCCTCTCCGATGTTCGTGAGGGTTGGCGGTTTGTGTTTATCAACCCGGTGATCCGGGCCGTGAACCTGGGCTTGGCCACAGGGTTGATCGGTGGTGGCATGCTGGTGCCGCTGGGGCCGATCTTTGTCGAGGAGATCCTGGGTCAGGGCGAGGACGGCTTCGGCTTTATGATCTTTGCCCTCGGCGTGGGTATGGCCGCGGGTGTGGCTGGGGTGGCCGCCCTGCAGAAGCACATTCCGAAGCAGGGCATGTTTGAAGCGGCGGTGTTTGGCGCCGGCATCAGCCTGTTGGGCGCCACATCGATGACCATGTTGCGACCCGCCGCCATTCTCATCGGCGTCCTTGGCCTGTGTGCCGGCGCCGTCTATGTGCTCGGTTTCACGCTTCTCCACGAAAAGAGCGCCCCGGAGCTGCGGGGCCGCATCTTTGGTGCTCTGTTCATGATGGTGCGGGCCTGTGTGCTGTTTGCCTTTGTGATCGGTCCGCTGTTGTCGAAGGCTCTCGACCAGGTCAGCAACTGGCTGGCCGACGATGGCGAGATCAGCGTTTTCGGTCAGGGTTTTGCCATCCCCGGTGTGCGTCTCACCCTCTGGTTGGCCGGGTTGATCATCATCGGTGCCGGGTTTGTGTCGCGTCACTCGCTGCGTTCTTCGGTGGGCGAAGAGAGTGGGGATTCCGAGGGCGTTTTGTCCGAGGCCGATGGCGACGGCGATGATGCCCCGATGGTGATTGATCTCCGCGACGAGCCCTCCACGACGACCGCTCCAGCTACATCCTCAGCTTCCGCTTCCGCTTCCTCAGCTAACGGCGCCGACGAAGCAGTGGCTCGCGGGGTCGGGTCGGATACCCGCCGGTGAGCGGGCTGTGGATTGCGCTTGAGGGTGGTGACGGGTGCGGCAAGAGCACGCAAGCAGCCCATTTGGGCGAGCTGTGGGATGCCGTGGTTACCCGCGAGCCCGGTGGATCGGCGGCTGGCAGCGCCATTCGTGAGGTGGTGCTGAGCCCGGAGTTCGACCTTGGGGATCGAACCGAAGCACTGTTGATGGCCGCCGACCGTTCCCATCATCTTCGGGAGGTGGTGGGGCCGGCGCTGGATGCCGGACGCACCGTGGTGAGCGATCGTTCGGTCGCTTCATCGCTGGCCTATCAGGGCTACGGCCGGGGGCTCGGCGTGGAGCGGGTGCGGGAGCTGAACGATTGGGCTCTCGATGGCCGCTGGCCCGATGTGTATGTGCTGCTTGAGTGTCCGCCCGCCGAAGCCAAGGCTCGCATGCCGGAGCATCTCGACCGCATCGAGCGGGCCGATCCCGAGTTCTTTGCTGCCGTTGCCGCTGGCTTTGTGGAGTTGGCCGAGGCCGACCCGCAGCACTGGTTGCGGGTTGATGCCACCGGCGGCGTAGAAGAGGTAACCGAGCGCATCGTCGCTGCAGTGGCTGCGGCGGGCTTCACGCCCTAACGTTCGATTCCGATGACTACTGCCCCCTCCGCCTCTTCACCTTCGGCTGCGGCAACGGCCGACCCGGCGATGTGGGCCGACGTTGTGGGCCAGGCCCAGGCGGTCGGCGATTTGGCCGCGGCTGCCGACAACCCGGTGCATGCCTATCTGTTGGTGGGTCCGGCCGGCGTGGGCAAGCGGGTGGCGGCCCGGGCCTTCGCTGCGGCCCTCCTTTCCGCCGACCTCGATGGGGCCGATGCCGAGCGGGCGGTGCAGTTGGCCAAGGGGGCTCAGCATCCGGATCTGCATGAGATTGAGCGCACCGGCTCCACGGTGATGGCAGCCCAGGCCGAGGAGATTGTGCGGTTGGCCAGCCTGTCGCCGATGGAGGGCAGCCGAAAGGTGATCCTGGCCCCCGACTTCCATCTGGTGGAAGCGGCGGCGGCGCCCAAGCTGCTGAAGACCATCGAAGAGCCACCGGCAGGCACCTTCTTTGTGATCCTGGCCGAGGATGTGCCGCCCGATCTGGTCACGATCGCCTCGCGATGTGTGCGGGTGGACTTTGGAGCGCTGCCGATCGAGGTCATGGCCGAGGTATTGGTGGCCGAGGGTGTGGATGTCGCCGCGGCCAGCGAAGCCGCCGGTGCGGCCCGGGGAAGTTTGGAGCGGGCCCGCCTTCTGGCCACCGATCCCCAGGTGGCCAATCGACGCGAGGCCTGGCGGGCGGTGCCAAGCCGTCTCGATGGCACTGGCGCTCAGGCGGCAGCGTTGGTCGACGAGCTGTTGGCCATGGTCGACGACGCCCAGCTACCGCTCAGCGATGTGCACACCCGGGAGCTGGAAGAATTGGCCGCCCGCGAAGAGGAGAACGGCACCCGCGGTTCGGGCCGCAAGGATGTCGAGGCCCGGCACAAGCGTGAGGCCCGCCGCCACCGCAACGAGGAGCTCAGGTTCGGTCTGGGCGAACTCGCCGCCAGCTACAGGACCAGCATGGCCAGCGGCGATGCCCATCAGGTGCGTAGAGGAGTAGCCGCCCTCGACGAAATCGTCTCCGCCCAGCGGGCCCTGATCCGCAACCCCAACGAAACCCTCCTCCTCCAGGCCCTCTTCTCAAAACTCTCCCGCCTATAGCAGTCGCCTCGAACTTGGGGGTCGGTTGGCAATGGCTCCCGGTGCTTCCACGAGCCGGTGGCCAGTGATGCCATAGCTATGCTGAGCCTCGATGGAGTTGTGGCTTGTTGTCGTGGCGTTTGGATTCGGCTTTCTGGCCAACGCGGTGCGGCTCCCACCGATGGTCGGCTATCTGATCGCCGGCTTCGCTCTGCGCGCCGCTGGCCAAGAATCAAGCGAATCGGTCGACGTAATCGCAGACCTCGGCATTCTCGTGTTGCTGTTTGGAATCGGCCTCAAGTTGAAGCTGCGGTCTCTTGCTCGCCCGGTGGTGTGGGGAGGGGCAAGTCTGCACTTGGTCCTGACGTCACTGGTCATTGGGTCGGCGCTATTTGGTCTTGGCGCGCTGGGTCTCCCGTTGGCCAAGGAGTTGGAGCGGACCGATGCGCTTCTCCTCGGTTTCGCATTCTCGTTTTCCAGCACCGTGTTCGCAGTCAAGGCGCTGCAAGAACGAAACGAGAGCGGGTCGCTTCAAGGGGTGTTGGCCATCAGCATGCTCGTGGTGCAAGACATCTTCGCAGTGGCGTTCCTCACGCTCGCGGTCGACGAGCCGCCTTCGATTTGGGCACTTCCGGTGTTGGCCGCGATGCTGCTGGCTCGACCGCTTTACGGCTGGGTTCTCGATCGAAGCGGGAATGGTGAGCTGCTGCTCTTGCTCGGGCTTGCGCTTGCCGTTGGGGTGGGCGCAGAAGCGTTCGATCGCGTTGGGATAAAGCCTGACCTTGGGGCCCTCATCATGGGTCTTACTCTGGCGAGTCATCCACGCGCCTCGGAACTGGCCGCGGTACTTCTCGACTTCAAGGACGTCCTGCTCATCGGATTCTTCCTGTCGATTGGACTACGCGGGCTACCGAGCTGGCCTGAACTGCTGGTGGGTTTTGTGGTTCTGGCCCTGCTTCCGGCCAAGACCGCTGGGTTTGTCGCAATAATCACCGCTTTCGGATTTCGAGCTCGTACCGCCTGGCACACCTCGTTGAGCCTTGCTTCCTACAGCGAGTTCGGCCTGATCATTGCGCTGGTCGGAGTTGAGCGAGCGATGATCGGTGAACGCTGGACCGCGACGATCGCGGTAGCGGTGGCGGTCTCGTTCGCACTCGCCGCGCCGCTCAACACGGCACGCTATTCGCTCTATGCGCGCCTACAGCCGTCGCTGGCGCGGTTTGAGCGCAAGGAAGTGCAACCCGACGACGCGCTGATCGAACCTGGGGGCGCAAATGTGATCGTCTTTGGGATGGGCCGAGTCGGGGCTGGTGCCTACGACGAACTCGTCGAACGACGGGGCGAGGTCGTGCTGGGCGTCGACCGAACCGCCGAAACTGTGGCCGCGAACTGCGACCATGGCCGTAGTGTCGTTCGGGGTGATGCGCTCGACTTGGAGTTCTGGGGCCGATTGCGACTCGACCGTCGCATCGACCTCGTCGTATTGGCGATGAGCGACCATGACGCCAACCTGGTGGCGGTCAAATCGGTTCGAAGGTTTCTCCCTGAGGTCCGAATTGCCGCCACCGCGACCTTCGACAATGAAGTCGCCGAACTCGGGCACGCTGGCGTCGATGTTGCCCGCAACCTTTACGGTGAAGCTGGGCAGGGGCTGGCCGACGATGCGTGTGACTTGCTCGGTACGACCGACAGTACTTCCGCTGACGAGCCACCCAGGAACGGTTAGCTACACACCTGTGGGCTTCAAATCGGCGCTCAGCCACCCAGCTGAGCCGAATTGTCGGAAGCTGAGCCGGATTATGCGCGTCAGCTTCCGACATTTCCGAGGCCGGGAAACTCGGGTGTTGCCGGGTTGCGCCGCTGCTACCGTAGGGAGCCTGCCCAGATAGCTCAGTCGGTAGAGCAGCTCACTCGTAATGAGCAGGTCAGGAGTTCAATTCTCCTTCTGGGCTCTTTGAATTAGAGGGGAATCCGGCGGATTCCGGCAACAGTGCCCATGAGCAGACTCTGGGACGACGGCCAGCCTAAACAAGGTGGCACCGTCTGGAGCATGATGGCGGAGTCCGTGCACGGAATCCCGGCAGACTATTTTGCAGGGATTCGGTTCGTTGGTGGCTTTGCTTGATGTCGGCCACGATTGTGCGCCGGCCAAGCCGACACAGAGTGAGGATTCCCGATGCCCAAGATGCCCCATATGCGCAAGATGATGGTGGCGGTGTTCGCCCTGATGATGGTGGCTGCGGCCTGCACCCCTGGCGCCGGTGAACCGGAAGCCGACGTGGGCGCCACGCTCACTTGTCCGTGGGATCAGACCGACCCGACGTTCCGCACCTTCATCGTGGCGGGCCAGTCGAACATGCAGGCCGCCGGCGGAGTCCCGGGCACGCTCCCTGCGGTCTATGAGTCGGGTATTCCGCAGCTCCAGATGTTCGACGAGGGCGCCTGGCAGCCGCTCGGCATTCCAGCAAACGGTAAGTACGGACCGGAGATCCCCTTCGCCTGGACCATGCACGCCGCCTGTCCCGACTCCAATATCGGCATCATCAAGCACGCGGTGGGTGGCACATCGATCGATCGGTGGGTGCCGTCGGCTGACCTGGGCCAGGAACTCGGTGCGCGGGTGCGGGCCGCCTACCTTGCGCATCCCGACGTCACCTTCGAGGGCTTTCTTTTCCAGCAGGGCGGAGCAGATATGCAACAACGGGCCAAAGCCGAAAGCTGGGACGAGAAGTACGTGTCGATCGTCGACTTCGCCCGCAGCGCCCCTCAGGTGCCGGACGATATGCCGTTCCTGCACGGCACCTACCGCCAGGACCCGTTCCCCGATAACTTCGACGGCTTCGACCCCGACGCCATTGAGGTACCGGTATCGGGTCGACCCTTCGCCGCCCACCTCACGCTGTCGCAGTGGACGGTCCAGTACGACCGCCCCGGCGTCTACCCGGTGATCCAGCGTCAACTGCCGGTCCTGGCCGACGGCATCCACTGGACCCCCGACGGCATCCGTATGGCCGGTCAGAACTTCGCCGTCGCCTACGCCAACGAAGCCAACTGACGGTGAGGGTGAGGCTAGCCATATTCCTCGCAGCGCTGGCGTTGATCGCTGCCGCCTGCAATCCCGTCGATACCAGCCAGATCAGCCTGGAGGGTGAGCGAACCTCCTCGGCGGTGGGGTTCACATGGGAGTTCGACTTCTACCGAAACGCCGCGTATGACTGCGGTCTGAGCGGCAACTACACCTTCATGGTGATGAACCCGTTCGACGATCCGGACGCCGAGGCGCCCATGTGGGTGTACCTCCACGGCGGCGGGGTCGGTTACTTCGCTGACGAGGGCGGTTACGTCGGGGTGCGAAACCAGACCCAGGACACCTGGAACCACGAGGAGACCTTCGACGATCTCTACGACACCCAACTGATCCGCCGTGTCTTCCCCGACAACGTCGTGGTCGACAACACGTTGAAGCGTCGGATCGAAGAGGGTTACCGCATCGTGTTTGTCTCGATGTGCGATCACGATCTGTATTCGGGCCTGTCTACGCCGTATCCCAACAACCCAAACCCTGGCGCCGAAGTAAATGGGGCCCACGCCACCATGGCTGCGGTGGAGTTCGCCACCGAGAACTACCCGACCACGCACGTGTTCGCTCATGGCACCAGCGCGGGTTCGATCGGCGTGCACACGCTGGCCCAGAACCAGGCTGACATCGGCAAGCCTCTCACCGGGGGAATCGCCGATTCCTATGTGATCACGCCTCGCCTGTTGCCGGTGTTTGACGTCTATGCCGGCACCGCGGGACACCCGATGCCAGCGAATTTCGACCCCGCCCAGGTGACCGAGAAGATCGGCTACTTCGCCGACGAAAATATCGACTCCTACCCCGGCGCGACGGTGGGCCTTGACGACTTCCGGGCCACCCCGATCCTCTGGACCGGCGGCGACAGGGATCCGTTCTGCGCTGGTGCCAAGCCGGCGATCGCCGAAGCCGCCGCGGCCGGACTCAACAACTGTGACTACGTGTTTGATGGCATCCGTCAGGCGGTGGCCAACCAGCCCAGCAGTCCCCACCAGGTGTCGATCATCGATGGCGCCGGCCACGTGCCCACCAACCGCGCCGGCGCGGTGAACGACATCGTCGACACCTTCATCGACGGCGTACTGGCCACCAACCCCCCACCGTTCGGATCCTGATCAAACGGGCAGATCAGCGAGTGTCCCGACGATAGGTACGTTGAAAGTTGGCGGGCCTATCGGCCGGGATGGTTGCCCCTGGCACCGTTGCCACAGGTTGGTTCCGGCTCAATCAGGTGGCGGGGGTTAGGCGGTAGCGGACGGGAAGCGTCTTGTGGCCGAACACGAAGCTTGAGGCGGTGAAGGTGGGATCTCCAGCTGGCTCGAGAACTTCCACCCGCTGCTGCATTTCGCTCAGGAGGGCGGCGATGCTGGCCCGGGCCAGGTGGGCCCCGAGGCAGTAATGCTCGGCCCATCCAAAACCCAGGTGACGGTTCGGGCTGCGGGTGATGTCGAATCGGTAGGGGTCCTCGAAGACTCGCTCGTCGCGGTTGGCGGCGTTGTAGAACAGCGCCAACGCGTCGCCTTCCGGAATCACCACGTCGCCGAATTCGTCATCGGTCAGGGTGATGTCGCGGACCGCGGATCGTTTCATGTAGTTCACCGGTGCGGTCCAGCGAACAACTTCTTCCACTGCGCTCTCGACCACGTCATCACCTCCGGCCCGGAGCACTTCGAGCTGGTCGGGGTGCTCAAGGAACGCGCCGATTGCGCCGGCGAGCGAGTGGCGGGTGGTGTCGTGGCCGGCGTTGAAGACGATGAGGTAGTAGCCGAGCGTTTCTCCGAGGCCGAGGGGTTCGCCGTCGGGCAGGGTGGCGTTGGCCAGCATCGATGCCAGATCGTCGCGAGGGTTCGCGCGCCGGTCTTCGATGATGGTGTTGAACATCTCGAAGAACTCGGCCCCAAGGTCCTCGGAAGCTTCTGAGCGCGACTCGGCTTCTCGCTGGTAGTCGGGATCGTCGCCGGCCAGCAGTTGGGTGGTGAGTTCGAGGAGGCGTTCTTCCTGGTCGGCGGAGATGCCAAGTATCGACCCGAGGACCCGAAGTGGATGACGTTGAGCGACCTGGGCGACCATGTCAGCTTCGCCCTCGTGGCCGAGCGAGTCGATCACCTGACGAGCCGACTCGGTCACGATCTCGTCGAGCCGTTCAATGCCCTTCGGAGTGAAGAAGCCGCTGGCTACCTTGCGGAACATGCGGTGATCGGGCGGGTCCATCATGATGACGGTTCGCATCTGGCGAAGTGCGCTGACCTCACCGGCCTCGGCCTTTGCCATCTGCTCGTCGGTCCAGACCACGATGGCGTCGGCCTCGTTCGAGAAATCGAGCGGCCGGGCCGAGATCTTGGTGATGTCGCCATGGCGAGTGACGGGCCAGAACGGCTGGAACCCGTCGGGACTCACCCTTTGGAGCGGCTGGCCCCGCAGCTCCCGCCACGGATCATGCGGTGCCCCCTTTCTTCCGTAGTGCGCGGGGGAGATCAGATCGAGCGGGTCGAGTGCGGCGGATCCAGACATGGTTCGACCGTAGCGCGCACGAGGCGGACGAATCCCGGCGAGGATCCCGACCGCCGCCAGGCATCCCGGCCCACGCCCCTGCGGCGCAAGGATTGCTGAGCGGCTCGCTCACGAATTTGGCGGGAGCTCGCGGCTCCGTCGACCCACTTCATGCGGCCGCAGCCTCAACCGGCGATGGAACGGCCGGAGCAGAGTCGGCAGGCCTTGCGGTGCGCCAGGTGTTACAAATGTCACTCGGGGATATATCGGGGGATTCATGGCCACGACCTGGCGTTGCACATCGGTTTCTTACTTGATGCGGCTTGCCGCCTTGGCCTTCGCGCTCGTGCTTGCGGCTGGCGCATGTTCGGGTGAGTCATCCGATGGTGACGATGCTGTGGTCGGCGGGAGCGAACAACCAAGTGCCGACGATGGCGACGACTCGCAGACGACTGAGCCCGAATCAGAGAACTCTGACGACAGCGGGGAAGCACCCGAGCCCGACGACACCGCTGAAGAAGACGACACCGCTGAAGAACTCGGGAGTGGCGACGACAGTGCCGAGGTCGGAGGCGTTCCCTACGCCGATCCTCGTGGCGGGATCTTTGCCGACTTCCAGCAGGGCATAGACCGTTCGCACCCGTTCCAGGGACTCGACACATTCTGTCGTTCCCATGATGAGGCGACGGCCCGCGAGGCGACCGGGCCAGGGATTACCGAGGACTCGATCGAGGTTCACCACTTGAGGGCTCAACTCGAGGATCTGATCGGCATTGGGTTTGCCGTTGAGGTTGGCGACGTTACCGACATGTACGAGAGGTTGATCGACTTCATCAACACCGAATGCGGTGGCATTCGCGGTCGTCAGCTGGAGCTGGCGACCAGCTCATGGTCGCCATTGGCGGGTGACGAGGCGATCGTGACCGCTTGTGTTGAGGCCACCGAGGATCGCCGCGCCGTGGTGGCCATGAACAGTACGAGCATCGGTGGCCCCGGCGTGTTGTGCATGGTCGAGGAGAACGATGCCGTCTTGATTGCCACCACCGGTATGCCGACGGACTTTATGGAGCGGAGCGATGGCCGCCTCTTCTCCTTGACGCAGACCGCGGAACGCTCGTTGACCGACATGGCGATCTACGCCGATCAGAACGGTTTGTTGGACGGAAAGACCATTGCCGTAATCGGTTCTGATGCGGCCGGTGAGCCGGAGGCGGTGCAGACCGGTTTGGTCGACGTCCTCACCGGTTTAGGCCACGAAGTCGCGGTGCGGGAGACCCTCTTGTGTGATGGCGGGGTGACCTGCGTAATCGGCATTCCTGATGCGGTATCAGCCATGCTTGAGCAGGGCGTCGACCTGGTGTTTCCGACGATCAACATTCTGAGCGCGCCGCCACTGGTCCAGGAGATGACGGTCCAAGGCTACGAGCCTGGTTCGGTCTCATTTCTGCTTTCGGATTTCAACGCTGCGGCCGGCGACCTCGTTGCCTCGAAGGTCAAGGCCAACACCAGCCCTGAGGCGGCTGCACTCTACAACGGAGCCACCGCGGTGGCCTCGCCCGCAACCAGCAACTCGTGGTCGGTGGATGGCTGGGTTCGGCCGCGGTTCAATGAGCTGTGTTCGGAAACCTACGAGGGCATGGGCGGCGATGTCTGGGCCTACGACGATCCCGCCGAACGAACCCCCCAGGGCATGTTGGTGACCGTGTGCACTGAGGTCCGCATGATGGCTCGGGCCATCTATGACGCTGGCGAGAACCCAACCCGGGCCGATATCGCGGCAGCGGTTTCGAACCTTGGTCCAATCGACACCAACGACATGATTCCGGCCTCGATCACCCCGGGCAAGGGCGATGCCTTTGATGCGGTACAGACAGGATCTTGGGCCGCCGACTGCCCGGACCCGCAAAACGCCTACGACGACAACAACACCTGTTGGGTCTCGAACAACGACTACGTACTCGTTGGCCGCTAGCTCACAGCCGACCCTGGGTTAGCCGGAGGCCTTGGCCAGGATGAATCGGCGGGCTGCCTTGGGGAGCGTTTGGAACATGCTGGCACCCACCTTGTTCTGCACCCCAGGCACCACGATCGGTCGGTTCTGGGCGATGCCGGCCAGACCGGCCCCGGCCACCTTGTCGGGAGTCTGCCAGAGTGGCCGGGGGATTCCGGAGGCGTCGTAGCTGGCCCGGGCCTGAAACTCGGTGCGCGTGAAGCCGGGGCAGAGCGCCGTCACGTGTATGCCTTTGGGTTTCAGCTCGGCGTGAATCGACTCCGAGAACGAGGTGACGAACGCCTTCGATGCCGCATAGGTGGCGCTGTTGGCTGCGGGCATCCACCCGGCAACTGAAGACACGTTCAGTAGCCCGCCCCGGCCACGGGGCACCATGGAGCTCAGCGCGGCATGGGTGAGTCGCTGGAGAACGAGAACGTTCACCGCCACCACCGCCGCTTCCCCACTCAATGAGCGCTGATGGAACGGCCCGACGAAGCCGAAACCGGCGTTGTTCACCAACAGATCGATGGCACCATCGCCGGTAGCGGCGAGACGTTCCTCTACATGACCGAGCTGGTCAAGATCCGAAAGGTCGGCCGGGAGCACCTCGCAGTTCACCGAGACCGATTCCGCCAGCCCGTCTAGCCGGCTTTCGTTGCGAGCAACGACTACCAGTTCCGTGCCGTCAGCCGCCAGTTGTCGGGCGATTGCGTTGCCGATTCCAGATGAAGCTCCCGTGACGAGAGCGCGGGTCCACATAGCCATACCCCCGATGTTCTCACAACCGGGGTAGTCGCAACGACTGCCGGCCAAGGCGTGCCCCAAGGCGGCGCTGGGCGGCTCGCCTGCACGGGCAATGAGTAGGCGTGAGCGCTGAGGCCATCACCGCTCCGGAAGACCATGGTTTCCGGTATATCCAGGTGGTCAGTCGGGAGTTACTTCAGCTGGCGTTGAGGTCGATGACGGCGTAGCTGCTGGTCGCGCTGGCGATGAGTCTGCCGTCGGCGTCGACGGTGCGGCCTTCGAGGTGAACGATTCGCCGGCCCGCATGCATGACTTCTGCGGTGGCGATCAGGCGACCGGACTGAGCGCCCCGATGGAAGCGCGTGTGCATTTCGATGGTGGCGCAGATTTTGCCCTCGCCGAGGACCGACATGACGGCGGCGCCCATTGCCGTGTCCATCATGGCGAAGGGCACGGCGCCGTGGGTCACCCCATTTGGGTTGTGGTGCTTGTCGTCGAGATCCAGAGTGGCGGTAGCTCTGCCGTCGCCCGGTTCGATTTCGAAGCCCAGCATTTCCTGCAGCGGAAAAGTCGACGGGTTCGTAGACACGGTCGTCAGCTCCGGAGAAGCGACGTGAATGCCGAGCCGTCGTGGGCGCGAACGTCGCCTGAGCCGATGTCGTAGACCCACGCGTGCAAGGTGATCTCGCCGGCATCGAGTTTGGCCTGGACCCCTGGGTATTCACGGAGATGCTCGAACTGGAGCAGGACGTTGGCTTCGATCAGCGAGTCGAGATCCGACGCCGCGGGTGTGTCGAGCAGTTGCTCACTGTGTTCGAGCCAACGACGAACCGACGGCAGCGCGTCGGCGATGCCGTCGAGATCTTGAAGTCCGCCCATCGCCCCGCAGCTCGAGTGGCCACAGATCACCACGTGGCTCACATTGAGCGCAGTGATGGCGTATTCGATCGATGCCGCGTTGCCGTCGGGCGAACTCCCGTCAGCGAGCTTCGGCACGATGTTGCCGGCGTTGCGTACGACAAAGATCGAGCCAGGATCGGTTTGGGTGATGAGCGATGGGTCGATGCGAGAGTCTGCACAGGTAATGAACAGGGTGGCCGGGCTTTGGCCGGTCGCGAGTTTGGCGAAGAGATCCTGTTTCGCCGGCATCACCTCCGCCACGAAGGTGCGAAGGCCATTGATCAGTTCAGCTACCACCAGGGTTCCTTTCGGTCATCGATGTGAAATTGATGCCGTCTCAATATTGATCGGGTCTGCCGTCGACAGTAGCGGGGGCCACTACGGTCGCCGCCTACCGTCGCGGCGGTCCAACCAAGCCTGCCGCTCACCCGCAAGACGGAAAGCGCCACCCAGCCTCCGTGCCAACACGCTTAACTAAGCGTGTTGGCACATCTGAGGCTGAGCGGCGCCAGCGTCGACACACCGAACGTGTGCCGTGACTTCAGGCCGGACTCAGCGGACCGGCATGGGGTTTAGCGCACGATGAATGGTCGCTGCACGTTCACTCCCAGGCTGACTCGAGCCCGTTCGCGGGCATGGCGGCCGTTGGAGGTCAACACTCCGAACCTCGACTCGATGCTGGCCTTTGGGTCCAGAACTTCGAGTCGGTGACGCTGAAGATCGATCCGCAGCGTCAGGTCGTTCACGGTTTCCCCCGGAGCGAGATCCACGATGTCGTCCGATCCGCAGAAGCCCCCGTCCACGTCGGTGACCGAGAGTTTGGCCATGACGAACCGCTGCCCCGGAACCGACAACCCTGTGATCCTCGGGTTCGTGCTGAAGGTGCGCAGGACGGTGTTGGTCCTCTCGGGGAAGCTGGCGACGGTATTGGAACCAGCCACCCCGGAAGTGAAGCGGAGCGACCCGGTGAAATCTAGACCGCTGCCGCAGAGCTCCGATGACAGCGCTCGCAGCCAGAAGAGGTCGGCGGTGATCCTCATCCCCGCATCAAGAGGATCGACATAGCGCACCACGAACCTGGCGTCCTTGTCCTCTCCATCGCCGTCGTAGCAGCGAACGTTGGCCGTGGTTGCCGACCACCCGCCAACCTTGCAGAAGGCATCAACGTTGCCGTAGGCGTTGACCTGAACGTTGCCGCCAGATCGCGCAGGGAGTCCGGCGAACCGGACGCGGTAGCGACCCATGGCCGTGCGTTCGATCGTGGCGTCCCCGCCGCCGACCACGTTTGAGAAGTTCGCCGGGGTGTTCCCCGTTCCGGTGAGGCGACTCGACCACGCGTAGGACTGATCGGTGGCACTGGTAGCCGAGAAGTGGAACGCCGAATCCGTCGCCCGCCCGTCGGCGTCGCGGCAAACGATAGTTGCGCTTGCCGCCTGCCACGAGCGGACATTGCAGAGGGTGGCGTCGCCGCCCATGGCAGTCGCCGAGACAAACTTCCATGGCTGTGTGGCCCGGCGGTCATTCAGCGTTACTCGGTAGACGCCGCTGCCAGTCTTCTCGACCGCGAGTGGGCGGTGACTCTCAATCTCGGTCCCACGGGCGTTGACTACGCCGGCGTAGTCGCCGTTGAGGTCGGTCGAAAGGATGGCGAACCGGGCATCGGCTGGCACTCCTGCTGAACCGTAACAACGGACCTCAACCCGATCCGATCGAACGTCGTTGCCTAGCTTGCATGCGGTGGCCGTGTTGCCGTAGCTGGTCACGGAAACGACTCTGGGGGTGTCGCTCTCCAAGGCCCGCAGGCCTGGGAAGTGGGCGTGGTAGACCCCAACAGCATCCTTGGTGACGTAGGGGTCGATGCCGGCCGGGTTCATGGCATAGGTGGTCGGGGCGAAGTGATCCTCGGTTTGGGATGACCACAGGTAGGCGACGTAGCCGGTATCGCCGTCGATGTGACCCTCCAGCCAAGCGCCGATGTTCGCCAATGGTGCATTCTGCACGTTGTTGAAGTTGGCGCCACCTCGGTAGAAGGTTGCGGTGTAGCGGCCGCCCCGTGCCCCTTCAACACCTTGGTACACGGCTGCGAGCCAGCGCCTTCCCGAGTCATCGGTCCAATACAACGGACCGCCGCTGTCGCCTGGACGTCCGATGCCCGACCCTCGGTTGACGCAGAGCTTGTGGTCGCCGCCGAAGACCCAACCGCCACCATTGCGTGGACACGGATATACCGCTCCGGTCACGGTGGCCTCACGGAGCGTCGATGTGAGTGGACCGCCAATTGCCGAAGTACCGAAGCCTGCAGCGATGAATTGTCGGCCGCGCACCCAGCCTGATGGATCCTGAGAACTTCTTCCCGGCAGCGACGTGAGTACTGGAACAGGCTGGGCGATACGGGAAGGCACAGGCGTCTCCAGTCGGAGGAGAATCATGTCGGCGTTGCCGGGAATCGCGTACTCAACAGCCTTGCCTCTGAAGAGTGGAGCTCCGCTTGTGGGGCCAACGTCAATCGCTACCCCGCGCGGGTACTGTGCCAAGAGATCGTAAAATCTGTCTGGGCGTTGGGCGTCGTTCCATGCCCGGCGATCCCGGTTGAACGGCGCATGGCCAAGGTCGGATCCTCGTGCGGTTACGCAATGGCCTGCGGATAGCACCAGGTCGGGCCGGACGAGCGCACCGGTGCAAGATCCGCCGCCCGCTCGGACCCGAACGGTGGCTCGGGTGGTGGTGTTGTCGGTCGGCGTGCTGCCGCCCTCGATCGCCGCGGCAGGGGCATTGTTCGCCGGAACCGTCGCCAGCACGGTGATGAGGAGCGCCATCGTTGTGAGGACACGACCGATACGACTGTTCCGCCGATCGGAGCTCCTTGATCGCCCCGGTCGGCTTGCCGCCGGGGCTGCATGAATAGGGCGAGCATGAATAGGGCGAGCATGAATAGGGAGAGGTGCCACCATTGATGGCACGACGGGCTTCTTCGTTGTGCGCATTTCTGCCTCCTTTGTCAGACCTGCAGGGCCATCGAGCGATGTGGTCTGGGCCAGAAACTGGAGCGGACTGCAGCGAGCAAGGCCGAGCTAGGCATCGACCAGCCAGCCGGTTGCTGGCTGATGGTTCATCAAACGCATCCGGGCGTCACAAGGGCGTCACCCCGGATTTGACCCCATCGCAGGGTCTGCATGCGACGCTAGGAACAGCCGGCCAATTCGTCTGTTTGCCTGCCGACACAGAGCGGTTTCTGTTGACGAGTCGTTTCCCAATCACGGTCGCTGCCAACCAGCAAAGCTGCCAAAGATGTTGCGCGGTTCCGCTCAGCTTTGGTTGTTGAATGCCGTATGGAACGCGGTGCGTTTCTCCTCTGGCCTTGCGGTCGTCCGAGCCCTGGCCGTGTTGGTTCTGGCGACGCTCAGCCTCACGGCCGGGCTGCCGGTACCGGTGAGCGCAGCTCCCGCAATACCAACTACTCCAGCTGGCGTGACCGCGGCCTGGGTTGATTCTTTCAACGTCGGTTTGGAATGGACCGCGTCCACCGATGACGAGGGCGTGTTGGGCTACAAGGTGTTCCGCGACGGTGTGGAGATCGGTCGTAACCCCGCGGCCCGCACCGCGCCGTTCCTGGTCGCCGCTGACATGTCGCACTGCGACAACAACGCCCGGATGCAGGGAATGGCCCGCGTGGCCCGAATCTTTCAGGACAACCCCGGGCGGATCTTCCTTTCCGGTGACGTCAGCCAAGTCAACGGTTCAGTCAACGCCTACGACTGCTTCCACAGCGTGTACGGCAGTGAGAAGGCTCGAATGTGGGCCGTGCCGGGGAACCACGACTATCAACAGGCCGGTCCGCAGCCGTTCTTCGATTACTTCGGCAACCAGGCGGGCCACACCAACCTGGGTCGGTTCTCACAGAAGTGGGGACCGTGGCATGTGATTGGCATCAACACCCTGTGCTGGGAGATCGGCGGATGTGCGCCCGGGTCGGCCCAGTACGAGTGGTTGAAGTCGGAACTGGAATCGTCGACCAATGCCTGCACGGCGATCATTGCCCACCATCCCCGGTGGAGTACCCGCAACCCGGGCAACGCGATCTACCTGGCGCCGATGTACGACCTGGCCTTCAAGCACGGGGTGGAGCTCTGGTTCTCCGGAGACGATCACTTCTATGAGCGCTACCCGAAGCTCGGTCCGAGCGGCCAGCCTCACGACCGGGGTATTCGCCAGGCCATCGTTGGTGTGGGTGGGTTCGAGACCCGGGGTTACGGGCCCTACATTGCCGAGGGGCCCCACGCCGAGGTGCGTCATAACCGAAGCCTTGGCGCGGTGAGCGTGACCGGCCGCCCCGATAGCTACACCATGGAGTTCCTGGCCGAAGCCGGCAGCCGCTTCACCGATGTGGTCGACGAGCCCTGCCACGGCGGCAACAGCGGCGTGGTGGCCTTCCGGGACCGGAATCGCACCGCCGGGACCACCCACACCTATCGGGTCGCTGCCTACGACGCCGACGGAAACGTCTCGCCGCTGTCGGAACCGGTGGTGGTCACCGTTGGTGCCCCGCCTACAACTCAGCCTTCTCCGGCGGCGCCGGCCAACGCCGCGCCGATCGGAGAACTGGAGCACGCCCGCATCGAGGCCGACGGCACGCTGGTGGCCACTGGCTGGGCCCTGGATCCCGACGTGACCGACACCATTAAGGTCCGGCTGTATGTGGATGGGGTCTGGGTGAAGCAGGGTCCGGCGCTCACCAATCGGCCCGATATCGGCGCCGCCTATGCCAGCCACGGCAACAACCACGGGTTCTATCTCCGCCATCCTCTGGACCATCAGGTGCATGAGGTCTGCGCCCGGGCCGTCGATCACACCGGCATGGTGTCGACGCTGCTGGGATGTTTGATGACCGACCGTCTCCCGGTCGGCGAGTTTGAGTCGGTCGGGGTCGACGCCGCCGGAGACATCGTGGTGCAGGGTTGGGCCTTGGACCACGACCTGGCTGCGGCCGCGCCCACCAGGGTTCACATTTATCTCAACAGCCAACGGGTCCGGGCTCCGCTCGCCAATCTGACCAAGCCGTATGTGGGCCTGAGCTACCCCGGCTACGGCGATGCTCACGGCTTCTGGCAACGGCTTCCGGTATCGTCCCCCGGCCTCCATCAGATCTGCATCTGGGCCATCAACAACGCCGGTGTTCCCAGCACCAACCTGGGGTGTCGCACCATCCTCGTGTAGGAGGCCCTGCCATTTAGCGTCGAGCGGGCCGACGCGATCGGCTCTACGCTCCGGCTATGGCTACGACGATCGACTGGTATGGCTGTGCGACCTTCGCCTTGAAGACCTCGGGGCTTACCGTTTTTCTCGACGCCTACGTCGACCGCGTTGCCGGGGCCGCGGGCCCGGGCCTGTCGGCCGATGACATTGCCGAGTGCGACTGGATCCTGGTTGGCCACAGTCACTTTGATCACCTCTGGGGCGCCGAGCGCATCGCCATGAACACCGGCGCCAAGATCGTCGGCAGCTATGAGACGGTTCGGGTGATGGAAGCGGCCGGGGTTCCGCTCGACCAGATGTTGTGTGTTGCCGGTGGGGAGACGGTGGATCTGGGAAACGATGTGCGGGCGTCGGTCTACCCGTCACAACACTCTTGTGTTTGGTCCCATGGTCAGATGGACCAGCCCGATTCGGTCTGCCTCGGCGACATGGGGGTGACCCTGCAGGAACAGCAGGAACGGATGGCCGATCTCTACGAATGGTTCGCTTCGCTCGGTGCGGAGGTGGTTGGCCACCTGGGCCAGGCCGCGCCGGGACATAGCGACAGGGGCGATGGCGGTGCGCTGGTCTTTGTGATCGAGACTCCCGACGGCTCAGTGTTCTATCAAGACACCTCGGGTCATTGGAGTGGGGTACTGGCCAACCTCGAACCGGATGTAGCCATCATCGGTGCCGCGGGGCGGGCCAACATCGACGGTGAACCGATCCAGGGAAGCCTGGCGGATTTTGTCGCTCAACAGGCGCAGCTGCTCGGCGCAAAGAAGGTGATCCTCTCCCACCACGACGACTGGCTACCTGGCTTCTCCATCGACACCGACATCGAACCACTGCGCCGGGCCCTCGCGGCCGTGACCCCGGCGCCGGAATTCGTCGAACTCGGCTACGTCGACAACACGAGGATTCTGTAGTCCAACCGTCAACCGATGCTGTTCACCAGCGTGGTTGCTTAGCAGTCTCTGAACTCTGATGACTTCTCGGCCGCTCCGCCTATTGGTCGGGTCGGTTGCCGCGGGTATCGCCCAAGGCGGCGGCGGCGATGGAGCCGATGACGCCGACCACGATCAGCATCTGTAGCGCTCGTTCGGTTGCTGCTTCGGCGGTGGTCGCGGCGAGGGCCAGGGCCACCACCAACGCCACCGAGAAGGTACTGCCGACATCCATGGCGATACGCGACATGGCGCCGCCGACGCCGAGTCGAGCCGAGGGCACGTTGACCATGGCCGCGGCGTGGCTAGCCGAATGGCCAAAGCCCACGCCGATTCCGTAGACCACGGCGAAGATGGCCCATGACCAGGCGTTGGCCGTGCCATCGAGGATGGCCAGCCCGAGTACTCCGGAGAGCCCGAGCATCACGGTTCCGGTGAGGATGATCCGTCGGTGGCCGAAGCGGTCGGCCCAGCGGCCGGCAGCGATCGACAGCGGTCCGGCCACCAGCGGTATGAGGCTGAGCGCCAGGCCGACGTCGCGTTTGCTGTAGCCCCAGCCGTCTTCGTCCAACAGGTTCACCCAGGCCAGGTAGAGACCCCCAAAGCTGCCGGCCACCAGCAGGTTGAGGAAGCTGCCCAGGCGAAAGATGCGATCGCCAAACAACGGTAGGAACAGGATGCCGTTGGTGCGATCCCGACATCGTCGCACCACCGCCGCCAGCGCGGCGATGCCGGCGAATGCCGCGCCGAGGGTCCTGGCGCTGGTGAAGCCCCAGCTGTTGGACTGAACGACGGCCAGAGCAAACAGCGTGGCACCGGCGATGAGGGTGACGATGCCGATGCTGTCGGGAGGTTCGGAATCAGGGTTGGTGGTTTCGTTCACCTCGAGGCCGAAGAACAACAGCAGCACCAGCGCAATGCCGACGGGTACGTTCACGAAGAAGGTCCACCGCCAGCCCACACTGTCGAGGAGCAGGCCGCCGATCAGCGGTCCCATGGCCGCGGCCACACCGCCGATGCCACCGATTCCGCCAACTGCCGTGGAGCGACGCTGCGGGCCGAACACATCCATCACCACCGCCAGAGCGGAGATGCTTTGCAGGCTCAACCCGGCCGCCTGAATTAGGCGACCAACCACTAGCACCGCCAGGGTGGGGGCGATAGCGATGAGGGCCGAGCCGGCCACAAACACCGAGATGCCCAGAAGCAGCGCTCGCTTGCGGCCGTAGCGATCGGCGAACCAACCGGCCGGGATCGTGAGCGAGCCGGCGGTGATGGTGTAGCCGGTAAGGGTCCAGGAGACGGCGGCATCGCTGGCGTTGAAGTGGTCGGCGATGCTGTCGAAGGCGACAAACATCACCGAGAAGTTCACCGTCGCCAGGAAGATCGGCAGCGCCACGAGGCTCATCACTCGCCACGGGCCCGCACGACTACCCGATGGTTTGGTCATCAGCACCCCAGCTTAGGTTGGCTCCGTCGGAGGGGTAGATCCAGTGGGGTACGACTCTTCCACTTTTCCGCGAACTCAATTCCCCTGGCCGGGCATCTAAGCCCCTGAGCGACGGAGAAGCCGTTGCCGTTCCAAAGGGGAGAACCAATGAAGCGCCTTCGCTTGCAATCGATTCTGTTCAGCTTTCTTGCCTTGGCCATACTGGCCGGCCTTACCACCCCCGCCTATGCCGCGCCTCGAGACATTCATGGCGGCCCCACCCGGATGCCACTCGAGCTACCCGGCATCGACGACTTTGAGCAGGAGCCGGAGTTCGACCCTCCGATCCCGGAGCTCGACTTCGACGTCAGTGGCACGCTCAACCTGAGTTCCTGTGTCGCCCCAGCCCGTTCGTTGAAGGTCCAGATCACCGGGCCCATCGCCCCACGCGGCATCTTCACCCGGGTGGTCGATGTCACCGGTAGCGCCGGCCGGTTCACCTACAACGCCGAGAACCTTCCCCGAGTGCAGATGAAGGTGCGACCGATACTGGCCGATGGAGCGTGCCGCAATGGGCGATGGACGCCGGGGTTCCGGATGTTGACACCGCATCCGAGCCAGGACGCGGTCGCCAACATCAACTTTTCCTACCGGGCGCCCAGCAGGGTGGATCGGATCGACGGCAGCACGCTCGCTCTCCTGGCTCAGGCCAGGATCGGTCCGATCGACGTGGTCGCCGACAACTACGGTCCACGCCGGGGTACGAGCCGTCATCAGGCCAACGCCTCGTCGGTGACGATCCAGGGGGAGATGGAGAAGTTCACGATCGCAGAAAAGGTGGTTGATATCGATCTCTGCGGCTGGTGCCCGGACTTCGGCGACGCCAAGTTCTACGTGGTCGACATGAACTCCCGCAGCACCGACATCACCTGGGACCGAGGGCTCAAGCTCGGTATCAACTTCGAATCCGACGGGCGTGAGGTGAAGGGCTTCTACTCCAACGGCACCTTCGGCAGCCTGTCGGACCGTGGCGCTCCCGACGCCCACATCGACAACGCTCGAATCACGGCCAACCTGAAACCGGTTGCCGACGGTAAGGGTTCGGTGCGTTTCGAGCTGGTCGGAAACCCGCAGCTCGATGCCGACATTCAGGCGACGGGTGCCTGTGGTCTGAAGGGGATCGATCTGTGTGATGCCCTGACCGACTACAAGGACAAGATCGCCGATCGGGTGGGGGAGAAGCTGGCCAAGAAGCTCCGCGGCAAGGCCTTTCAGG
The DNA here is from genome assembly GCA_937925845.1 of uncultured Acidimicrobiales bacterium. GTDB lineage: Bacteria > Actinomycetota > Acidimicrobiia > Acidimicrobiales > CALAML01 > CALAML01. The sequence continues at coordinate 23,310 of CALAML010000105.1, read as the reverse complement.
ACGCCCTGGAGCCCCACGTTCGCAAGGCGCTCGACGCCGCCGGCATCGGCCATGTTCTCGATGTGCGGATCGAGGGTCAGATGGTCGTCATCTCCAGCGCCTGACGGTTGATTCGCAAGCCAACCTGATCCCTGCCAGGTGGAAATGGGCACCCGACACACCGGGTGCTCATTTCCGCGCTCGGTCTTTATAGTTTGTTATAATTATAACAGTCACTAATGATCCCTGAAGTTCACTGCTAAATCCAGCGAAAACCCGGGGTCAATTCGCTAGCGGGGAGCCATGCTCGATAATCCCTTTCGCCCGGGCTTCGGCTCGTGGCCACCCGCCTTTGTCGGCCGTGAAGGCGACGAGCTGCTGTTTCGCGAGGGCCTGTCGAATGGTCCGGGCGGGCGCTATCACCGCAGCCTCGTGACTGGACCACGCGGGGTTGGTAAGACCGTTCTGTTGGCCGCTTTTCGCGATATCGCAGAATCGGAGGGTTACGTCACCGTCGCCGTCGACGCCAACGACGGCATGATCCGTCGCATCTGTCGCGACCTGAGAATCGTCGAGGCCGCCCTCGATGAAGACCCCACGTGGCGGGTCACCAGCGTGCGGGCCGGCCCGTCGTTCGGCCACATCGACTTCAGCCGCCACGCCGATCGGGCCGTGGTCGATGACGACCCAATGGTGGCCTTGAAGCCTCTGCTCGAGCGGGTCGAAAAGGCGGTGGTTGAGCGCGGCGGCGCCGGTGTGGTCCTCACTGTCGACGAGCTTCACGCCGCCAAGTCGGCCGAGCTCGAACGATTGGGCAACGACCTCCAGCATCTTCAGGCGGTGGTGTTTGCCGGTGCCGCCCTGCCCACCGTCGACGACCACATCTTCAAGGCCGCAGGAGCCACCTTCTTTAGTCGGCTGGCCCGATTCCCGCTCCTTCCCCTGTCGGTTACAGAATCACTTTCCGCCATTCGTCCCCCGTTCGACGATGCCGGCATCAGCTACGACGAGCTTGAACTCACCCGGACGGTCGACGAGACGAAGGGTTACCCGTATCTGGTGCAGCTCTTGGGCTACGAGATCTGGAGTCGACTCCAGCCGGGTGAGCGCATCACCAGCAACGTGTTGGGTCCTGCTTTTGCCGCCGCTCGGGAGCAGTCGATCTTCGATGTGCTTGCGCCTACCTGGCGTCAACTCTCGCCATCATCGAAGCGGGTGCTCGGCGTGATTGCCGCCAACGGCTCGGGCCCGATGCGCGTGGCTGATGCCCGGGCCCAACTCGATAAGTCGAGCTCGTGGTTCTCGGTCTATCGGTCCCGTCTGATCAAGGCTGGGGTGCTTGAATCGCGAGGGCGCGGCGAGGTCGAACTGTCGGGCGGCCAACGGGCCGCCGAGTGGATACTCAGCCAACTCGAAGACGACAACGACGACTAACAGGGGCCAGTTGTTGTCGCTCAGGAAAAACTGGTCGCCTTCGGTCCAGGATCCCTGGGAATCCACCGCATCTTTATCAGCCCGCAGGAGGGTCGAGTGCTCTACCGGGTTGGGCCGAGCTACAGCTGGTCGATCGGCCGGATCCTTCTTGTCGAGGGAACCTGGCGGGTGGCGCATGGCACCATCTGTCGTGACCTCTCTGACGCCACCTATCAGTGTCCTGGAGTGCAACAGGACCCCCCGGCCTGGTCCCCTCGGCTAACCAGAGGTTCGACACCAACTGAGCTCTCGCTTCAGCAGCCGAAGTTGCGAGGTGTCCATACCGTTACCGACGTCCCCTCACGGAGTTGTCCCGGGCCGACGATGGCGTCGGTCGGCTTGCCGTAGACGATGTTGACGTTCAGTGCCGAGCCGATGGTGACCTGTCGCACCGCCCCCGCAGCCGTGGATTCGCTGCATCCAACCGAGGCGACGGTTACCACCAGCTCGCGGGCCTCGAGCAGGGCGACCACGTCGTCAACGTCGGCGCCAAAGACCTGTCGGTTGGTGGGCCAAGCGTTCTGGTCGGGACTGGTGACCGAACTGGGAATGGGAGTAGACGGGACTGTCGGCGGCACCGTTGTTGGTGGCACGGTTGTCGACGGCGCTGTGGTTGGAGTCGCAGTAGTTGGAGTCGCAGTAGTTGGCGGTGCCGTGGTCGGAGCAACTGTGGTTGGAGCGGCCGTCGTCGGGGGGATCGTGGTCGGCACCGAGGTTGGAGGCACCGTTGGGGGAGTGGTTGGCGGCGCCGTCGTCGCAGGCAGTGTCGTTGGTGATGGCACCGTCGTCGGAGCGACGGTGGTTGGTGGGGCTGACGTTGTCGAGGCGGTGGTGGGCAACGCGGGCGTCGCGGGTGCGATCGTGGCCCGCGGCACCGCGGCCTCAGCGATCGTGGTGGTGGGTCGAGCGGTGGACGTGGTCGTGGATCGTGTCGGCGCCGTTGTGTCTGAGGTCGGGGCCACGGAGGTTGGGGGCGCCGTCGGCGATGTTGTCTCCGCTGACCGGGCCTGGTCGTCTGGCCGGGCCTGTTCGCTACTCAACGGAGTGGGCTGGCGCAGAGACCAGATGCCAATCACCAACAGCCCTACCACCAGAGCCAGGCCCGCCAGTGCACCGGCGAGTGGTGCGAGCGGACTCTTGCGGAGTGCGGGATCGTCCCACACCGTTGCGACGTCGCGATCCTCGAGCGGAGTGCGGACAAGTCGCAGTTGCCGGGTCGGCGTTTCTGCCACGCGGCGGACAGGCGCAGTGGTGGTCCGACCGACATCGTCCATGTCGATGGTGACCGGTTCGCCAAGACCGGAGTCGATCATCGTCAGGTCGCGAGGAAGACTCGATTTCGATTGCAGCCATCGGCTGCCTTGGCTGGGTCGCGCCGAACGCGAACCTGGCTCCGATCTGGTTGGATTCCTTCTCCGCCGCGGATTCACCGAACTCCCGCCTCCATCCGTGTATCAAGGATGCTTGAAAGGCATGGAAAGTTGCGAAAAGGATCGCAACGGGAAGATTTGCCCTGCTGGCTGTGGGCTCTCCGCTGGGAGTCCGGCGCGTCCGCGGACGCGCCGAGGGCACGCTAGGTGGCCGATTTTGGCTTGCAATAGCCACTTTTGGTGGGATCGGCGCGTCCGCGGACGCGCCTGCCTGTCAGATCCCGGGGCCAACCCCTTCGGCTTGGATGGTGGCCCATTGGTCGGGGTCGTGGCCAAAGACCATGGTGGCGCCCGCTTTTTGTTCTTCGCGAAGCCGGCGGATCGAGGCCAGGTGCTGATCGCGATCGATCGAGAAGTTGGGCAGATGTTCGTTGTCGAGCGACCGCCGCACATAGCAGCAGTCGCCGCACAACACGATGGTGCCGGCCTCGGTCTGCACCCGAACCGACTGGTGGCCGGGGGTGTGGCCGCTGGTCTTAAGGCAGGTGATGGTGCCGTCGCCGAACAGGTCGTGGTCGCCCTCGACCTCCATCCGGTCGTGGCCCAGGTCGACGTCGGCGGGGTTGTAGATGCCGAGCTCCACGAGGAGTTCGTCGCCGAGTGCCGCCCATTCGTCGGCCTGAACCACCACCCGGGCATTCGGGATCTCGGCCGCACCGCCGGCGTGGTCGAAGTGGAGATGGGTGAGGATCAGCCGGTCGACGGCGTCGGGGTCGAAGCCGGCGCCACGAAGGGTCGGGCCGACCGAGCTCTCAGCGGCGAGGTCGACCGAAAACATCGACTCCAGCGGACCCAAGCGGCTGGTGTCGGTGGTGAGTTCGGCATGCAGGCCGGTATCGACCAGCACCAAACCCTCGGGGTGTTCGATCACGAAGACCGGCACCGGATAGGTGATGTCGCCGTCTTCACCTTCCAGGAATCCGTCGAGGGTGGAGGTCATCGACCCGGTCGCCAGGGCATGAATACGCGGAAGAGCAGCCATACCGCACCATAGGGCACCGCTTATCGAGTGTGCTTTCGGAGAATACTTTTGGCGTTTTGGGTGTTTGACACTCCATGTGTGGAATTCATTCTTCAGACGGCGCCCCGATCGGCCATGTCCATAACCACCCTCCGCGGACCATGGCTCCCCGGCCAGTCCCGCTCAGCGCGGCCAGCCGCCAGACGCGGCGGCATTTCCTCGGCGACTTCGGGAAGCGATCGCTCGCTATTGCCGTGCTTTCACCCGCAGTGCTTGCTGCGTGTGGCTCCGACAGTTCATCGTCGGATGGTTCGGCCTCCGGGAACTCCGAGTCCGGGTCGACCACCGAGCCCACCTCGTCAACGACCACCGCGGCCACCGATGACTCGGGCGAGAGCGAGGCGCCAGCCAACGAAGAGACTGGGGAGACCGGGGACGGCGCGGCCACCCAAGAGTTGCGTTGGGCCCGCGCCGAACTCGACTTCGTGTCGGCCTATGTGCTCGCTCGCGGCAACAGTGCGGCGATCATCGACACCGGCGTCTCGGGCAGTGCCGATGCGATCGGACAATCACTGGCCGACCTGGGGTTGAACTACAGCAACGTCGACCACGTGGTGCTTACCCATCACCATGGCGACCATGCCGGCTCGATCGCCGCAGTGATGGAACAGGCCGTGAACGCGACGGTCTATGCCGGCGAGGCCGATCTCGATTCGATCTCGTTCGACACCATTACCGGGCTCGTAGGTGGCGAGGACATCTTCGGCTTTGAGGCCCTGGCCACTCCGGGTCACACCGCTGGTCACATGGCGGTGATCGATCATGAGGTCGGCCTCCTGGTTGCCGGCGATGCCATCTTCACCAACGGCGGAGCCGCCGCTGAGGGGCCCGAGCGATTCTTCGACGACGTCGAACTCTCGCGGGACTCCATCCGAGAGATGGCCGCCCTCAGCTTCAACACCCTTCTCGTGGGCCACGGTGACCCGATCGAAGGCGGCGCCGACGCCGTCGTCGCCGAACTCGCCGACTCCCTCTAACCAGCAGTTACGCGTGGAGCAGGATCAGCTCGTTCCCCGCAGTGACGGCGAGTCCTTCGTCGGTGATGTCGATGGAGGTGAGCCGGTCGACCTCGAGGGCCACGGCCCACAGCAGTTCGCCTGTCGATAGGTCATAGGCCGAGATCTCGGCGTCCCCAGCATCGGCGACGTAAGCCGCAGTCGCGGTGCCGATCACGGTGCCGCTGTTGCGTTCGTCGGTCACCCACTGAAGTTCACCGGTGGCCGCGTCGCGGGCGTGGGGGTAGCCGTCGTCGGAGATGGCCACGATGGTGCCGGGAGTGTTCTCGAAGAATGGCGAGTCCCGGTGGTCGGCCTGCAGGTCGTCGTCTTCACGCCAGACCTCCTCACCCGAATTCGCATCAAAGACCACGGTGCCGTCCAGCGTCAGGGCCACCAGGCCCTCATTGACCGGCGTGATCGCCCCAAAGCCGGCCTCCCCATCGACGGTGGCGCGCCAGCGGGTCTCGCCGGAGTCAAGGTCATAGGTCACCAGCTCGCTGGTACCGGCCTCGTCGTCGACGGTCACCGCGTACACCTCGTCGTCACCCATATCGACATCGGCCTGGTGCACGGCGGGGGCTGGTGCGTGCAGGGTTGTGCCGAGGTTGAGGTCATACCACCGAAGTTCGTTGACGAAGTCGGGGCCATCGTCGAAGTCGAAAGCCACCACCGTGGCCTCGTCGCTGAAGCCGATGGGCCCGTTGGTGTCGACATGCCAAGCGGTCTGGAGGATGAGGATGCTGTTCGGATCATCTTCGAAAAGCGGCTGACCGGGTTCAGACAGATCAACGCCTTCGAAGTCGCCCGACGCGTTTGTGCCCCACACACCGGTGGGGGTCGTGCCGATGATGCTCCCAAGGCTCGTCTCGCCGTAGACGGTCTCCTCGCCCGTGCTGAGGTTGAGTCCGACAAGCTCCTCGAAAAGGTCGGACCTACTGAGGATCATCACCTGATCCTCGAAGCGGACCGCCGAGTCACGTTCGAGGTCGTCGATGTTGTTTGGCGCTACCCAATTCCAAAGTTCCGTTCCCTGGCTGTCGTAGGCGGTCACGCCATCGGCGCGTAGGTGAACCAAGGTGCCGTCGAACCATTGCGCTCGTGACACCGCATCGTCTTCGTCGGCTTCTGCGGTCTCGTCGGGCTGGTCAGCCGTCTTGATCGTTGTGATGGTGGGGGCATTCCGAAGGGCTACCGGAAGCTCGCTGCGCACCTTCAGGTCGATGTTCCAGGCCTCTCCAGATGTTTCCGTGCCGTCAGGATCGACGGGCCTCGGCGGTTCGGTCGGCTCCGGGTCACCATCTTCGGTGTTCGTTGTTTCGTCGGTCGGCTCTGGGGATTCCCTGTTCTCCGAGGTGCCCTCATCGACATTGGCGACGGTATCGGTGTCGTCGGTGGCGCTGCCATCGCTTGACTCGGCAGTCGGCCCGGTGCTGTCGCCGCAGCTCGAAAGCAGGCCGGCCACAGCTGCAACGGACACAAAAAGAAGAACAACTCTGAGTCGTAGCGACATACCTCGACCGTAGAAGCATCGGGCTGCTTCCCACGGTCACGTAGGCGGGGAGGCCTCCCCGCAAAGCAGGCCGCTTAGGGATGACCGGTGAGCAGGACGTGGCGGATCGTGTGGCGTAGCCAGGGCATGCCTTCGGCCAGGAACGCGTCTTCGAATTCGCTCCAGCGGCAGATGAAGTGTCGACCGTTGAACCGGCGGCCGTCGCGTCGTACATCGACCACGCTGCCGGTGATGCACATCCGAACCAATCGTGGTGGCTCGCCGGTGTCGGTCAGTTCGGGGTAGCCGTCGGTGTCGGGGGTGATGAATTCTCGCCCAAACCCGCGGGGTCCGAGGGCAAAGTCGTTCCAGATCAGCCGGATGCGGCCTTTGCGGCCGGCGGTCCAGAACTCGTCGAGCCGCTCGGGACGCTCGGCCAGCTCCTGGCGTTGGCGCTGGGCGTCCAGCCGGTGTTCCACTGCCAGTCGTTCGCGCTCGCATCGTCGGCATTCGCCGTTGGGGCGGGCCAGGTGGGTGCGGCATTGGGCGCGGCGACAGTGGCCACACCGGGCAAAGGCGATGACTCCGCAACGGCAGAGGGCGGGTGCGGATGGCGGTGCGGGTGTTCGTTGCTTCTGGTTCGTTTGTGGAGTGGCCATCAGTACCAGCGTCCCGTGCGAAAAACGGTTGAGGTCCGGGGTTCCTAGATGCTGAGAGTCGGCCGCGACCGCGTGGAGTTGAGGACACAGGTCTCAAGGTCTGAAGAGTCCAGAAACAGCAAAGGGCGCCTGGCACCGTTGGTGCCAGACGCCCCTGGGGAGTTGCTTGGTCCGACCGCCTACCGGGCCGAAAGAGCCATCGAGCTCGGTCCCTGGCCTGCGATGTTGTCGCAGGCGTAGTTGCCCGGGGCGGCGGCAAACACCGCACCGAGGCAGGCGCCCTGGGCCCGCTGGCCAAGTGCGTTCGGGTGGATCGATTCCTGGGCCTCACCCTGGCCGAGCCCGGTGGTCAGGAAGCGTCCCCACTCGGCGTTTTCACCCGAGCCCTGAGCGGCACGGTTCGAACAGATCTCCCGGCCTTCAAAGGCGTTGCTCAGGTCGAGGAACTCCACGCCCTTGGATGCCGCGACGGCGGCCAGGTTGTTGCTGATTTGGGGAATCAGCGAGTCACGGGCCCAGGTGGCGTCGACGTTCCAGAACGGACAGCCGCCGGTGTTGGTGCGGTCCCAGCCACCTTCGCTGTAGCGGAAGTCCGCTCCGCGAGGCACCGGCGAGGCGTAGCTCTGAAGCACAAGGCGGTAGCTATCCGGAGCCTGGCCGGCAGCCGACATGACGGCCCGGATCTCGTCGATCGACTTGCTCACACCAGCCATGGCGCCAGCCATCCGGTTGTCGATGTTGTTCTGTTGGTCGGCGTTGCAGGTGTTCTTCCACCAGGTCGGGCTGGTGTTGTAGCCGATGATGCAGTCCAGAAGTGCGTCGACAAAGCCGAGGTCGTTGCCCCCGATCGACAGCGCGATCAGTTCGACGTCGTGGGTGGCGGCCACGCTGGCCAATTGATCAGCCTGAGGAGCTTCGCCGTTCTTCCACTGTCCGCCGTTGGAGCCTCGGTAGATGTTGGCCGACACCGCTCCCGAGCACGCCAGGTTGAAGCGGGCATCAACCGCCAGGTTGGCGGTGTTGATCTGGGCGGTGTCGGAGCGGTGGCAACCGTTGGTGTCGGTGGCACCGTAGACGCGGCTGGCGTCGTAGTACCAGGTCTTGCGCTGGCGGTAGGCGGCCCGGTCGGTGCCGCCTCGGTCGCCGGAGGACGATGCCCAGTTGCCTTCCCAGCGGCCGCCCTCTCCGGAGATATAGCTGTCGCCTAACGAAACCGCGGCTGTGGGTTGGGTGGCTACCGGATCGGTGCCACCGCCACCATCATCGCCGCCACCTCCGCCCTTCTTGCCGCCCTTGGCTGCGGCTGCCGGATCTACCGGAACCACGGCAAGCAGAAGAACGGTCAGGACGGCAATCGGTAGAACCAGCAAACGCTTCATGAGGAATCCTCTTTGTCATTCGGACCAACACCTCTTCAGCTAACTTTGTTAGCTGAAAGGTGAATGTCATTAAAGTAAGTGATTGTGACGCTGGACACAAGTTTCTGGCCTCCGACTATTAGAAAAAGTAACAGTGTTCAGGCGGGACGAGTTCAGCACGTTCTCCCATTCACGGATGATCACCTGCGTCGGTCTGTGACCACGGTCGGTGGGCCGTCGAACAGCCGCACGATGGCCGCGACCCCGTCCCATTGCTAGCTCATTACTGCATCCGATGGCGTCGGTTGTCACCAAGAGTGGCCGAACGGTGTGACAATAGCCCTGGGCGTTGACACTTCTCTTTACTTTTGTTTAAGTCCGAGCATGGTTCGTTTCTGACCGGGGAAGTCCGGGAGATCGAGCGAAGGAGGGGCTGTTCTGGGAGAGGAACGGCCCCTCCGAACCTTTTGGGCTCGCAGTTTGAGCCTCTAGCGGTGTGTCGCTGAAATAATGTCGCGGCCTGGGCGAGGCATCCGGCGTCGCCTGGCAAGGACGCAGATCCCCGACTTACCTCGTCCGGTAGGGAGGCGTCGAGGACGCAGCCAGCGGCGTCGGGGCCCGTCCAGACCGCACCAGTATTTTGGCGACACACCGCTAGCTATCGACAAGTGACGGTTGTCTCCCATAGCCTGCAGTAATGCAGACCGAGCCCGACGACTGGGACGATGGCGATGACGCTGAATATGTCGCGTCAATGGCAACATCAACCTCGGCCCGCCAGCGACGTTTGCAGGTTGCGGCCATCGCGATGTGTCTGCTGATGGCACTGCCCATTCTTGGGTTGTTGGTTGCCCAGTTGATCGGTTAGCCAGCGTGCCGACGCCCAACTGCTAGCTGTCCCGATCGCCCAAAGTCTTCGAGAACTCCTTGTGGAGCGTTCGTTTCGGACGGTCGTCCCACTCCCCCTATTTCCGCCTTCGGGCCAAGCACAGAAGTTGAGGAACGCGTGCAAGATCAAGCGCGAGTAGTGATCATCGGCGGTGGAATTCACGGGGCCTCGTTGCTCTATCACCTCGCCAAGGAGGGCTGGACCGACATCTTGTTGGTCGAAAAGGCCGAGCTCACTTCGGGATCCACCTGGCATGCCGCCGGTCAGATCACCCGATCGGTTGGCGACTACACAACTGCCGCCTTCCACCACTACGCCATCGAGACCTATGAAACGTTGGGCGAGGAGACGGGTCAGGGGCTGTCGTTCCATCAGCCCGGCGGTTTGCGGGTGGCCTACAACGAGGCCGAGCTCGACGCCCTGAAGGCCCAACTCGGCATCGGCCGCTACATCGGTTACCCGATCGAACTGGTCAGCCCCTCTGAGGCGGCGGAGCTGAACCCGGTTTACGACTTCACCGACTGTCTCGGTGCGATCTGGACCGAAGGGGAGGGTCACGTCGATCCCACCGGTGCCACGATGGCCTTTGTCGGCGGGGCCAGGGCGCTGGGCGCTCAGATCTCGCGACGGAACCGGGTAGTCGAGATCAACTCCCGCGCCGACGGCCATTGGGATGTCGTGACCGAAAAGGGCACGGTCACCGCCGAACACGTCGTCGACTGTGCTGGCTGTTACGGCGACCAGGTGAGCCAGATGGCCGGCGCCCGCACCGCTCAGGCCAACGTGTTGCACCACTACATCGTCACCGAAACGGTTCCCGAGTTCGAGGCCGCCGATCGGGAGATGCCGGTGATGCGCGATAACCGGGTGGCCGGCTATCTCCGGCAGGAGCAGCTGTCGGGGCTGATTGGCATCTACGAGCACCGGGGTGCCGAGGCCTGCTGGCCCGAGGGTGTGCCGTGGGAAGCGGAGAACCCACTGTTCCCGGAGGATTACGACAAGATTGCGCCGTGGCTCGAGGAAGCCTTCCGCCGCATTCCCTGTATGGCCGACCTCGGCATCAAGTCGGTGATCCACGGTGCGATCACCCACACCACCGACGCCCACATGCTGCTTGGCCCCGCTCCGGGCCTGCGCAACTTCTGGATCAACACCGGTTCGAGTATCGGCCTGGCTTGGGGCCCGGGTGCCGGCCGCGAGTTGGCCCGCTGGATGGTGCACGGGGAGACCGAGCTCAGCCTGCGTCACTACGACCCGCGCCGGTTTGGTTGGATCACGCCCGACTACGTCGTGGCCAAGAGCATCGAAGACTACGAGTGGATGTTTAAGGCGCCGATCCCGGGCGAGGAGCGGTTTGCCCATCGTCCGGTGCGTACGTCGGGTGTCTATGAGCGCATGATCGAAAAGCGGGGCATTCATGGCCAGGCATACGGCTGGGAACAGCCGAAGTGGTTTGTGCCCGAGGATCAGCCGCTGGAGGATCAGTTCAGCCATCGCCGGGCTGGCTGGTGGGAAGCGGTGCGGGCCGAGTGCGACGCCGTGCGCAACGACGTCGGGGTTATGGACCTGACCGCGTTCGCTCGCTACGAGGTGAGTGGTGCCGACGGGCGTGCGTTCCTGGATCGGCTCACCACCAACCGGGTGCCGACCAAGAGCGGCAAGATGACGCTGACCTACGCCTTGACCCCAACCGGTCGGGTCGAGACCGAGTTCACCATTACCCTGCTTGAGCCCGACGCCGACGGCAACGAGCGCTTCTATTTGATCAGCGGCCCGATGGGCGAACAGCGCGACTTCGACTGGTTGAACCAGAACGTAGGGATCGGCCTCGACGGCGAAGCCATCGAGGAGGACGTCACCGTTGTCGATCGCACTATTGAGATCGGCACGCTGGTGATCGCCGGGCCCAAGGCCCGCACGCTGTTGTCGCGGGTGACCGACGACGACGTGTCCCATGAGGGTTTCCCCTGGTTGTCAGGTCGCGATATCACCGTGGCCGGCAAGGTGGTTCGGGCCCTTCGGGTTGGTTTCACCGGCTCGTTGGGTTGGGAGCTGCACTGCCAGATGGCCGACATGCTGGCCGTGTACGACGCCCTCTTTGAGGCTGGCGCCGACCTCGGTCTGGTCGATTTCGGGAGTCATGCGCTGAACAGCCTCCGTATGGAGAAGGCCTACCTGACCCGCCACGAGCTCACCCACGACATCGGGCCGCTCCAGGCGGGCGTGAGCTTCTTCCTTCGAGACGACAAGGACTACGTCGGCAAGGCTGCGGCCCAGGCTCCCGCCACCGGCAACGACTGGCGGCTGGTGTATCTCGAAGTTGATGCTCCGGGTGGCGACACCATCGACGGTGTGGATTGCCACGGTGGCGAGGGTGTGTTCCTGAACGGTGAGGCGGTTGGCCTCACGACCAGCGGCGGCTTTGGCTTCTCGGTGAACAAGAGCCTGGCCTTCGCTTACATCGATGCCGCCAGCGCCGAAGCAGCGCAGGGTGGCGCCGCCCTCGAGGTGTTGTTGCTCGACGAGATGTGCACCGCCCGGGTGCTCGACAATCCGGTGTATGACCCCAAGAACGACGATCTCCGCAGCGCCGAAGTCTGAGCCACCCAAAACCGAAGTGTCGGAAAAATGCGACAAAGTTTGTCGTTTTCTTCCGACATTTCGGGTTTTTGGACGGCCCCCCGGAGGGAGTCTTACGCGAGCATGGGGAAGCTTCTTCTTCCACCGCCGTCGAGGGTGATGACTTCGCCGGTCATCCAGGTGGCGGCTGCGGCGAGGTACATGGCCGCTTCGGCGATGTCGGTCACTTCGCCGAGTCGTTTCAGCGGGTAGGCCTGGGCCACCTTGTCGCCGCGGCCGTCCTCCCAGAGGAACTTGGCGAAGTCGGTTTTGATCAGCCCGGGGGCGATGGCGTTCACCCGCACCTTCGGCGCCATTTCCACCGAGAGCTGTTCGGTCACTCGAATCAGGGTCGACTTGGAGATGCCGTAGGCCGAGATGTCGCGGTTCGTGGCGAAGGCGCCCACCGACGCCAGGTTGATCACGCTGGCCCCCTGGTCGTCGGCCCCGTCCTTCCACCGCTTGTTCCAGCAGAGTTGGGTCCACATCAGCGGTGCGGTCACGTTGACCGACATGATTTTGTCCCATCGGGGTACATCGATGTCGATCAGCGGTCCGGCGTAGGGGTTGGTGGCCGCGTTGTTCACCAGGATGTCGAGCCCGCCGTGTTCTTCAAGCGTGGCGTCGATGATCGACTCGGCGTCTTCAAGGTTGCCACTGTTGCCGGCCCGCCAGGTCACCCCGTTGCCAAGTTCTTCGGCGGCAGCTTCACAGCCCTCGGGCTTGCGGCTTGAGATCATCACTCGGGCCCCGGCTTCGGAGAAGTACTTGGCGATCTCCTTGCCGATCCCGCGTGATCCGCCGGTCACGAGCGCCACTTTTCCATCAAGTCGAAGTTCCATTGGCCAACCATAGGGGACCGGCCATTCTCGAGCCGCACGTCTCGGCCCTTATCCAGTATCAGTCAGACGCAAGGTACTGTTGAGCTAACTCACCCCGAAAGGACTGAGTTATGCCTGGCGGCCAACTCCACCCCCAATACGTCCATGTTCCCCGTCTTCCCGCGGGGTCACAGGAGAGTCTCGATCATCTCGAATCTGAGGGGTACGTCGTCATTGCCAACGCTCTCTCCCCGACCGAGGCCGATCATGCGATCGACCTCACGTGGAACTATCTGGAGTCGCTTGGCACCGGCGTCGACCGCGGCGATGTCTCCACCTGGGGCGACGACCGGTGGCCGATCAACGTGCATGGCGGCATCGTGCCGAGCCAGGGGATAGGCCATAGCGCCGCCCAATGGTTCATCCGTTCGGCTCCGGCCGTGAAGGACGCGTTCGCCGCGGTGTGGGATGACGACGAACTGCTCGTCAGCTTCGACGGCATGGCCCTCTGGCGGCCAACCGACGTCGATCCATCGTGGGCGACCGACCGTGGCGGTGCGTGGCTCCACATCGACCAACACCCGATCAGCCGACCCGGCCTCCAGTGTGTTCAGGGTGCCGTGACCTTGACCCGGACGTCAGCCGACATCGGCGGCAACATCGTGGTGCCCGGATCACACAAATGGTTTGCCGACATTCCGGTTCGGTACGCCGACCGACTCGCAGCCATTCCCGAGATGCAGGACCACTTCCGCTTCCCCACCGATGATCCCCAGCTCCAAGCCACGCCCCCGGTCATGGCCCACATGGAAGCGGGCGACATGATGCTGTGGGACTCGCGCACCGTGCATTGTTCGAGCCCCGGCCCACAGGCCGAAGTCACAACCGACGCGGCCGCGCCCGAACTGCTGAGGGTGGCGAGCCTGGTGTGCATGATGCCCAAGTCCCGATCGAACCCCGAGGTGATCGCCCACCGTCGTTCGGCGGTCGAATCGCGCATCTCCACCACCAACTGGAGCGATCGCTGGGTCAACGCCGATCAGTTCCCGATGGTCCTGAGCGAGGGCGACCCGACCAAGTACCGATTGCCGCCGGTTCCCCAGCTCGACGAGAACCAGCGAGCGCTCGTCGGGTAACGATGAGTCCCCAGCAGCTCACCCCGGTCTACACCGAAGTCCCCCGCTTGGCGGCCGGGTCCCAGGAAAGCCTGGCCCACCTCGAGTCGGAGGGGTTCGTCGTTATTGCCAACGCCCTCTCCCGTGCCGAGGCGCGCCACGCCCTCGATCTCACCTGGGACTACCTGGAACAGCTCGGTACCGGTATCGACCGCAACGACCTGAACACCTGGGGAGACGACCGGTGGCCCATCGTTACCTCGGGCGGCATCATCCCCGCGCTCGGTATCGGCCACAGCGAGGCCCAGTGGTTCACCCGGTCGGTGCCGTCGATCAAGACGGCCTTCGCGTCGATTTGGGACGACGACGACCTCCTGTCGAGCTTCGATGGCATGGCGCTGTGGCGGCCCACCGATATAGACACCGCATGGGCAACGACTCGCGGCGGGTCGTGGTTGCACGTCGACCAGCACCCAATCAGCCGACCCGGTTTCCACTGCGTGCAGGGAGCTGTCTCGCTGATGACGAGCTCGCCGGCAACGGGTGGCAACATCCTCATCCCGGGCTCGCACAAGTGGTTCGCCGACATCCCCGACCGTTACGCCGAGCGACTCGGCCGCCTGCCCGAGTGGCTCGACCATTTCCGCTTCCCCGCCGACGACCCGAGGCTGCACGCCACTCCGCCGATCATGGCCCACCTCGAAGCCGGCGACATGATGCTCTGGGACTCTCGCACCGTGCACTGCTCGAGCCCCGGCCTCGAGTCGGCGCCCCGATCCGACCCAGACAAACCGTCGTTGATTCGAGCGGCCAGCCTCGTGTGCATGATGCCGAAGTCACGGGCCAGCGACGAAGTCCTCGCCCAGCGGCGGGCTGCGGTGCCCACCCTGACCTCCACCACCAACTGGAGCGACCGGTTCTATAACACCGACACATACCCCGAGATGCAAAGTGCTGGCGATCTCAGCCGATTCAAGCTCCCCCCGGTGCCCCAGCTGACCGGGTCACAGCAGGCGCTGGTTGGTTAGCCCTCCCGGCCACTTGCGACACCTCACCCAGGCTGCGATGGTGCACGATGGCAATCGATGGAGTGGTCAAGGCCGGGTTCGAAGCGGTGCGCTCGGCATTCGAGGAGAACTTCGCTACCCGCGGCGAAGTGGGTGCCGCCTGTGCGGTGGTGGTCGACAACGAGTTGGTGGTTGATCTCTGGGGCGGTCAGGCCGACCCGAAGAACGATCGTGCCTGGGCATCAGACACCATCGTCAACGTGTTCTCGACCACCAAGGGACACATGTTCGACGATCCTCGCGGGATCGCCCTGCGCAGAGCCGTCGTAGACTGCCTCTGAGCGCGGACGGTCTCGTCGCGTTGCCGGGTCGATGGCTGCGCGTAGAACCACTAGGCCCTGATCCAGGTCTGATCAGACGACTTGGCCCCATATTCGATACGGTTTGCCCAATGGCTGATCAGGCTGACTTTGCCGAACAGGCAATGCCCTTCATGGATGCGCTCTACAGCGCCGCCCTGCGCATGACCCGGAACCCGGCCGATGCCGAGGATCTGGTCCAGGAGGCTTACCTGAAGGCTTACCGCGGTTTTGGTGGGTTCCAGGAGGGCACAAACCTGCGGGCTTGGCTGTATCGCATCCTGACCAACAGCTATATCAACCGGTATCGGGCCAAGCAGCGCCGGCCCGATGAGACCGATTTGGCTGATGTTGAGGACCTTTATCTGTATCGCCGTCTCGGGGGCGCCCAGACGGCTCAGATCTCCCGAAGTGCCGAAGATGAGCTGATGGATTTCTTCAGCGAGGCCGAGGTGAAATCGGCCGTTGAAGACCTTCCGGAGCAGTATCGACTGGCGGTTTTGCTGGCTGATGTGGAGGGTTTCGCCTACAAAGAAATCGCCGAGATTCTGGATATCCCCATCGGGACGGTGATGAGTCGGCTTCATCGTGGAAGAAAGCAGCTGCAAAAGCGGTTGTTTGATTTCGCCGCCTCTCGTGGGCTTATTGACGTCGATGCGGTTGTTGAACCCGCTACCGACGTCGCAAGCTCCACCGATGCGCCAGATTCTCCGAATGCCGGCGACTCCGATGCCGCAGTCGCCACGCCCGTAGCAACCGACTGAGCTCATCCTCTTCCCATGGCCGATCCAACTTCCGAACCCAACAGCCCCGACCAGCCAGCGCCAGCGGGCGGACCCGGTGCGGCGGGCGCCGAGTGTTCCGAGCCGGACTGCAGCGATGCGGTGGCCGAGCTGTACAGCTACCTCGATGGTCAACTCGACGACGAGCGGCGCTCACTGATCAAGGGCCATCTCGATTCCTGCAGTCCGTGCTTTGAGGCCTTCGACTTCGAGGCCGACCTGCGCAATGTCATCGCCACCAAGTGCAAAGAAGAAGTTCCCCAGGACCTCCGCCGTCGCATCGAAGAAGCGATCGGCCGCGAAGGCTAAGAGTCTCCGAGGAGTCTCCTAGCAAACCGCGCACCCCGATTTTCCCTGCGCCAGCAGGCCAACCGGGCACCTTTGGGGTCTGACCCCGAACGGACCCGGTTCGGGGCATGTGTTTCCGAGGCAGCTGCTCAGCCGAAGTCTCGGCGGAAGGTTTGTAGTCCGAGCTCGGCGTGGGTGTGGTTGGTCGGTGGGCCCAGCGGTCCCGACGCCCGTTCGTTGCGGAGTTCAGCGATGGCATCGGCGTCGATGCCGCAGGCCAACTCGGGCAGGTCAACGTTAAAGACCGCGGCGGCGTTGGTGCCGAAGATTTTGGCCTTGATCTGCGGGGTAAGGGCCGGGTAGCCGAAGCGTTCCTGGAACTCGTCGGAGATCTGAAAGGCCCGGAACAGTTGGATCTGGTCCTGAGGAGAGCCGTACCAGATCGAGTCGGTTCCCCACAGAATGTTGTCCTCGCCAAGGTGGACCAACAGCTTGCCGATCAGGTGAGCCGCTTCGTCGGGGCTCCCCATCACGTTGCGCCATGTGGAGCCCAGCTCGGCATAGACGTTCAGCGGTTCGGTGGCGCCGTCGGCCCTGCTGAGTCCGGCGTCGCGAACCGACGTGATCAGCCGGTTCACCCCGGTGTCGTTGGCCGGGTCGTAGGGGCCTTCGGTGATCGACGACTCGTAGCCCGAGTGGTAAACGAGGATGTCGACGCCGGGATGGTTCACCGCGGCCGGGCCCACATCGACTGGCGAGGACCAGACGTTGTTGCCCGATAACCCCTTGTGCACCGCCACGATCGGCACCCCGACCTCCTGCACCTTTTCGAAGTAGGCCTGGCCGGTGTCGTCGTCGAGGCGCCAAGGTGGCCCGCCGTTGTGGGTATAGGTCTTGAAAGCCCGTATCGGAAAGTCCGCGGCCACCCGCTCCATCGCATCGAGCCCGGCCGAGGTCGGAAACGATTCCCCCTGCATCATCACCCGGTCTTCGCATCCCATGCGGCCGGCGGCATCGATGGCCCGCCGCATCACTTCGGGCGACAACGCGCCGCCGCCGAAGGGGATGGCCGAAAGCATCACCATGGTGGTGTCGCTGTCGAGGAAGATCGCTTCGAGGAAGTGATCGATGCCGTAGCAATCGCCGGGTGCAGCCTCGCCGCAGCTCGATTGAGGGAAGCCCGGGTTGCCCGGCGCATCGTCCGGGTATTCGAGCAGGTGGCCTTGGACGTCGAAGATCAGTTCGCTCTCGGGCGGGGCCAGAGCGTCGTCGGCGGCTTCCTCGTCGAGCGTGATGCCGTCGTCGGCTTCGGGGTCGGTGGCCGGGGCCGATGATGTCGACGAGGGGGAAGATGAAGAAGAGGAGGAAGATGAAGAAGAGGCGGACGAACCCGAGCTTGTCGAGGTTGAGGAGCTGTTCGAGCCCTCGGGTTCGAAGCGGCCCCCGGTCTGGCCTTCGTCGCGACTGCAGGCTGCCAGTACGGCCATCATTGTCGTGGTGCCGAGCGAGGATCGCAGGAACTGGCGTCGACTTATCCCGAGCCGTCGGGCCTTGGCATCAACGACCTTATTGGTGCGGGCGATGGTGTTGCGCACCAGTGGGGTGGCGGGCGGCGGCAGATGTTCACCGTTCGAACACGGCTCCAGCTTGATCGGTAGGCCAGGATCAGGCGGTTCGAGTCGGGCCATGGTCCAGCCTCCCATATCAACGTTTGTCCGTCGGCTCAGCCAGCGCTCAAACCAAAAGTTTGTAGTTTTCGGGGTCTGACCCGGAAAACTACAAACTTCAGCTGTCTGGGTCTTTATCTTGTGACCGTCCCGGGATGCACAGTGCGGGGCTGGAGGCTCTACGATGTGGGCTATGACCTTTGTAGCCGCGGCTCCAATCTGGTGGCACTGGGTGGGCGTTGCCCTCCTCATTCCCAGCATTTTGTTCATTTTCGCTTTGATCGGCCTCTACCTGTACAAGGTTGTCCGCCCGCAATACCAGAAGCGATAGCTGGTGAGCGGCCGGGCGGTTGACTGGTCCTTTGCCGAGCGTGTCGCGGCCAAGGTGACGGCGAAGGATCCTTACGAGGACTCCTATCACGCCGATTCGTTGGTGCCCGATTTCGAAGAGCTCACGGCCCAGGCGGAGAAACTGGTGGCGGCCGAGACCGGTCTGGTGTCACTCGATGGCCCGGCTCGCGCCAAGGTGGCTGATCGCAGCGACTGGGTGCGGGCCAACCTGGCTTCGTTCCAGCGGCTGTTGAAGCCGTTGCTGTCGAAGATGGAAGAAAAGATCGAGGCCGGTCCGAGTGCCGCGGTAGGTGCCCGGGCCGCCGGCGCCGAGGTGGGCTTTGTGCTCGGCTGGATGTCGGGTCGGGTGCTCGGCCAGTACGACCTGCTGGTGGTCGACGACGACAACCCGGAAGACCAGGACATCGTCTACTACGTGGGCCCGAACGTGTTAGCCCTGGAGAAGAAGTACGGCTTTCCGCCCCGCGAGTTCCGGTTGTGGTTGGCCCTCCATGAGGTCACCCATCGGGCCCAGTTCACCGGCGTGCCGTGGATGCGGGAGCACTTCCTGAGCCTAGTGAACCAGCTGGTCGGTTCGGTCGAGCCCGATGAGGGTCGTTTCAACGAGGCTATGGGTCGGGCGTTTGCGTCGATCAAGTCGGGCAAGAACCCGCTTGATGACGGTGGTATCGCCGGCTTGGTGGCATCGAATGAGCAAAAGGCGGTCATCGATCAGCTCGGCGGTTTGATGAGCCTGCTCGAAGGCCATGGCGACATCACCATGGATCGCGCCGGTGAAGACCTGTTGCCCAGCGCCGATCGTTTCGGTCGGGTGCTGCGCCAGCGGCGCCAGTCGGCCAACAAGTTCAACAAGCTGTTCCAGAAGGTTCTTGGCCTCGAAGCCAAGATGGCCCAGTACGAACAGGGCGAAGCGTTTATCAACTTTGTTGAGGGCGCCGAGGGTCGTGACTTCATGGATCGGGTCTGGCAACGGCCAGAGAACCTGCCCACGATCTCCGAAATCCGTGACCCGCAGACCTGGATCGATCGCATTGCTGATGAGTCAGAGTCCGAGCTTGCGGTCAGCGGGGCCTGAACTTCAGAGCCACCTTCCGGAACGGCCTAAGACGGTCCTGGTTCCGCGACCTCAATTGATCCGGATCAACAATGAACGGTGAGGATGTCGCGCTCGAGTTGGCCCGCCACCCGGTGGTGGCTCCGCTGCTGGAGCGCTGCACCTTTCCGGTGCCGGTGCCCGGCGAAGTGGTGGATTGTGCCGTTTCGGGAGGGGCCGATTCCTCTGCGTTGTTGGTGCTGGCGGTGGCGTCGGGGCTGTCGGTGTGTGCGGTCCATATCGACCATGGGTTGCGCCCAAGGTCCGACAACGAGGGGGCGGTGGTGGCCGCGCTGGCCGATCGCTTCGGGGCTGCATCCCGCCTGGAGGCGGCGAAGGTGGAGCCGGGGCCGAACCTGGAGGCGCGCGCCCGTGATGCCCGCTACGAGCTGCTCGGGCCTGATGCCCTGACCGGCCATACCGCCGACGATCAGGCCGAGACGGTGCTGCTGAACCTGATGCGCGGTGCCGGGGTGCGGGGCTTGGCCGGCATTCGTCCAGAGTCCCGGCGCCCGTTGCTGGCGCTGCGCCGTTCCGAAACCGAGGCCGTTTGTCGTGCCCTCGACATCAACCCGATCGAGGATCCGTCGAACCGTGACCCCGCCTTTCGCCGCAACCGGGTTCGCCATGAGTTGTTGCCGCTGCTCGACGATATTGCCGAGCGTGATGTGGCCGGAGTGATCGCCCGCCAATCGGAGCTGTTGGCTGAGGTCGACGACCTGCTGCACCAGTTGGCGCAGGACCTTGATGTGGCCGACGCCCGTGCTCTGCGTCAGGCTCACCCGGCCTTGGCCCGAGTGGCGATCCGTAGCTGGTTGGGTAGGGAAATTTCGGCGGAGCATCCGGTGGATGGAGCCACGGTGGAGCGGGTGATGTCGGTCGCTGCCGGCGATGCCATCGGCACCGAGGTCGGCCACGGTTGGTGGGTCCGGCGAACCGAGAACCGACTTCGCCTGTCCCGAAGCTGACCAGCGACACGTCACTAGGGCAGGCCCGTTGGTCTTGGGCCCTGACTTGTCGCTAGCCTTGGTGGTTCTGTGAAGAAGACCATTCCCCCTCGTACCCGGCTCCTCGTTGGCGCCCTTGTGCTCCTGACCCTGTTCGGGCTCTATCGCGTTGTTCGTAGCGATGACAGCCCGGAAGAGTTTTCGGTGGCCCAGTTTGAGGACTTCGCGGAGCGGGGTGAGGTCAACATCTCGGAGACGGTGCTGAAGGATCGGTCGAACCAGATCGCGGGCGAGTTGAGCGACGGCACCAAGTTCGAGGTCAACTACCCGGCCGAGTTCGGCGATGAGCTCATCGCCGAGTATCCCGATCTTGAAGTCGATCGCCAGCCCACATCCATCTGGACCACGCTGCTGTTTAACCTGCTGCCGATCATCATCTTGATCGGTGTGTTCTTCTTCCTGATCAACTCGATGCAGGGCGGCGGCCGCGGGGTGATGCAGTTCGGCAAGGCCAAGACCCGCTCGGTGGGCAAGGATCAGCCGACGGTCACTTTCGATGATGTGGCTGGCGCCGATGAAGCGGTGGCCGAGTTGGCTGAGATCAAGGACTTCCTGGCCGATCCGGCCCGCTTTCAGGCCCTTGGCGCCAAGATTCCCAAGGGTGTGCTGCTCTTTGGCCCCCCGGGTACCGGCAAGACGCTGCTGGCCCGTGCGGTTGCCGGTGAGGCGGGCGCACCGTTCTTCTCCATCTCCGGTTCCGACTTTGTCGAGATGTTTGTTGGTGTAGGCGCCAGTCGTGTCCGCGACCTGTTCGATCAGGCCAAGTCGGCGGCTCCGGCCATCATCTTTGTGGATGAGATCGATGCCGTAGGCCGCCATCGTGGCGCCGGGCTTGGTGGTGGTCACGACGAGCGCGAGCAGACGCTGAACCAACTCTTGGTGGAGATGGATGGTTTTGATGTCACCAGTGGGGTGATTCTGATCGCCGCCACCAACCGGCCCGACATTCTTGATCCGGCGCTGCTCCGTCCGGGTCGCTTCGACCGCCAGATCGTGGTCGACGCCCCCGATCTCGCCGGTCGACGGGCCATCATCGAGGTGCATGCCAAGGCCAAGCCGATCGACGATTCGGTCAGCTTTGATGTAATCGCTCGCCGCACGCCGGGCTTCACCGGAGCCGATCTGGCCAACCTGTTGAACGAGGCGGCCCTGCTGGCTGCTCGTAACGGCGGTGGCGATATCACCATGGATCTGGTGGAGGATGCCATCGATCGGGTGATCGCCGGACCGGAGCGCAAGACCCGGCTGTTGAGCGAGCGTGAGCGGCGGGTGATCGCCTACCACGAGTCGGGCCACGCGCTTGTGGGGCACCTGCTGGAACACACCGATCCGATTCATAAGGTGTCGATCGTGTCCCGAGGGCGGGCCTTGGGTTGGACGCTGGCGCTGCCGGAGGCCGACACCTATCTCCAGACCAAGAGCCAGTTGAAGGATCAGATGTCGATGCTGCTGGGTGGACGCACCGCCGAGGAGATCATCTTCAACGACGTCACCACCGGTGCCGCCGACGACATCGAGAAGGTCACTTCGGTGGCTCGGGCCATGGTCACCACCTTTGGCATGAGCACCGACATGGGTCCGGTGAAGTTGGGGAGCCGCAACGGCGAGGTGTTCCTCGGTAAGGAGGTCGGCCACGAGGTTGATTACTCCGACGCGGTGGCTGCCGAAATCGACACCGAGGTGCGGGATCTGGTGGAGCACGCCCACGATCGGGCCCGGCTGTTGCTCGAGCGTCATCGGGATTCGCTCGACCGACTGGCCAATGCCCTGCTGGAACATGAGACGCTCGGGGAGGCGGAGCTCAAAGAGCTTCTTCCGACCGGTGGTCCGAAGTCGGCTCCCAAGCTGAGTTCGGCCCGGTTGGCGTCGGCCACGGAGATCGAACTGCGGTGACGCCGCCGCTCGCCGGTACTCTGCGGTCTGGTTGTGTAATTCGACCCCCCTACCTATCCAGTGAGTCCAGTGAGCGAGGCCAAAGATGAGCAAAGCGCGGAAGCGGAAGAAGATCGACACTCCGATGGACCTCCCTCGCATCGAAGCCGCGGTCTCGGAGATCCTGGCCGCGATCGGTGAGGATCCGGATCGCGACGGCCTGCTGGATACTCCGGCGCGTGTTGCTCGGATGTACGCCGAGGTGTGTGCCGGGCTGCACGACGATCCCAGCGAGCACCTGTCGGTAACCTTTGAGGCCGACCACGACGAGATGGTGATGGTGCGGGACATCCCGCTCTATTCGCTCTGTGAGCATCACCTGGTGCCCTTCATGGGCAAGGCTCACGTGGCCTATATCCCCAACAAGGAGGGCCGGATCACCGGGCTCTCCAAGCTCGCTCGGCTCGTGGACTCCTATGCCAAGCGGCCCCAGGTGCAGGAGCGCCTGACCAGTCAGGTGGCCGACGAGATCGAGCGGGTGCTCGAGCCCCGTGGCGTGTTGGTGGTGATCGAGGCCGAGCATCTGTGTATGTCGATGCGCGGTGTCCGCAAGCCGGGTTCGTCAACCGTAACCTCAGCGGTGCGTGGGTTGTTCCGTGATGACGCCTCCACCCGTTCAGAGGCCATGCGCTTTATCGGCACATGATGTTTGGCCGGGGCGCTTTGGGCCGGCACCGCTGGGTGAGCGTGGGTTGATGGGATCCTCTGGCGGCATCGGGCCGATCGCCGTTGCCCCTGCGTTTGCCGATGGTGGCGAAACCGGTTCTCAAGGTGCGGCCGCTGGCGCGGCCACCGCTGGGTCGGGGCTCGCGGGTCGATCGGAGATCATGGGCCCATCGCAGATCATGGGCATAGTGAACGTGACGCCGGATTCGTTCAGCGATGGTGGGCTTCATGACCGGCCCGACACTGCGATCGCTCATGGGTTAACGCTGTGGGCTGAGGGGGCGGATCTGCTCGACATCGGTGGCGA
>CALAML010000104.1 GCA_937925845.1 uncultured Acidimicrobiales bacterium | reverse complement strand
CGCCGACATTACGGACCCGGCTACGGACCTGGTGGGAAATGTCGGGGCTACACACTGATATACCGCGTCCAGCGCCGACATTACGGACCGCCCTGCGGCGTATAATTACACTATGGAGCGATTGATCGTGATGGTTGTGCTTGCCGCGATAGCGGTGGGGGTGGCCCTCATTCTCCAGCGTCGCGAACCGGGCGAGGTGGCCACCACCACCAGACAGACCTTTACCGCTCCGACCCAGATTAATCGGGCCGACTTTGCCCAGCCGGGGGCCCCTTGGCTGGTTGCGCTGTTTTCGTCCAAGACCTGTGACAGCTGCAAGGGGTCGTGGGAACGCACCGAACCGCTCGAGAGCGACCAGGTGGCGGTGCAGCGCGTTGACGTGGAGGACCATAAGGATCTCCATGACCGCTACAACATCGAGGCAGTGCCCACCACCGTCATCGTCAACAACGAGGGTGTGGTGATGCGTTCGTTCCTGGGGCCGGCCAGCGTGACCCATCTGTGGGCGGCGGTGGCCGAAGCCCGTGAGCCGGGCTCGGTCCCCCAAAGCTGCACGACCACCCACGATCACAGCTAACCGAAAGAGTGCCCGAACCGGGCCGACCAACGGTGCTGTGTAGATGGTCGCTCAACCAACGCCGATCAGCCGGGTTGACGACACAGCTCGCGAGACAAGACACGCCTCGAACCGAGCGAGCGAACCAGGCTGAGGAACGCGGGTGGGTGCGGCCCGAGCCTGAGCGATACTGGCCGGGTGGACTTTCTCGATCTCCAAAACATCGCCGCCAAATCCGCCATGGTGGTCGTCGCTCATCCCGACGACATCGACTTTGGCACGGCGGGCACCATGGCCAGCCTCGTCGACGCCGGCATCAGGGTCACCTACTGTCTCGTGACCAGCGGAGAGGCCGGGGCGCCGGAGGACCTGCCCCGCGACGAGGTGGCGGCGCTGCGCGAACGCGAGCAGCGGGCCGCAGCCGCCGCGGTTGGAGTGGCCGACGTCCGTTTCCTCGGATTACCGGATGGGGCGTTGGAGCCCAACCTCGAACTTCGTGCCGCCATCAGCAGAGCGATCCGCGAGGTCCGGCCCGACCTGGTGATCACCCAGCGGGCGGAGCGTAACTGGGACAGCGTGTATGGATCCCACCCCGACCATCTTGCCGTGGGCGAAGCCACCATGGCTGCGGTCTACCCCGACGCCCGCAACCCCCATGCTCATCCGCAACTGCTGGAGGAGGGCCTTGAGCCCCACGCCGTACCGGAGATTTGGGTGACTGGCCTCGACCCACAGGATGTCTTTATCGACATCACCGATGTGTTCGACAAAAAGATCGCCGCGCTGAGCGCCCACGAGAGCCAGGTCTCGGAACGCTTTGATGTCGAGTCGCTCCTGCGCACGTGGGCCGAGGGGACTACCGCCAAGAACGGGCTGCCCGAAGGACGACTGACGGAGGCCTTTCGGCGTATCGACAGCGCCTGAGGCACCCGGCCCGGCTGCTTGAATCTGGCTCTTGCGAGCTAGCTCGGTATGGCGGAGGTGGTGCCAGCCACGGGGAGGCCCGGTCTTGAGGAGATTCTCGAGGTATCGCCTTCGTCGTTGATCGAGCGGGTGCCCTCGGCGCTGATGATGGGGCCGTCGGCTTCCACCCACACGATCTGGGAACCAGCCAGTCCATCGAGCTCTACGACCTGTCGGGTCCGGGGTCGGAGTTCAATCGTGGTGTCATGCCAGTCGGCGCTGGTGTCGGCGCCCACGAAACGTACCTCAACCGACTCGCTGCCGGGGTTTTGCACCATGAGTTGTGTGGTTGGGTCGGTGACCGTGTGGATCCACTCGGTGGCTGCCATCGGTTGGCCCGGCCCGACGGAGAGCCCAATTCCGTCGACTCCGCCGATCACCTGATCAACAACCACCGGCTGGTCGGTCACGCTCCGCACCACCACAGTGTGGGGACGGTCTCGGGGTAGACGGTCTTCGAGCACGGCGCCGAGGTCGAGCTCCTCCACCGACCGACCAAGTAGGTCGATCTGGAACGGCTCCACCTGGATCCGTTGATTGTCGGCCCCGTCGCTGTTGTCGTCTCCACGATCGCCAGGCACGATGTCGTCGTAGAGGATGTCGACGTCGACCGAGGCATCGGCCTCGTTCGGGTTGAAGATCAGGTAGCGCTCGCTGCTTCCGGTTGGGGCGTGAACCGGGAAGGCCCACTGTAAGGCCGGACCCTCGCTGATCGAGGTGATCGACAGGCCGGTTCGTTCGCGGCTGGTTCGGGCCACTCGCTGTCCGACCACCTGGCCGGACACCACCGTGGCGTCGACCGAAACCACTCGTTCAAGCGGCACTTCAAGAATGGTGGAAAGTCGAGCGGTTCGACGGCCTCGAACCAGCACTTCGGCATTGTCGGGTCGGGTGCCACTTTGGGTCACAAACTCGACTTCGACCACGGCATCGGCCGGGAAGGGGTTGTAGAACACGATGTTGTCGTTGGCGCCATCGCTGGTGTCTCCACCCGGCACCACCCATTGGGTGCCGGTGGTTTGGGAGCAGTTGGCTCGCGACGGGCCGCCCTCGTCGATCATCTCGTGGGTGGCTACCAACCCGGGGCCGTCGCTCTCGATGGTGGCCGAGGGTCCGGCTTCAACACCCAGTTCGTTGATCGCCACCGACCGGATCGACCCTGCGGAGACGATGTGGCGCTTTACGGTTTCGGTTGCCGTTGCGTCGGCCACGCGAACGGTGGCGATCCGCTCCTCGTCGCCGATGTTGGCCAGGGTGATCTGATGATCGCCAACCACACCGGGACAGAACCAGGTGACTGGGTCATCGGGGGATACACCGGGTTGGCGTTCCGATTCCACCAGAGCGCCGACCGGTTCGGTCGATGTCACCGAGGGCTCAAGCGCCGGCGCGCCGAGTACGGCCGCGGCCAGTGCTGCGGGAAGTGCGATCATTGCCGGGAGTCGCCAGGATCTCATGGCTGCCCGACCGGTTTGGCCTTGTCGCTGCTGGGTTCGGAGCCGTCGGCTGCGGCCTGCTCGGCGGCGACCGGTTTGCGCAGGTCGATCTCTTTGGGCGACCGCAGATCGATCTCGTCAGCGTCGGTGTCGGTGCCTTCAGGGTCTTCGGTATCAGACTGCTCAGGGTCCGAGCGTTTGGTGTCGTCGGCCTGCTTCTGTCGCCGGCGGCCAGAGCGGCGGGTCTTGGCCGTGGTGGCCGTCTTGGTAGTCGACCCGCGGGGCGCGGCAACCAACTCAACATCGGTCTCGGCCTCGCCGATTCGTTGGGTGTCGCGCTCGGCCAAGGCCTCGCGACGGGCCGCCCGGCTCTTCACCATCAGTGGGAGGGCCACCGCCAGCGCACCCAGCCAGATCAGAATCTGGGCCACTTGCAGCCCGCGGCGAACCGCTGGCGGGTTGGTGGACCTCTCCAAGGTGCCGCTTGGCGCCCCGACGGTGCTGACCGCCAGGTCGGAGTCGGCCCCGGCCACGTTTCGGTAGATTCGGGCCGCTTCGTTCACCTTCACCTCGAACAGGTCGAGCTGTCGGGCCAGAGAGTCGGTGAGCCATGCGGGCGCCGGACGTTCCACCGTGGTGCGTGGTGCCGGAGCGTTACCCTCGAGCACCACCACGTAGCGGATATCCACCGGCGCCAGCTCCGCACCGAGTCGGGTCATGTCGCCTCTGGCCCCGGCGAGCACCGCTTCCTGGATTTCTTCGTCGCTGCTGGTTTCGGGTCCGGGCCAGCGTTCGTTCAGCCCGATGAAGCCGTTGACGGTCATGAGGTACGAAACGTCTTCGGTCAGCCGCCAGGCGTCTCCGCCCACGACGTCGGGGTGCCCGACCCAGAGCACCCGGAAGTCCTGGGCTTGGCGTGGGTCCTCGGTGTCTCCGGTTCGTCCTGCGGCTTCGTCCTCAAGGAACGAAAAGGTCCCGGCAAAGCCGGACTGTGGCGACTTCCACCGGCCGTCGAAGGAGTTGGCCAGAGTCGGGGCCAGGGCCACCAGCAACGCCAGTGGAGCAAAGAACGAGAAGTACTGTCGCCACCCGAAACGGTAGGCCCGAAGGTCACGGCCCATCGCGGTGACGGTGAGGCCAGCCAGAAGCGAAACGGCGGCCGCGGTCGGGGCCAGGATGGTCGATGCGCTGGGGAAGGCGAACGGTGCGGCCCCGCTTCCGGCGACTAGTGCGATGGCCCAGAAGGCAACCGCGACGGCGCCCAGCCGCACCGCAGCTGCAAGTCGCCATTCGCGGCCGATCAGTACCGCCCCGAACGATGCCGCTAACAGGCCGATCAGGAGCCAGCCCGCCCCGTGGGGACCGGTCTGAAAGCGCAGGACCTCGACAGCCCCGATGTCGTCGGCAAGCCGTGGCCGGATGCCAACAATGCTGGTCCATCCGTCGATCGAGCTGATCAGATCGATGCTCCACGGCAGGTGGGCCACAATCGCCATTCCGGCTGCCGCAATGGTGGCGCCGGCGACGCGGGCCATCCCGGCGGGCGAGCCGTGCAGGAGCGAGCCGAGGATCAACACCACGCCCATGGCCACGGTCATCAGCACCACCACCGGGCTGACGGTGGCCGCAAGGGCCACGATGGCACCAAGCCCCAACACGGTGGCCAGGGGTGGGCGAGGAATAGCCAGGGGTTCGATTTCGCTGGCATCGATCAAACGGCCGAGGATCAGCGGAGCAACCGCCCAGGCGGTGAGCGCTGACCAGTCCCCCAACGCCAAGGCGTTGTAGGGCAGCGGGATGGCCAGGCTGACCGCCACCGCAGCCAGACGGGCCCGTCGGGTCTCCAGTCGTCGGGCTAGGCGCCAGGTGGCGAACCAGCCGAACGGCAGGGCACCAAGAGTAAGGACCTTGACCACGTTTCCGGCGCTGACGAACGGGAGGCGGTCAAGGAGTCCCAGCAACCCGAACAGGGTGGGCGCTGCCGTTTCCGAGCCCAGCCCGGAGAAGCGAACGCCCGAGCCCCAGAAGGAACGAAGGTCAGAGGCACTGTCACCAATCGGGAGGAAGTCGCCAAAGGCCGCAATCGAGCCCCAAATCAGATGCCGGCTGCCCATGAAGAAGACAAAGGCGGCGAAGGCCACCACCACCGCAACGTCGAGATGAGCCCGACTCATCAGCGCATCGCTTAGGGTCACCCGCAGATTGCCGAGTGCCTCATCGGGGCCCGCCAACCCGAAGCGTGCCCGCAGGAACCGCAGCACGCGGGTGCTTCCAGGCTCCTGCATCCGCCGGACGTCGAAGTCGGACAATCGGCGAACGGGCTTGAGTTCTTTGCGTCGCTCACGAGCGCTCTTGCGCTGAGCCAGGTTCCACCGCCAGGAGCTGGCAACCTCCCGCGCCCGGACCCGCCGGCCGGACAAAGCCGAAGCCATCATCTCGACCAAGTCGTGTATCAAGATGACCGGCAGCACCCGTAGAAGGGTCGACAGCTTGTAGTTGGTCAGGATCGAGCGAAGTCGATGCCGACGCAGCAGGAGCCGGTCACCCTCGCTGGTAGAGCGCAGCTGAGCTGAGCCCGACCATCGGACCCTCGCCATCGGCGCCACGATCACGCGATAGCCACCGACCTGGGTTCGCCAGCACAGGTCGAGGACCTCGCCTCGGGCGATGATGGCTTCATCGAAGCCGCCAACTTCTTCGAACACTTCGGAGCGCACCAGCACCGCGGCACCGCTTAGCGAGAAGACGTCATCAACGCCATCGTGTTGCTGCTGATCGAACTCCCCCGCTTCCACCCGGGGCGACTCAACTCCGAATCGATCTACGTTGAGGCCAACGGAGACCAGTTCGCGGGGGTGATCCCACCGGACCAGCTTCGGACCGACCACGGCCGCGTCGGAGCGGAACGACTCTTCGACCATCTGGCGGACAGCGTCGGGCTTAAAGGCGACGTCGTCGTGGCAGAAGAGCACAAAGCGGGCCCCCTCAACCGACGCCACCGCCGCGTTGGCCGCTTCGGCAAAACCGGTGCTCTCGTCGACGCCCAGCACATAGGCATTGGGCAGCACCGAGGCGACGCGGGCGGTCGGATCTTCGTCGCTGTCGACGTCAACCACCAGCACCACGAGTTCGCGGTAGTCCTGCTGGGCCAGGCTCTCGAGAGACTCTTCCAACCGTTCCCCGGCATCACGAGTAACCAGCACCACCACTACAGGTGGCACTTTTGCTCCGGCTGCTCGGGATTTCGGCGCGTCCGCGGACGCGGAGGACGGGCCGGAACCCGGCTGAGCAACCGACGAGTGCGAGGAATCGGTCAAGGTCGGAAAGGCTACCGGACACCACCCCATCGGGGGAAGCCGGCCTCTCACCGTGGCCGGTACGCTGGAAGAGTGGTTTGGAATCTATGAGAAACGATACCGAGCGCCAAAAATCAACAGATCGCGCTGATTCTTCGGCCGATACTGCCGCCGATCCGCGCCCCGACGTTGGTGACGGGGTTCGATGGGCTCTCGAAAAAGGTGAGGAAGCGGCGGCAATCGCCGTTGGTCTCACCATTTTGAGTGTGAACCGCCTTCAGGTTTATCGCCGCGAATTGAGCCGCATGCTTGCCCCAAGCGATACCTCCAACGGCGCCGCTACGGCCGATGGGTCCGACACGGCCTCGAACCGATCGGCGAACGACCGATGACCAGAGCTCTGATCACTGGATCCGCCGGGTTTGTTGGTCAACACCTGATCACCCACCTCGAGGAAAAGGGCGACGAAGTCATCACCTTTGACCGCGAGGCCGGTCACGACGTTCTTGATGGCAACTCGCTGCACAACTTCTTCCGCGAAACCCAGCCGGAGGTGGTGTATCACCTGGCCGGCTGGTCTGATGTCGGTGGTTCGTGGAAGGCACCGGTGGTGACACTGCGGGTGAACGCCGAGGGCACCCTCAATGTGCTGCTGGCCGCCACCGAGATCGGCGTCGACCGACTGCTTCTGGTGTCGAGCGCCGATGTATACGGCCGGGTCACCGAGGCCGACCTGCCGCTCACCGAAACCTCTGAGCTGCGCCCGGTGTCGCCCTACGCCGCGTCGAAGGTGGCCGCGGACTTCCTCGGGCTCCAGGCCTATCTCGGTTCCCAACTGCCGGTGATCCGGGCCCGGGCCTTTAACCATCTCGGCCCCGGCCAGACCGACCGATTTGTGGCTTCGGCATTGGCGTCGCGAATCGTCGACAACGAGCGGACCGGCAACGACATCATCCAGGTTGGCGACCTTTCGGCTCGCCGGGACTTTACCGATGTTCGCGATGTGGTTCGGGCCTATCGGCGCCTGGTCGAGGATGGGGTTCCGGGCGAGGCCTACAACGTGTGCTCCGGCCAGGATATGGCGGTGCAGGAACTCGCTGATCGGCTCCTGGCTTTGAGCGACCAACCAATGAAGCTGGAGGTCGATCCGAACCTCCTGCGTCCGGTTGAAGTCCCGGTTTTGCGGGGCGACCCAACCAAGCTGCACGATGCCACGGGGTGGCAGGCGTCGATCCCGATCGATACTACGCTTGGCGATCTTCTCCTTCAGTGGCGCAACTCCAACTGAGCGTGACATCCTTGGGCCAGCAATCCCCCGCAGCTCTACCCCGTTAAGGACAATAAACCTATGACACGCCGAGCGTTGATCACTGGCATCACCGGCCAGGACGGTTCGTATCTTGCTGAGTTTCTGCTCGACAAGGGCTACGAGGTGATCGGTATGGTCCGTCGGTCCTCAACGGTGAACTTCGAACGGATCGCCCACATTCAGGACCGGGTGACCTTCACCCAGGGTGACTTGTTGGATCAGGCCTCGATGATCGATGTGGTGCAGACCCATCGGCCTCAGGAGGTGTACAACCTGGCGGCCCAGTCGTTCGTGCAGACATCGTTTAACCAGCCGGTCCTGACTGGTGAGACCACCGCCCTCGGCGTGACCCGGGTCCTTGATGCCATCCGCTTCGTGGATCCCGAGATTCGCTTCTACCAGGCGTCGAGCTCCGAGATGTTCGGCAAGGTCAAAGAAGTTCCGCAGGTTGAGACCACCCCGTTCTACCCTCGCTCGCCCTACGGCGTCGCCAAGGTGTACGGCCATTGGATCACCGTAAACTACCGGGAGAGCTACGACCTTCACGCCTCGTCTGGCATCCTCTTCAACCATGAGAGCCCACGGCGCGGCCTGGAGTTCGTGACCCGCAAGATCACCCACGGTGCCTGTCAGATCAAGCTGGGCAACGCCACCGAGCTACGGCTGGGCAACCTGGAGGCCAAGCGCGACTGGGGCTACGCCGGCGACTACGTCGAGGCGATGTGGGCCATGCTGCAACAAGACGAACCGGAAGACTTTGTTGTCGCCACCGGTGAAACCCACTCGGTACGTGAGTTCTGCGAGCTGGCCTTCGCCCGGCTCGACTTGAACTACGAAGATTACGTGGTGCGCGATGAGCGCTTCTTCCGCCCGGCCGAGGTCGACCTCCTGGTCGGCGATCCGGCCAAGGCCGCCACCAAGCTCGGCTGGAAGCCCCAAACCTCCTTCGAGGACCTCGTCAACATGATGGTCGACGCCGACCTCGACCTGCTCACCGGAAAGCTCCGCGGCATCAGCTGATTCATTGCCGCAGGGCGGATCCGGGGAACCCGTCGGCCCCTGGGGGGGCCTTTGGGGTTCCTCCTCGACCGCGCGCTGCGGATTTGGTCTCGTTCGGTCTCCCAGGGGGAGCCCGCTGCTCGTCCCTCGCAGTACTCGGTCAACTCGCTAGCGCTGGTGATTGGTCGCGAGACGCGCTTTCGCAGGCGGCTGATTCATTCCCGCAAGGCTCGATCCGTCGGCCCCTGGGGGGCCTCCTCGACTCGCGCTGCGGATTTGGTCTCGTCCGGACTTCTGGCGAAGTCCGCTGCTCGGTCCCTCGCAGTACTCGGGCAACTCGCTAGCGCTGGTGACTGGCCGCTCGACGCGTTTCGGCCTTCTGCTTGCGTGTCTCGGCTTTGGCCCATTCGTTGCTTCGCAATTGGCTGGTTTTCTTGAGATCACCGGCAACGGTCTGGCACCCGTTGTTGGTTTTCGCTACTTGGTCCGTTTCGTGGTTGGCTTTGGTTGATGATCGATCGTGGTGTTGTGGTTTTGGCTGGTGGTGTTGGGGCGGCTCGGCTTTTGCGGGGGGTGATTCGGGCTGTTGATCCGGCCCGAGTTACTGCGGTAGTGAACACCGGTGACGACACCGTGCTGCATGGGCTCCACATCAGCCCCGACCTCGACACGGTCACCTACACCCTGGCCGAGGCCATCAACACCGAAACCGGTTGGGGTTTGGCCGGGGAGACGTGGCAGGCCATGGACGCGTTGAAGCGCTACGACGGCATCACCTGGTTTGGCCTTGGCGACCGAGACCTGGCCACCCACATGTACCGCACCCAGCGCTTGAACGAAGGGGCGACCCTCACCGAGGTTACCGCCGAGATCGTGGCCGCCTGGGAGCTTCCCCTCACCCTGCTTCCGGTTACCAACGACCAGGTGGCCACCAAGGTGACGGTCACCGACCCGCCTGAAGCTAATGGTGGGAGCACTGGTGGCGACTGTGGGCCGCTCGAAATCGGTTTCCAGGAGTACTTTGTGCAGCGGCAGCACTCGGTGCCGGTGCACAGCGTGCGCTTCGATGGCGCCGAGTCGGCCTCGGTGTCTCCGGAAGTTCGAGCCGCGCTCGCCACCAGCGACATCACCGTGATCGCCCCGTCGAACCCGATCGTGTCAATCGGGCCGCTGCTGGCCGTCGACGGCGTACGCGATCACCTCACCGCCAACCGGGACAAGGTGGTGGCGGTATCGCCGATCATCGGTGGCAAGGCGCTCAAGGGTCCGGCCGACCGGATGATGACCGAACTCGGCCACGAGGCCACGGCGGTTGGTGTGGCCCGCATGTACGCCGACATCGCCTCAGTGTTGGTAATCGACACCGCCGATGCCGACTCCGCCGAGGAGGTTCGGTCCCTCGGCCTCACACCGGTGGTCACCAACACCATCATGGCCGATGTCGACATCGCCACCGAACTGGCCCAGACAGTCCTCACCGCCGTGTAGCCGCGAATAGCCAAGACCAGCCACTCCGAAATGTCGGAGGGACGCGACAAAATTTGTCGTTTTCTTCCGACATTTCGGATTTGGGTGAGACATTGGCCGCTGGATCGTGAAAGATGCACCTACCGCCCTGGCATGGTGACCGGGCTTGAGAAGTGGAGGACGGCTGGTGAGTGGCGAGCGACTTGAGGTATTCGCCCTGGAGGGCTTCGGCGAGATCGTGCCGGGCGACGACCTGCTGACCATGCTGGTTGATGCCGCCCGCGACCAGGTCCAGGACGGCGACGTGCTGGTCGTCACCCAGAAGATCGTGTCAAAGGCCGAGGGGCAGATGGTCGATGTCGACCCCGACGATCCCTTGAGCCACAAGCCACTGGTGCTCGAGGAGTCGGTTCGGGTGCTTCGCCGTCGGGGCGAATTGATCATCAGCGAAACCAAGCACGGCTTTGTCTGTGCCAACGCCGGTATCGACCGCTCGAATGTGGCCGACGGCCAGGTGGCGCTGTTGCCGGTCGATTCGGATCGTTCCGCCCGCCGTATGCAGGACGTGATGCGGGCCCGCCTCGGCGTGGAGGTGGCGGTGATCATCTCCGACACTTTCGGTCGTCCGTGGCGTCGAGGAGTCACCGACGTGGCCATCGGCAGTGCTGGCATTCAACCCGTGGCCGACCTACGGGGCCACCCGGACGCGCTGGGCCGCATCATGCAGGTGACCGAAGTGTGTGTGGCCGACGAGATCGCGGCGGCCGCCGATTTGATCCTCGGCAAGTCCAAGAACACACCGGTGGCCGTGGTGCGGGGCTGCGATCCATCCTGGTTCGGCCCTGGCTCGGTTCGCCAGGACATCGTCCGAGACCCGAAAGACGACCTCTTCCGATAACGGTCCGCTCAGCAAGAGTTGTAGTTATCCGGGTCAGACCCGAAAAGTCCAAACTCTAGGAGACTCTAGGTGTCGAGGCTGGGTGGGGCGCTGGGTTCGTCTTCGAGGCCGAGTTCAACGTTGATGCGGCTGGAGGAATCGGCCTTGTTGTCGCCACCCACCCCGAAGCGCAGTTCGATGCCGTGTTCTTCGCAGGTCGCTGCTTCGGGCACAAAGTCCGGAGCGCGATCGCCACCGTTGGCGAAAATCAACTGGTGGTTGGAGTACTTCTCGGCGATGGCGACGAGCGACGCACAGACGGTGCGGTCCTGGTCGACAGCCACGATGGCATCGTTCACCAGGCGTAGCGACTTCACTACCCGGAGTCGGTCGGCCTCATCGATAATGACCTTGCCCTTTTTGAGTTCCTGCTGGGCGTTGTTGTTCACGATCACCACGACTTGGTCACCGAGTTCGGCCGCGCCCTCGATCATGTCCAGGTGTCCGATGTGCAGCGGGCTGAAGTAGCCGCTCACAATGGCCACGACGGGCTTGGTCATTTGCAGTTCCTTTGGTCAGCTGCTTGACCCGCCAGGTGGCTGATCAGAGCAAAACGATAGTTCTCTCCTCTTCGGAGGGTGCCGGGCCCAGCCGAAAGGTGCAACTACCGGGGAAGATTTACCCGTCGTCCTCAGCGTCGCCCGGTTCATCGCCATCCGCGGCATCGTCACCGGATTCGCCATCATCGGCGGCTCCATCATCAACTGCACCGTCATCTTCGCCGGCACCGTCGTCACCCGAACCGTCGTCGGCGTCAGCCTCGGCATCGCCGTCAGCCTCAGCATCGCCGCCCTCAGCACCGTCATCAGCAGCACCGTCGACTCCGCCATCGACGTCACCGTCACCGTCACCGGGGCCATCTTCGAAGAGTTCCGGGTTCAGCACCGTCGGCGCCTGGACGTCACTTGCGTTGGATACGTTGGCGGCGTTGGACGGCGGCGGGATCTCCGCATCGGAGGGGCCAAAGAAGATGGTGTAAGCCTCACCGTCCATCTGGAAGCGGGTTCGGGCCAGGCGGCGGTCAAAGATCTGGTCCGGCTCACCGGAGACCGACAAACCGTTCTCCCAGCGGGCGATACGCAGCACCGCATCTTCATCGTCGCCTTCGCAGCCCTCAGCCTCATCAAAGACCGTGCCGTCGGCCAGCTCCAGCTTGTCGTCGGTCAGATCGGCACCGACGTTGTCGAAGAAGGCGCCAACGGTTCCACCGTCGCGGGTGAACTGGCTGCTCTGCGGGTGGATGTGCATCAGCCCATCCGGAGCTACGCCGGCACCGTCGAGGTGGGCGTGGATGTGGTGGATGGCGTTGGCGTCGGCGTCGAGCTGACCCGGCACGACTTCTCCGCAGGCCTGAATCTCGTACGACGCGTGCCAGTGTTCGCCAAGGGCGATGCCTTCGGCCTGAGCCGACTGGGTGGACTTGGCGGCAAAGATCCCCGCGGTCCCCACTAGGAAGACACCAGCAATCACCAGCGGAAAGCCGATCTCCCGCTTGTCGCTGGACTTACTGGTGCCTCCGGCGCGTGCCGCGCGAGCCACCTTCTTGGCAGAACTTGACTTACCCATATCCGAACCACGCTACTGTTCCGACGGCCGGTTTTGACGTAGCCCCTACCGACTTCCAGAGCCTGATCGGATCGAAGCCCGAATCGACACCAGCGAACAGGCTCCTATCGCCCCGAAATCAGGCGGTCGAATAGCGATTCGTAAGCTTCAGCGCACTCGGCTGGCGACAACCAGCGCTCCACAAAAGCGCGTCCGGACTGGCCCATCACCTGACGCTGCTCGGAACTGTCGAGCAACTTCGACAGCCCGGCGATGAAGGCCCCCAGGTTCTCCGGCGGCACCGAAACTCCCGCGCCGGCCGCTTCGATCACTCGCGCCACCTCGGTGCCTTCGTCGATGCTGGCTACCACCGGTCGGGCCGCAGCCAGGATCGTGTACAACTTCGACGGCACGCTCGACCAGGCCAATCCGGAGCGAAGGGCCACGATGTGAATATCGGCTGCCGCTACCACTTCGGCCAGTCGCTCCTTGGGCTGCAAGCCCACAAAGACAACGTTGGGAAGCCCCTCGGCCTGCTCTTTGAGGGCGGCCAGGCCCGATCCGCCACCGTTGATCACAAAGACCACTTCAGGGTGGGAGTCCACCAGCTCTCGGGCCGCCTCAACCACCAGCTCCAGGCTTTGCGAGTAGCCGATGTTGCCGGCGTACATCACCACCGTGCGACCGGAGAGCCCGAACTCGGCCCGGTAGGAGTTTTCCCGTTCGCCAGCGGCGATACGGTCGGTGTCGACAAAGTTCGGGATGGTGACCACTTCGGTGCCATGGTCATCACCGGCTTCGGCCAGCTTGTTACCCACGTTGGCGGCCAGGTCTTCGCTGAGCACGGTCACCGCGTCGGCCCCGCGGTACACCATCAGCTCGAGGCGCTTGGCCGCGGCGATCACCTTCTCGCCGCTGAGCGCACCAACTTCGATCGCCACATCGGGGAAGATGTCCTGCACGTTAAACACAAACGGCACCCGGCTGCGACGGGCCACCGCCATTCCGGCCAAACCAAGGGTGAGTGGGGGTGACATGGCCAACACCACGTCGGGCTTCCAACGGCTGGCGACCCCGGCCACGGTCGCAGCCAGGGTGAAGCCGCCAAAGGCCACGCTGCGGGCGGCCAGGTTGGTCTTGTCGGTCGGGAACGGGGTGATGCGGGTGATACGGCCCCACTCGGTCTTTTCCACCTGTACCGGCCGACCCCGCCATTCGTCTTCGATGGCGTGACGCCGGTACCAGGGCAGCGAGGTGATGATGTGCAGGTCATGGCCCCGCTTCACCAGCTCCATAGCCAGGGTGGTCATGACTTCGCCGGTCGGTGCCACATCGGGCGCGAAATGGGGGCAGATGGCCACGATCCGCATCGTCACACCTCCCGCAGCTGGGTTCGGGTGGATGCGGTCCGCGTTGAGCTTCGCGTCGGGCGGGGCCGGGTGGGCGTGACCGAGGGGTCGAGGCCGCGACGAAGACCGGCCTCGAGCAACGATGAGGACCGTTCCCAGGAAAAGAGGCGGGCGCGGGCCTGGCCGGCCCGGCGGTATCGGTCACGGAGCTTCGGCTCTTCGATCAACCGGCGCATGGCCGCCGACCAGGGCTCCGACTTTTTGGGGGTGAGCAGAATGCCGGCGTCGCCCACCACCTCCGGCACAGAGGTGGCATCGGTGGCGATAACGGCACACCCAAGCGTCATGGCCTCAAGCACCGGAACGCCAAAGCCTTCGAAGAGCGACGGAAAGGTGAGGGCCACCGCATGACGGTAAAGGGCATCGAGATCTTCTCGGGGGATGCGCCCGAGCCGCTTGACCCGCCCTTTGATGCCGAGCTCGATGATGTCCTGAGCGATCCGTTCCTCCATGCGCTCCCGACCACCGGTCAGGACCAGCTGGGCGTCGGCGTGATCCCTCGCCACCTCGGCGAAGGCATGGAGCAGAAGGCGGTGGTTTTTGTGCTCATAGGTGATGGCCGGATACAGAAAGAACGGTCCCTCGATGCCATACGACGCACACACCTCGGCCGGGGTGCGCTGGCCGTGGCGGTCCTGGCGGGGGGCAACGGCGCTCGGGACCACCACAATTCGTTCTGAGGGGACCCCGAGCTTGTTGATCACACTTTGTTTGGTGTGTTCGGACGGGGTGAAGACCAGCTCAGCCCGACTGGCCGATGGCGGGATGGCTCGTCGGGAGAACTCACGTTTCACCGGTGTGAACCGCTCCGGGATGATCAGCGGCTGCAGGTCGTGAATGGTGAGCACGCCAGGGACCGACCGCAGGGCTGGCATGATGCCGCCGGCGTGGTGCATCAGGTCGATGCGCTGGTTTTTTGCCTCGCGGTAGAGCCAGGTGTTTTCGGCTCCGACCCGCACCGATTTCACTCGGCCGTGCAGTGGGCACACCACCGTCTGGAACTGCTCCACCAGGTCGGGGTGGGCTTCGAGGAACGGTTCGAGCACAAACAGCGTGAACTCAAGATCCCGGTGGGATCGCGCGCCAAGACCGGCGAGGAGTCGGGTGGTGTACTCCTCGCTGCCGCCAACAACTCCAGGCACCAGCCAGAGAAGGTTGACACCGATGCGGTGTGGGGTGGTGATCACGCGACATCACCGTATGCGCTGCGGGTGGCGGCCGCCGTTTTCTCCCAAGTGAAATCCTTGGCCCGCTCCCGAGCCGCGGCTCCGAGGCGATCCCGGGTGGCGGTATCCGCCAGGAGCTCACGGATGGCGGTGGTGAGCGATCCGGTATCGAGCGGGTCGACGGTGACCCCGGCTTCCCCGACGATCTCTTCGGTGGAGGTGCCGGAGCTGGTGATCACTGCGGTGCCCTGGGCCATCGCTTCCAGCACCGGCAGACCGAAGCCCTCGCGGAGGCTGGGGAGGACAAACACATCGGCCCCGGCATACAGAACATCGCGATCGCGCATCGGGACAAAGCCGACCCGTCTGACCCGCTCGCCGAGGATGGCCAGTCGCTCTTCGATGCGTTCGTTCCAGCCGTCCGGACCCACCAGAACCA
The DNA here is from genome assembly GCA_937925845.1 of uncultured Acidimicrobiales bacterium. Taxonomy (GTDB): domain Bacteria; phylum Actinomycetota; class Acidimicrobiia; order Acidimicrobiales; family CALAML01; genus CALAML01. The sequence goes on along the minus strand of CALAML010000104.1, from coordinate 15,074 downwards.
GCTCCACCGGTTCGCCGTCGAGCGGCTCAGCCACCGCGGCTTCGAAGGCATCGAGAAGACGGGGCAGGTTCTTGCGAGGCTCGACCGTGCCAACCCACAGCACAAAGCGCCCTCGGATGCCGTAACGCCGCTTTACTTCGACGATGTCGTCGGGGGTGACGGTGCTGATGGCTGGCTTCGCTCCGAGCGGTACCACCCGGAGCCGCTCCGGGCTCAGACCCTGGCGCTCAGCATCGACCCGGGTGGCTTCGGAGCTGCACAGCACCAGGTCGGCCTCGGCGTCGATGAGTTCGAAGGCCTGTTTGAAGAAGCGGCGGCCCTTGGCGCTGAACTGGCTCGGGGCGTGGATCCAGGCCAGGTCGTGCAGGGTAACCACCAGCGGTGCGGTGCGGGGTGGGATGGCTAGCCCGGTGGCGTGGATCACGTCGACGGCGCCGGTGGCCCGCTCGACCGGTGGGCGACGGAGCAGGTGCCAGGTTTCATAGAGCCCGAGTCGGGGTAGCCGGAGCTCGCGCATCGGGACCGGTGGGGTAAACGCCGGCGGCGCCGGTCGGCGATGTTTGGCCGAGACGCCGATGACATCGGTGTCGTCTCGATCAGCGAGGGCGCGTGCGACTTCTATCGCTGCAGTGGCGGTGCCGCCGGGCACCGGATTCCAGCATTGTTCAAGGACGTAGGCGACTCGCACCTGGTCAGTCCGTCGTCGGTGGTAGCGGTAGTGGTGACCTGGGCCCCGTGACCCCGGTCAGGAACCGGCGCCGAGTTGGGCCTCGAAGTAGGCCGCGGTCCGCTCCAGACCCTCACGAAGTTGGATCTTGGGCTCCCAACCCAACAGGGTGCGAGCTTTGGTCAGGTCGGGTCGACGCTGGGCCGGATCGTCGGCGGGCAGCGGTTCGTAGACCAGTTCGGAGCTGGAGTTGGTGACTTCGATCACCAGGTTGGCCAGTTCGTGCATGGTGAACTCACCGTCGTTGCCGATGTTGATCGGTCCGATGTGTTCGCCGTCGAGCAGGGCCAGGAAGCCGCGCACTTCGTCTTCGCAGTAGCAGAAGCTGCGGGTCTGTTCGCCGGTGCCGTAGATGGTGATGGGATCACCCTGGAGGGCCTGAACGATAAAGTTCGATACCACGCGGCCGTCGTCAACCCGCATGCGGGGACCGTAGGTGTTGAAGATGCGCACGATGCGAATATCGACAGCGTGCTTGGTGTGGTAGCCCATCACCAGCGCTTCGCCGAACCGCTTGGCTTCGTCGTAGACCGATCGGGGGCCGATCGGGTTGACGTGACCCCAGTACTCTTCGGTCTGCGGGTGCTCGAGCGGATCGCCGTAGACCTCGGAGGTGGACGCCTGCAGGAAGCGGGCCCCTTTGTCCTTGGCCAGTTCGAGGCTGTACATGGTGCCGAGGCTGCCGACCCTCAGTGTTTCGATCGGCATGTCCAGGTAGTGCTTGGGCGAGGCCGGGCTGGCAAAGTTCAGCACCGCGGTGACGTCGCCTTCGACATCGAAGGGGTCGCTGATGTCGATGTTGCGGTATTCGAAAGCGTCGTTGTCTTCGAGGTGGGCGATGTTGGCCATGTCGCCGGTGATCAGGTTGTCGACCGCTACGACTTCGTCACCTCGGGCCAGGAAGGCATCGGCGAGGTGGGAGCCGAGGAAGCCGGCGCCGCCGGTGATGACGATGCGGCCCATTAGCGCCGCCCAACGCCGTCGTAGGTGAAGCCCTTGGACTTGAGGGTGTGACCGTCGAGCAGGTTACGACCGTCGACGACTCGGCGGTGGCCCATGCGGCCGCCGACCTCTTCCATGTCGTACCACTTGAAGTCGTCCCACTCGGTAAGCACGCACAGCACATCGGCGCCGTCGACCGCTTCATAGGGGTCGGCGACCACTTCGATGTTCTCGAGCTGCTTCTTACAACCGGGGTCATAGGCCCGGATCTTGGCGCCCTTGGCCGCCAGCCGGTTGAGAATCTCGATCGCTGGCGATTCGCGGAGATCGTCGGTGTTGGCTTTGAAGGTGAGACCCCAGGAGGCGACGGTGGCACCGTCGACCTGGCCGCCGAGGGCGTTCTCGACCTTGTCGACCATGCGATCGAACTGTTCTTCGTTCACCTGCACCACGCCGTTCAGCAGGTGGAAGTGGTAGCCGGCGTTCTCGGCGATCTTGATCATGGCCCGAGTGTCCTTGGGGAAACAGGAGCCGCCCCAGCCGGGGCCGGGGTTCAGGAACATGTCGCCGATGCGGCGGTCATAGCCCATGCCGAGGGTGACGTCGGAGACGTTGGCGCCTACCGCCTCACACACCGCAGCGATGGCGTTGACGTAGGAGATCTTGGTGGCGAGGAAGGCGTTCGAGGCGTACTTGATGGTTTCGGCTGAGGCTGGGTCGGTCACCATGATTGGTGCCTTGACGCCGAGGTAGAGCGACTGGGCCTTGACTGCTGCGGTGGTGTTCGAACAACCGATGACCACGCGGTCGGGGTGGAGGAAGTCCTGCACCGCCGAGCCTTCGCGGAGGAACTCGGGGTTGGAGATCACGTGGACGTCGCTGCGCCCGAGGTGACGCTCCACGACCTTGGTCGATCCTACGGGAACGGTCGACTTGTTGACGACGACCGATTCGGGCGGCAGGAGCGGACCAATCTCGCGGGCCGCAGCCTGGATGTAGCTCAGGTCGGCCGAGTCGTCTTCGCCCTGGGGGGTGGGCACGCACAGAAACGCGAACTCGCAATCGGTCACCGCGTTCTCGGAACCGAGCACAAACTTGAGGCGGCCGGAATCGACGCCTTCCTTCACGATCTTGTCGAGGCCGGGTTCGAGAATCGGGATCTCGCCCCGGTTCAACATGTCGACCTTGGAGGAGTCGATGTCGGCACAGGTCACATCGTGACCAAGGTGGGCGAAACACGCTCCGGTAGTGAGTCCTACGTAACCGGTACCAATGATGGCGATCTTGCTGCTCATGACCTCGTCCCGCGTCGGGAAATGTGGTGGGGGGAGTGAGCGCGACTAGGTGTTGACCTCCAGCCAGCGCTCCGTGGCGGCGTAAGCCGCGCACTCAACATTGGACTCTATCGGCAGCTCCGCAGGGTTTTTCACCCGTCGGCTGGGCAAATCTCCTGATCCGGCGAAACGATTGTGGGTTTCTGCCGGATCAGCCGCAGGAAACCCCATCGGGCAGGTCGGTAACCACGCCGAATCTTGCCGCTCGAGCCACTGCGGGGTCGACCGGCACGGTGGTCGTTGTGGTGACCTCGCCACCACTGTCAGCGCTGTCGGTCTCTGGCTGGGTCGTGGTCGTTGTCGGGGCTGTCGTGGTGGTCGTTGTGGTCGGAGCCAATTCCGGCCGTTCGACCGGGGTATCGCGGACCGCCTCGAGGCTGGGGGCCGTAGTGAGTCGGATGTCGGCGTTGCGTACGGTGTCGACCCGAACCAGCCGCACCTCACCTTCGAGGTAGGTCGCCAGCAGCACCGCCTCAGCCCGATGCTTGGGACGATGTTCGATGGTGGCCACATCGGAGTTGAACTGTCGGTTGTCGCCGAGTTGGGTCACCTTGAATCCCTCGGCCTCAAGCAGCTCGGCGAACTCTCCGGCCTCGCCCGAGGTGCCGGTTCCATTGTTGATCGCCACCCGGGTCGACCGCGGCGAGATCTCGCCCTCTTCCAGGCCGCGGAACACATCCAGAGTGGTTTGCGCTGCGTCTTCGCGAAGTTCCAGAACCTGCTCGCCCCGGATCACCCGGTCCGAGACCGGCAGTGCATACGAGGGCAATTCGTCGGGATCGTAGTTTCGGAAGTGGCTGGCCAAAGCCAGAAGGTCTCGAACCTTTACCGATGAGTCGAGGCTGACGCTGTCGACGCCCGAACCGATCAGCTCACCCATCTGGAGCAGGTTGCGGCCGGTCAGCGACACCGAGCGGCGCAGCGACTGACGGATGAAGTGTTGTTGGCGAGCGTTTCGGCCGAGGTCGGCTGTGGGGTCCTGGACCCATTTGCCGTTGATGTGGGACCAGTACTTGCGACTGCGGGCATAGGCGAGAGCGTCGACGCTGTCGAGGGTGTGGCAACCGGGCTCGAGAATGTCGAGGCCGGTGTTGAAGTCACGGGCCGGATGCTGGAAGTAGATCGGCACACCACCAAGATCGTCGACCAGCTCACGGAAGCCGAGGAAGTTGATTTCGATGTAGTGGTTGATGTCGAACTCGAGGTAGTTCTCTATGGTCTCGATCAGCCGGGCTCGGCCCTGGGGGCCGCCCGATGCCAGCGCCGCGTTCACTCGGTTGCGCTTGTTGGTGCCGGCGATCGGTACCCACAGGTCTCTGGGGATCGACAGCATCGCCGCGCTGTCATTCTCGGGATCGATCCGCAGCACGATCATGGTGTCGGTGTTGAGCGACAGATCGTTGCGGCCGATCGTGACCGGGTCGTCCGGGTCGAGACCTTCATCACTGTCGGTTCCGACCAGCAGGAAGTTCTTGGCCTTGCCGGGATCGAAGCTTGGGTCGAGCGCCGCTCCCGCAGGCACCAAAGGCGCGGCCAGCGCGGCATCGACTTCGGGGTCGGCGATCCGGGTGATCTGCTGGTAGGAGTCGCGAACGTAAAACAAGGCGGCCGCGCTCGTGAGCGCGGCGATCACGCCGAGGCTCGAGGCGAGCAGAAGCAGCCGTTGCTTCCAGCTCCGCCGAGGGCGCGGCTGCTCCCCGCTCACGGTTGTTTCACACTCGATCCCATGGTCCACAGGTTGGTTGGCACGATTGGTCAACAGGGTTGGTTGGCGTCAGAGACTTCTCGGAAGTTAGCAGTATTGTGCATCGCTATCCTCACGTAGCGCGGTCGGCTTCGAAGATTTTCGCCGCTGGGCCCCAGCGCCGGCCGAAAGCGACACCCGGTATCAAAGCGGAACGCTATCGGTCGCCATATCCTCACGGTCGTGGAAGAACCCCTGTTAAGTGACGTCTCGGCCCACGCCTGGTTCAACGGTGAACTGGTCCCAGCCAACGATCCGGTGCTCCGACTCAACGACCATGGGGTGGTTGTTGGTGATGGTGTCTTTGAAACGCTGAAGGTGACCGAAGGCGGGCCGTTTGCGCTCCGTCGGCATTTGGCTCGTCTGCGTGAGTCGGCGGCTCGACTCGGCATGACCCTTCCCGATGATGCCGACTTGAGATCCGCCGCCAATGCGGTGGTCGACGCCAACAAAGTCGATGCCAACAAGGCCGCTCCCGGTCTGCTCCGGATCACCGTCACCGGCGGACCGGGCCCGTTGGGCACCAGCCGCGGCGCCGGCCCGATCAGCATCATGATGACGACCGCTCCGGCGCGGGAGTGGCCCGAGACCGCCGCGGTGGCCACTGTCCCCTGGCCGCGCAATGAGCGCAGCGCTCTGGCCGGGGTGAAGAGCATCAGTTACGCCGAGAACGTCGTGGCCCTGCGGCACGCGCATGAGCACGAGGCCAGCGAAGCTATCTTCGCCAACACCGTCGGCCACCTCTGTGAAGGCACCGGCTCGAACATCTTCATCGTGATCGATGGCGAGCTGATCACTCCCCCGCTGTCCTCGGGCTGTCTGGCTGGGATCACCCGGGAGTTGATCGTCGGCATGTTCGAGGTCACCGAAGCGAACCTGGCCATCGAGGAACTAGATGCGGTCGATGAAGCGTTTCTGTCATCGAGCACGCGCAATGTGCAAGCCATCGCCACCATCGACGGCAAGCCCCTGCCAACCGCACCTGGGGAACGCACGTCAGAGGTAGCAAGACGTTTCGAGCTGCTGGTGGGCCACGACACCGATCCGTAGCTGGAAGCTTGAGTCCGTAGCTGGTGAGTCGCCGGCCCCGGTCAGCGCAGGTGGATCACATCGCCCGCGTGCACCTCGATCGATTCTCCGCCTGCGGTTGAAATCACCAGTGCCCCCGCGTCGGTCACTCCAATCGCCTGGCCTTCGATGTCGCCATCGCGGCGCTCGGCCCGCACCCGCAGCCCGATGGTGATGAGGTCGGCCTCCCACTGCCGCAACAGCTGCTCTCGGCCCGCGGTCGTTGCCGCCAGGCCGTACCAATAACCGAGCCGCTCCAACAACAGCTCCAGCACCGCTGCCCGGTCGGGCGGACCCATGCGTGAGGTCGAGTCGGCCGCGGCTGATACATCACCGGCTGACAGACCAGAGCCTGACGAACCGGTGGCTGACGAACCAGAGCCGGAAGCCGGCAGCTCGTTCGTCGCCAACTCATCGAGGTAGGCGGTGGCGGCTGCGAGTTCGGCCAGCTCCGGTGGCTGGTCTGGCGGCCGAGTGAGGTTGAGCCCAAGGCCGACCACAAGTACCGGAGCCTCGTCGGTCGACGAGCCGGTCGGCGGGGTGATTTCAGCGAGAATGCCGCCAAGTTTGCGACGCTGACCATCGTCGGCCGGAGCCAGGAGGTCGTTCGGCCATTTGAGGTCGGGCCGCACGCCGGTGAGTGTTTCGGTCGCGTCGGCGGCGGCCAGCGCAACGGCGACCACCACCAGGTGCAACCGGGCGGGATCCAGCCGGGGGCGGAGCAGAACCGAAACCAGGAGCCCCGATCCGGCCGGCGCCACCCACGCGCGATCGAGTCGGCCCCGTCCGGCGCTTTGATAGTCGGCCACCAGGACCGACCCTTCCGGAGCATCGGCGCCTCGAGCCGCCAGATCGGCGTTGGTCGAGCCGGTCTCGGTCACCCACTCAACCGACCATTCGATCGCACGCTTCGGCGGAGGCTTTGGTTCGGTCACCCGGGTAGCAAACCGTGCTCCGCACCGGTTGGCAAGTCACAACCGTGAGCCCGTTCCATTGCCAAACGAGGCCCGCATCGCCGCCGCCGCTTGCAGGAATTCGACATCCGGACACCGTTGGTCTCGCACAAACGGGTGTCGGTGGAGTATCAATGTCGAGTGTTCACAAAGGTATTGATTGCAAACCGAGGCGAGATCGCAGTACGGGTCATTCGGGCCTGTAAGGAGCTGGGGATCACCACCGTTGCGGTGTATTCCGAGCTTGATCGCGATGCTCTCCATGTCCGAATTGCCGATGAGGCCTACGCGCTGGGCGGCCAGACCGCAGCCGAGAGCTACCTCAACACCGAGCGCATTCTTGAGGTGATCACCGAGTCCGGTGCCGAGGGTGTGCATCCGGGCTACGGCTTCTTCTCGGAGAACGCTGACTTCGCCCGCGCCGTGACCGAACTGGGCGTGACCTTCATCGGTCCGCCGCCGGAGGCCATCGAGGTGATGGGCGACAAGATTTCGGCGCGCACCGCGGCCGAGAACGTCGGCGTCCACGGTGTACCGGGAACCACCGACCTGATCACCAACCCTGATCAGGTTCGGTCCTTCGGTGCCGAGCACGGCTACCCGATCGCCATAAAGGCCGCGTATGGCGGTGGCGGCCGCGGCATGAAGGTGGTGAATTCGGAGGAGGAGATCGAGGCGTCGATCGAATCGGCCCAGCGCGAGGCCACCGCCTACTTCGGGCGCGACGAAATTTACATGGAGCGATACCTCACCAAGCCTCGCCACGTCGAGATTCAGGTCCTCGCCGACAGCCATGGCAACTGTGTCTACCTCGGCGACCGTGACTGCTCGGCTCAGCGTCGCCATCAGAAGCTGATCGAGGAGGCCCCGGCGCCGGGGTTGTCCGACGAGATCCGCACGGCGATGGGCGAGGCCGCGGTGAAGGTGGCCAAGGGGTGTGACTACACCAACGCCGGCACGGTCGAATTTCTCTATGAGGATGGCGACTTCTTCTACCTGGAGATGAACACCCGCCTTCAGGTCGAGCATCCGGTCTCGGAGTTGATCACCGGTGTCGATCTTGTCGAGCAGCAGCTGCGGGTGGCGTCCGGCGAAGCGCTGGAGTTCACCCAGGACGACATCGAGATTCGTGGCCACTCGATCGAGTGCCGCATCAACGCCGAGGATCCTGCGGGCGGCGCCTTCCTGCCGTCGCCGGGTCGGATCGACAACCTCGAAGTGCCGGATGGTTTTGGTGTTCGTTTCGACACCGGCTACAACAGCGGCGACGAGATCAGCCAGTTCTACGACAACTTGGTCGGCAAGCTGATCGTTTGGGGTAAGGACCGCGACACCGCCATCAAGCGGATGCTGCGAGCGCTGGACGAGATCAAGGTGGAGGGTGTGGCCACCACCATTCCCGCCGACATCGCCATTCTGGAACACCCCGATTTTGTGGCGGCGGAGCACTCGACCAAGTGGGTCGAGGAAGTGCTCGACCTCTCCGGTGTAGGTGGAGCCGCTCCCAGCTCGGGCGGCGACGAAGACGATGAGCCCAAGGTTCGGCGCGACGTCGATGTTGAGGTCAACGGCAAGAGGTTTGCTGTGAGCGTCTGGGTGCCGGAGTCCGCAGCCGCGGCCGCACCAGCGAAGGGCGGCGGCGGAGCCAAGCGACCGAAGCGATCGGCGAGCAGCGGTGGCGCCGCCGGTGGAAGCGGTCAGGTGGCGGCACCGATGCAGGGCACGATCGTGAAGGTGGAAGTTTCGGTTGGCGACACCGTGTCGGCCGGAGACACCCTGTGTGTGCTTGAGGCCATGAAGATGGAAAACAACGTGGCCGCCGACATCGACGGCACCGTGAACGAGGTGAAGGTCGCTGCTGGCGATGCGGTCGGTGGAGGCGACATTCTCGTCGTTATCGGTTGAGGTGACGGGCTCGGAGATGCCCCACCGAGCACCATCGGTTCGCCTGGTCATTCTGAACTGGAATCAAGCCGATGCCACGAGCCGAGCCGTTCAACATCTTCTGGATCTCGATTGGCCGAGGGATTCCCTCGACATCGTGGTGGTCGACAACGCCTCGACCGACCACAGTGTGGAAAAACTTCGCCACCGCTTCCCGGAGATTGACGTGCGACCCCTGGACACCAACGTGGGTTTCGCTGGGAACAACGCGGCCCTGACCGACCTCGACCGCTGTGACTTCGTCGGGTTGGTAAACAACGACGCCTTTGCCACTCCGCACTATCTGACCCCGTTGGTCGATGCCTTGGTGGCCGACCCGACCCTCGGTGCGGTCTGTCCCAAGATCGTTCTCGAAGCCGAGTTCGTGGGCTTCGACATTGAGGTGAACAGCGCCGGTACAACAGGCGTGCGGTTGGATCAGGTGCGGGCACAAAACAAGCCGGCCGCAGTATGGAGCGACACGCCGCGGCCCGAGGCCGGCTCCGGGTTTGATGAGATTACGGCCCGCTGCCACCTGGCGGCCGATCGCGAAACTCGCATGGCCGACGATACGGGCGCCACCTGGTTCGACCTCGATGGCTCGGCGACGCTGTGGGTGCCAGCGCTCGGGCCCAACGGCGAGAATCAGGTCTTGCTGTCGTTTACCGGTCCGCCGAATTCGATGATCACCATCACCCCGCGACCGGGGCCCGGGCAGCCCGATGCCGGGTCGTCGCCGTCGCAGTTGCAGTCGTGGACTATCGATTCCGGCGGCACCATTGAGGTCGATGTCTCCACCGATCAGGCGTCGGTTGACGTGATCCAAAACATCGGCACCGAGATGGCGGCTCAGGGGTTCGGGCGCGACCGCGGCTACCTGGAGGCCGACGATGGCAGCTACGACGATCCGGCCGACGTTTTTGGCTGGTGTGGGGCCGGGGTGCTCTTTCGGCCGGAGTACCTCGAAGATGTCGGCCTCTTCGACGATCGCTTCTTTCTGTATTACGAGGATCTGGACCTCGCCTGGCGCGGCCGGGCTCGGGGCTGGCGGTATCGGACCGTGCCCACCTCGGTGATCCGTCACGCCCACGCCTCATCCACGGTGCAGGGTTCGCCGTCGTTTAATCGATATCAGGTTAGGAACCGGCTGATCGTGGTCGCCAAAAACGGGTCGCCGGCCATGTTGGGTCGCACCGTGGTCCGGTCCTTGGGCGGCACCGCCCGCACCGCGCTGCAGGCCGTTCGGGGTAGCGAAGAGACCCGCGCCGATCTAGCCAACCGCGTAAAGGCCCAGGTCCAGGCGATTCGGATGGGCGCGAGCATCTGGCAGGATCGAAAGAAGATCGACACCGGGCGCACGGTCGACACCGAAGCCATCGAGGATCTCCTGACCCGCGGCTAACAGCCCTGCCTCCAGAATTCGCAATCTGTCGGCTCGGCGACAGACGGATCGCTCCGGTTCGTCGATGCTGAAACGGTGAGCCTCGACACCCGATCCCCATCCTCCTCCCAGGCAACAACTGAGGCGCCGGTCCAGACACCGCCGCACGAACCGACCACCGCTTCAGAGCCGTGGTCCCGCGGCCGAAACCAGGTGCTGTACACCAAGGCCAAGGCTGCCCTGGAAGCGCCGATGATGGTGTTGTCGCTGGTGCTCGGCGGGCTGCTGGTGGCACCGTTGATTTGGGAGCTGAGCCCGGGAACCATCGAGGGTTTGGAGGCGGCCAGCTGGGTGATCTGGGCGCTGTTTGTGGCCGAGTACGCCCTGTTGTGGTGGCTGGCCCCCGATCGCAAAGCAATGATGCGCAGTCATCTTCTGGAGCTTGCGTTGATTCTGCTGCCGATGCTTCGCCCGCTGCGGGCCCTGCGGGTGCTGCGTTTGGCTCGGGCGGTGGTCGGCTTGGCCGGGGCCGTGCGCCTCGCCCGCCGCATATTGGAACGCCGGGGCCTCCAGTGGTTTCTGCTATCGGTCTTTGGTGTGGTGCTGGCCGGCGCCGGCCTCACCTGGGCCTTTGAGCACAACCACCCCGACAGCTCGATTCAGTCGTTTCCCGATGCGCTGTGGTGGGCCGTCGTCACCTGCACAACGGTTGGTTATGGCGACTTGGCCCCGGTCACTCCCGCCGGACGGGGTGTGGCCGTGGTGCTGATGATTGTTGGAGTCGGACTGTTGTCGACGCTGACCGCCAACGTGGCCAGCGTGTTTGTGCAACAGGACGCTCGCAGCGAGGGCGATGCCGGCGCCCTGACCCATGACGTCGTCGGCCACTGCCCGAACTGCGAGACCCTGTTGGTGGAGACGCCGCTGGCTGCGACCACCGATTCAGACCGGGTCGCCCCCGACGGACCTACCCTGGAGGCCAATCTGGCCGATGAGCTTGTGCTGCTTCACGCCAAGGTCGATCAGCTGATGGCCGCCCTCAACCCAACGGCACCGACAGCTATCGATGGGGACTTCCGGACCGCATCCTCCCGACGCCGCCCCGCCATGGTGGAGCCGGTCGTCTCGCAGTGTCGGTAACTCCGGTTGTAGCGCGGTCCTGCACCACGGTCAGGGTTGCCGTTGCTATTTGCGGCGGCCCTTGGCTCGACGCAACAGGTCGCTGGGTCCAACGTTGCGGATCACTCGGGCCGCTCGTACTGCGTCGCGACCAACACCGGCGAGCGGTGCCACTGCGGTTCCGGGCAATCGGGATCGTCGGGCCACCACGGCGGCGATCTGTTCATCGGCGAGGTCGGGAGCCGGCATGGGATCGCGGCAAAAGTCCACCAGCGGCGCCAGCGCTCGCGACCAGCGGTAGGTCTCGCTCAGCGCCCTGGCCGCTGAGGCGGCCTGTTGGTGGGCGTCGGTGTCGGTGAGCAGGTGGGCCAGCCCGGAGGCGACGGCGTCCACATCGCCGGGAGCACAAACTTCGCCGGCCCCGGCCCGGTGCACCGCATCGCCGAGTTCGTCCCCACCGCTGAGCACCATCGGGAGCCCGCACCAGAGGTAGTCGAGCACGCGGGTCCGGAAGGCGAAGCGGGTCTCGAGATGCTCGTGGTGGGTGGTGATCCCAACGCTGGCATCCATCAGGTAGTTGTGACGCTCACCGAAGGGCACCCAGGCGTCGTTGAAGAGCACCGAGTCGCCGAGGTCAGCATCGCGGGCGTAGCGACGAGCGTCGCGAAGCGCAGCCGACTCACCGTGGGTTGGGTGCGGCCCACCAAGAAACACCAGGCGCAAACCGGTGATCTCCGCCTGCAGTTGGGCGATGGCGTCGATCGTGGTGTGGACATCAAGCCAGTCGTAGACGCCTCCGCCCCAAAGCACCACCGGGTCGTGGTTGCCGATCGCCGCGAACGGACCGTCGCGATGGCCGCGCAGCCCAGTTCCCGATCGCACCGGCGGTTCGCCCAGCCCAAAGGGACAGACGTCGATCATTTTCCGAAAGGTGGGGTCTTGGGCCTGGGCCACGGGGTTCAACCGACCGACCGCACCTAAATGCCCAAGCCAGAAATCTCGTTGCCGTTCCGAAGCACACATCATGAAGTCGGCCCGACCCATCTGGTCGCTCAGCGCATCAAGGGTGGTGTCGAGCCGGTGCAACTCAACCGCGTCCTGGCCCCCCGACCCAGGAGGGTCGTCGGCCGCAGCATCGTCTTTGGCGGTGGCCTCTTCGGCGGCATCACCCTTTGGGTCTTGGCCAGGATCGGTCTGAGCTTGATGGTGATCGCCTGGATGATCCGGGTCTGCCGCTTGAAACGGGGCTCCGGTGGCGCCTTCATCGACGATCCGGTCGCTCAACACCTCGGCTTCGACCACTCCGTCATCGGTGGTGGGCTGGTTGATCACCGAGGCCCCGAAGCCGGCCAACACTTCGAGATGGAATGGGTCGTAAAGGTCGGCCACCATGATGGTGTTGCTGCGACGCAGCCAGGGAAACCGAACCAGCAGGTATCCGCCAAACACGATGATGTCGGCCCACCGGTCGAGATCTTCGAGAGCATCCTTGTCGAGGGCGGCGCCGTTGCCGAAGTCGATGGCGCCTACAAAACCGCCGGTGGCGCCCGCGACCGGCGCCACGTCGATGCCAGCGGTCGACCGCACCGCAACCTCGTGGTCGACGCTCAGGGTCTCCGCAATGGCACAGGCCCGAAGCGCGGGCCCGGCGAGGACCTCGCCCATGACTTCGTCGGTAACAACCAGGATGCGAGCCATGCTCGGAGGCTACTTCCCCTCCGCCGCAGGACCACGCTCCGCTGGGGGTGGATCAACCAGGCGCTTCCTCTTGGAGGAACGCGGCTCCCGACATGTCGGCGCCGGCCCACGTCGGGGTGATCAGGATGGTGGATTGGTCGAGGTGGGCCAGGCTTGCGCACCACCGCTCGGCCACGGTGGGCCCGAGGTAACGCTCGGCCGCCATCCGGTACTCGGGGGCGAGCCCCTCGTTGGCAACCACGTCGACCGTGCCGCGTATCTTCAGGCCGCGATAGGGGAACGACTGGGAGTCGATGGTGACAGCAACAACCGAATCGGCAGCGATCTCCTTGAGCTTTTGGGCTCCGGAGAAGGTGGCGAGCGCCAGATGCTGGCCGGTCCAGTGGAACCAGATCGGCACCACGCGAGGGTTTCCATTCGGAGCGACCCATGCAAGCCGAGCCGGGATCCGTGCATCCAGCAGCAGCTCAACGTTGGGTGACAGTGGGCGCTGCAGGACTTCAGGCAGATCGGACATCGCGTTTACCATCCCATTCCATCCGAGGGCGTTTGACCCGTGGAGTCTATTCAATCGTAGACACCCTGGCAGTGCCGACTATTCCAGACCACCCAGAGGTTCCTGGATCGAGGCATTCGGCTTGATACGGCGGAATACCGACCAGAGTCTACCTGTTACTAGACTCAGCTGTTACACTACGGTCTGCAGCCGCCCCGGCGCCTCTTGAACGGTGCCCTTGGACCTCTTTGCCGGTAAGCGCCACTCATAACCACTTCGGAGATCTGACCGATGTCGAGCTCGAACCAGCTAAACGCAAGCCTAGAGAACAACGACGGTTCGCCCACCGATGTCGACGTTGTGATCGTGGGGGGCGGAATCAGCGGTATGACTGCGGCCCGCCAATTGGTGGCTGATGGCATCAACGTTGTTGTGCTCGAGGCGAGGGACCGGGTCGGCGGCCGACTGGCTTCCGCGCCCACCGATGGCGAGGTTCGCCTCGACCTCGGCGCCACCTGGTTTTGGCCCAGCGAACCTCACGTGCAGCGTCTGATCCAGGAGCTCAACACCGAGGTCTTTGCCCATCACCTCGCCGGCGACGCGATGTATCACGAGCCCCAGCAGTCCAAACGCCTTCAGGGGAACCCGATCGATGTGCCGAGCGGCCGGTTCACCCACGGAGCCGACAGCCTCACCACTGCGATCGCCGAGCAACTTCCCGATGGCACGGTCCACCTTGGGGAAGTGGTCCAGTCGATCGATGGCCGCGATGCCGCCATGGTGGTGTCGACCACCAAGGGGAGCTACCGGGCCAATCACGTGATCCTGGCCTTACCGCCAGCTCTGGCTGTGGCCAAGATCGAATTCACGCCCCAACTCCCGGAACACCTTGCTGGGTTAGCCAGGGTGACGCCGGTGTGGATGGGTGCCATCACCAAGGTGGTGGTTCATTACGCCGAGTCGTTCTGGCGCCAGGCCGGGCTCGCCGGCGCCGCCATCAGCCACTTCGGCCCGATGCGCGAGATCCACGACATGAGTGGCCCGGACGGCACCCCGGCGGCCCTGTTCGGTTTTGCCTCCGGTCCTCCGGGCTATGCGACCACCACCGAGGCCGAGGTCACTAACCAACTTGTCGAGATCTTTGGCCCGGCCGCCGCCGACCCGATCGAGGTCATCATCCATGATTGGCGACACGAGGAGTTCACCTCCACCAGCGATGTCGAACAGCTCGCCGCCTACCAAAGCTATGGCCACGACCTCTATCAGGAGCCGGCGCTCGATGGTCGGCTCCACTGGTCTTCGACGGAAACAGCCCGGCAAAGTCCCGGCCATATCGAAGGCGCCATCGCTGCCGCCCATCGGGCCGTAGCCATGATTGGAAAAGCTCAACCAGTACCCAACTAGGACTCTCCTAGAACTCTCCCAGGAGTCGCCTGAGAGCCAGCGGGGTCTCACCAGACGACACTAGGAGTTGTAGGATTCCGCCGTGCCTTCCCCCACTCCCCCCTTCTCCGGTCGCGCCAACCTGGCGGCCCGGAACCTTCGTTGGCGGCGTCGCCGGGCCCAGTTTGAGGCGCGGACCGGCGTGGCCAGGCGGGGCGACACCTTTACCCTCACGGCCGACCACCGCCACATCGGCATACGGTTTCGCGGGTCCGCTCCGACCGGTTGGATCAGTATCGGTTATCG
>CALAML010000103.1 GCA_937925845.1 uncultured Acidimicrobiales bacterium | reverse complement strand
TGGGGAAGCACAAATCGGTCTGCGCCCAAACCACCGATCAGCTGATCGATGTTGTTGCTATTCCCGCCGTAGAGCTGATCATGTCCGGCGCCGCCAAAGAGCTTGTCCTCCGCCCCGGACCCCTCCAAGATGTCGGCACCGGGACCGCCCCAGAGCAGCATCACCCAGGCGCCAGATGAGCCTTGAAGCCAATCGTCGCCAGGGCCTCCAATAAGGACGTTGTTCGAACCCAAACTGACTTGGAGGTCGTCATTTCCTTCACCACCGTTTAGGTGGACAGAGTCTGCCCAGCTCTCAAGGGAATCATCGCCATCACCGCCCCAGACACGAACGCTGCTGCCATTGACCTCGAGCTCGTCATCGCCTGCACCGCCCCAGGCCATGCCCGAACCATCGACGACTACTCGATCGGTACCCGGGCCCGCCCAGATTTTGGTGTCTCCGTCTGACGCAATCACATCGTTGCCACCCTGGCCGTAGAGCCGGCTATCACCGGTGCCGCCCGCGATCATGAAGTCGTCACCAGCACCGCCAAATATCGCGCCCGTTTCGCCGGCCTCAATCTTGTCATTGAGAATGTCATCGCCCGCGTTGCCGTGCACAGTGTCGCTGCCGGAATCGCCAGAGATGAAGTCATCATCGGGGCCGCCAAAGATGGTGTCACTACCGGACTCGCCATAGATCGAGTCATCGCCGCGACCGCCAGCGATGGTGTCGTCGCCAGCGTCGCCCCAGAGTTCATCTGCGCCTTCACCACCAACCATTTTGTCGGCGCCCGGACCGCCGCGAAGCGAGTTGGCACCTGGACCACCATAGAGTTCGTCGTCGCCGCCGCTTCCAACGAGACTGTCGTTGCCGGCGCCACCAAAGAGGCTGTCGTCACCAGCATGACCCTCGAGGAAATCGATTCCAGCGCCGCCAAGAAGCCTGTCGTTACCAGCGTAGCCCTCAAGGACATCGCGCCCGACGCCACCATAAATCATGTCGGCGCCCGACCCACCGAACAACTTGTCGTCACCCATGTTCCCGTGGAGTTCGTCGTTTCCATCACCGCCGCAGATGAGGTCGTTGCCCCCGCGACCAAAGACGGTGTCATCCCCGGGCCCGGCCCAAATCACATCGTCGCCGGGAGTACCAACCATCCTGTCGGAACCACCAGTCCCCACGATCGTCGCCGGCTCTCCCGAACACATCAGCTGTTGGGCACCAACAGGGCGGGCCGCAAGACTAAGCGACCACAGAAAGGCAACCGAGAGAAAAAGGGTCGGAACAAAGCGGCGAGACGTCACTGTGAGCCATCGGCGAAAAGGCCTCCAAGTGAACCGCACCACCAAGATTTGTGACGCCCAGCGCGCCGTTTTTGGCGCGCCAGCCGTCACAGATCCTGCCAACTCAGATTTGTGACGCCCAGCGCGCTGTGTTTGGCTCGCTGGGCGTCACAGATCTTGCACTCAAGATGATTGCGCTGAGTCGGCGAAGGCTAGTTGGGGTCCCAGCGGAAGGTTCTTGCTGCTACCACCGGGGCGACCACGGCCCAGAAGGCCAGCACCAGCCAGGACCGCAGCGAGGCGCTTGGCCCCGAGCCCAGTGCTGCTTGGAAGACTTCGCTGAGTGCGGCTGCCGGCGAGAGGCGGGCCACCCACCGGATGGGTCCGGGTAGCTGGTCGAGTGGGATCACCATGTCGCCGAGCAGGATCAGGCCGATAAACAAGGCGTTGGCCGCCGCCAGGTTGATCTCGCCTCGGAGCGATCCTGCAAGTGCCATGCCGATGCCGGAGAACGCCATGGTGGCCAGCACTGCGGCGGGAAAGATGGTGGGGCTGAGTTCGGGTCGCCAGCCCAGGGCTACGGCAATCACTGCGAGCACCACCAGTTGGAGGGCGATGACCGCCAGCACGGTGAGCATCTTGGCCCCAAGAAGCCTCGGTCGACCCAGCGGAGTGGTGGCCAGGCGCTTGAGCACGCCGTAGTGGCGCTCGAAGCCGGTGGCGATACCGAGGCTGGTCATCGCCGTTGACATCACCGCCATGGCCATCACGCCTGGGGCCAGGAAGTCGATCGGTTCGGGGGTGCCGGTATCGAACACCTCCACCAGGGAAAAGAACACCAGCAGCAGCACCGGGATGCCGAGGATCAACAGCAGTTGCTCGCCGTTGCGGAGCGTCTGGACCAGCTCGTAGCGGGTTTGCGCCCGCAGCGCTTTCACTGCTTCGACCTTCGCCGTCGGCCGCCCCGACTCCGGCTGCTTGAGGCTTCGCCAGCCGTCGAGTCGGAAGCCGCGGATTCCTGGGTCAGCCGAACAAAGACATCCTCGAGCCGCTCGCGGCCGGAGCGGATCTCGATCGGCAGGTCGCGGGCGGCCAGCCAGCTGGTGAGCCGGCTCATCACCTCTGGTTCGGGGGCGAGGGTCAGCTCGTAGTCGCCGGGGGCCACTTCCTTCACCGCGCCGCCTAGTTCTCGGGTCATCTCGCTTGTCGGGAGCTCTGGCGTGGCCATAAAGCGGATGCTGGCCGAGTCGGAGCGGGTGAGTTCATCGGGGCTGCCCTCGGCTACCGCCACCCCTTTGTCGATGATGATGACCCGGTCGGCCAGTTCGGTGACCTCGGCCATGTCGTGGGTGGTGAGCAACACGGTGACTCCGTCGGCGGCCAAGCCTGCGATCAGGTCGCGAATGGTGCGGCGACCGGAAACGTCAACGCCAGCACTGGGTTCGTCGAGGAAGACCACCTCTGGGCGGCCGATCAGCGCCAGGGCCAGCGACAGCCGTTGAGCTTCGCCGCCGGAAAGGGCCTTGTGGGGGGTATTGGCCCGATCGGTGAGGCCCACCAGCTCAAGCAGTTCCGTGGGTGAGCGGGGGTTGTCGTAGTAGGCGCTGAACAGCTCCAGCAGTTCGCCGGGTCGGGCGGCGCGATGGATCCCACCGCCCTGCAGCATCACCCCGAGCTTTGGCATCAGCGCCGCCGCTTCACTTCTCGGGTCGAAACCGAGCACCCGCACGGTGCCCGAGGTCGGGGTCAGATAACCCTCGAGGGTTTCGACCGTGGTGGTTTTGCCAGCTCCGTTGGGGCCGAGGAGGGCCAACACTTCGCCGGGCGCCACCGAAAACGTGAGCCGATCGACGGCCACCACGTCACCGAACCGGACGGTGAGGTCGTCGACGGCGATGGCGGCAGGCACCTGCCAAAACTACTGCCCGAGCCTGCTCTCCAACCAACCCGGCTGCGAGTAGCCGGGGCACACTGTAGCTATGAGTCTTGAGAGCCTCCGCCAGGAGTACCGCACGGCACCGTTTGGCCCGGGCGATGTTGCCGCCGATCCCTTCCGCCAGTTCGAGGCCTGGTTCGCCGATGCTGAGGCGGGCGGCATCGAGGAGCCTCACGCCATGGTGGTGGCCACCGCCGATGCTGAGGGTCGCCCATCCCAGCGCCACGTGCTTCTGCGGGGACTATCGCCCGCAGGGTTTGTGTTCTACACCAACTTCACGTCGCAGAAAGGCACCGAGTTAACCGCCAGGCCGGCCTGCAGCCTGTTGTTTCCGTGGACCGAGTTGGCGAGGCAGGTGATTGTCAGCGGGATGGCCTCCAAGGTGGAGGACGACGTGGCCGATGCCTATTTCGCCAGCCGACCCCGGGAGAGCCAGTTGGGGGCATGGGCCTCGAATCAGAGCGAGGTCATTGAGAGTCGAGAAGTACTCGTGGCCCAGTTTGCCGAGGTGGCCGAGCGCTTTGGCGACGGTCCGGTCCCCCGCCCACCCCACTGGGGCGGGTTCGAGGTAGCTCCGGAAACGGTCGAGTTCTGGCAGGGCGGCCAGCACCGCCTCCACGATCGAGTGGTGTATCAGCGCACTGAAAACGGAGACGGGGAAGGTGCCGGGGCCGGCTGGAGAACCGAGCGTCGAAGCCCCTGAAGCGGTCGCCCCCCGCTTAGACGGTGGGCTCTTTGGGTGGGGCGCCGAGGCGGTCGAATTCGGCTTCGACCAGGTCCCAGGTCAGCACTTCGCGTTCGGTGACGGTGCGCTGGAGCTTGCGGCTTTCCTCGTGGCGTTTAGCCCAGGTGAAGAACAGTCCGGCGATCACAATCCACAGGAAACTACCGGCCCCAAGCTTCATGATGAGCCCGGCGAGTTGCTGGTCGGCGGTGACCGATAGGCCCCAAAGCCGATCGGGCTTGTCGTAGGCCTTGTAGACCACACCGTCGGCGAAGGTGAGCCAGGCGCCCGGGATGGTGGGGATGATCGACAGCAGGAAGAGGTGCACCATCTGGCCCGGCAGCGAGATGCGCCGTTCGGGCAGCGGGCCACACACCGGGAACCACACCATCAGCGCCGAGGTAAACACCAGCACGTGCAGGGCGTAGTGGAACGGTCCGTTTTCAACCGACAGGTTCACGATGGCGGTCCAGTGGGTCAGGGCCTGCACCGCGTTAAACACCACCGCGGCTACCACCGGGCGGGTGAGGGCCATCACCACCGGGCCGGCTCGACCGTTGCCAATGACAAGCCGGGCCAACCAGGTGGGAATCGACAGAAGCAGCAGCGGCGGGATGAACAAGCTCAGCATTGTGTGCTGGAACATGTGCACCGAGTAGAGCCGGTCTTCGGCGATGTCGTGAATCGGGAAATCGGCGGCAAACCACAGCAGCACGATCGAGGCGCCAAACGCCATCTTCTGGCGTCGGGTTACCACCGGTGAACCGGCGGGGACCACGCGGGGTCCAATGACTTTGGTGGCGTAGTAGGCCAGCCCAATCAGGCCAGCCAGGAGAAACCAGACCTCTGGATGGGGCTCCCAGGAGACGCCGAAGACCGCCAGGCTCGGGCTGCCGGGGGCCACGGTCAGCCGCCCCAGAAGCCGAAGGCCGAGAGCGCGGCCACGTAAACCGCAGTGGCCAGCACCATGCCGAAGGCAAACAGTTGGGTCAGTACCTTGTTATCGAACTTGAGGTGCATGAAGTACGCCGCCACCACGCCGAACTTCACAAACATCATGAGCAGGAGCACCGGGATAAGCGTTACGCCGAGCCACTCTTCGACCTGTTCGAACGCGGTGGCGACTTCGAGGGCGGTGAGCACCCCGAGCCAAACGGCGATGATGATGTATTGCTTGTCGGTGGGACCGTGATGGTCATCATGGTCGTCGTGGGCGTCGTGTTCGACGGCGTCGTCCATCGCGTCTGCGGTAGCGGTTGACATCAGAATCCTCTTTAGGGAATCAGGTAGACGATGGTGAACACGAAGATCCACACCACGTCGACGAAGTGCCAGTAGAGGCCGACGATCTCGACGGCTTCAGCGTTCTCTTTGTTGACCCGGCCGCTGATCGACATCACGATCATCGACACCAACATGATGATGCCGATGGTGACGTGTACGCCGTGGAAGCCGGTGAGGGTGTAGAACGCCGAGCTGAAGATGTTGGTGGTGAAGCCGAGGCCTTCACGCACGAAGCTGGTGAACTCATACACCTGGCCGGCGATGAAGAGGCTGCCGAGGGTCGCGGTGGTGGCCAACCAGACTCGAAGGCGCTGATCGTCACCACGCTGGACTGCGCTCACGGCCAACACCATGGTGAGCGACGACATCAGCAGCACGAAGGAGCTGAGCGAGGTGAAGGGGATGTCGAAGACGTCTTCGGGACCGATTGCGGCCCGGCCTTCGAGGGTTCCGTCATTTACCAGGCCCGCGTGGCGGCCCTTGTAGAGCAGGAACGTGGAGATGAGTGCACCAAAGAGGAGGCACTCCGAGCCCAGGAACACCCACATGCCGAGCTTGTCGTTCGACAGGCCGGTGTTGGTGGGCGGGTGATCGTCATGGCCATGGGCATCATGGCCATGGTTGTCGTGGCCGTCGTCGTGGGTCAGCGCGTCGCCGACCTCGTCGAGCCCTTCGCCTACTCTGCTTGCGAGATCAGCCAACGGGAATCGCCTCCTCGGTTTCTCCGGTCTCTCCGGTCTCACCGGTACCGTCTCCGCTGCCGAGTTCGGCGAGCACATCGCCTTCGTCGCCAGCTTCGAGGGCCACACCATCGTGGCCGTGGTCGTCGGGGTCGATCGGTTCATCGACGTCGGTCGAGGGCTCGAGGCCCCAGCCGTACATGCCGCCGATGACCAACAGGCCGCCCAGCACCGCCCACCACAGCGAGAAGATGACGCCGTAGCCGATGAACGGAAGACCGGCCGAGATCACGATGGGCCAGTAGGAGGGCGACGGGAGGTGCGGGTGGGCATCGCCGGTTTGGGCGATGTCTTCAGGGTGGGCGATCCGCACGATGTTGCCATCGGGGTCTTCGCCGTACTTGCGGTGCCACCAGTCGTCGAACTCCTTCACCTCGGGCACGGTGTCGAAGTTGTGCTCCGGGGTGGGCGACGGGATCGACCATTCGAGGCTGCGGGCATCCCATGGGTCGGGGCCGGGGTTTGGCAGGTTCTTCGACGCCTTGCGGCTGGCCGAGATGTTCCAGAAGAACACCAGCAGCGACAGGGCGATGGTGAAGGCACCGATGGTGGAGACCATGTTCCAGAACTCGAACCCGTAGCCCGGCGAGTAGGTGGGCACTCTTCGACTCATACCTTGCAAACCGAGCACGTGCATCGGGCCGAAGGTGAGGTTGAAGCCGATCAGGGTGAGCCAGAAGTGCAGCTTGCCGATCTTTTCCGAGAGGAAGTAGCCGAAGATCTTGGGCCACCAGAAGTACATGCCGGAGAAGAGCCCGAGCAGGGCGCCACCGAAGAGCACGTAGTGGAAGTGGGCCACGATGTAGTAGGTATCGGTTTGTTGGGTGTCGGACGGCGCTACCGCGTGGGTAACACCGGACAGCCCACCGATGGTGAACATCGATACCAAACCGATGGCGAAAAGCATGGCCGTGGTCATGCGGAGCTTGCCGCCCCACATGGTGGCCAGCCAGTTCAGGATCTTCACGCCGGTAGGTACGGCGATGAACATGGTCGAGACCGAGAAGGCGGCGACCGAGATCGGGCCGAGGCCGGAGGCGAACATGTGGTGGGCCCATACGCCCCAACCCATAAAGCCGATGGCGATACCGGAGAACACCATGAACGGATAACCGAAGATGGGCTTTCGGGAGAAGACCGGGATCACTTCGGACACGATGCCGAAACTGGGCAGGATCATGATGTAGACCTCCGGGTGCCCGAAGATCCAGAACAGGTGCTCCCACAACAAGGGGTCAGCACCGGCCGCAGTGTCGAAAAAGTTGGCGTCGTAGAGGCGGTCGAAGGTGAGCATGAAGAGCGCTACGGCGATCACCGGCATGGCGAACAACAACAGCAGCTGGGTCACGAACATCATCCACATGAACACCGGCATCCGCATGAGGGTCATGCCCGGAGCTCGGAGGTTCAACACGGTGGTCACCAGGTTGACGGCGGAGACCAGCGAGGCGATACCGGCGATCTGCAATCCGATGGCGTAGAAGTCGACGCCATTTGATGGTGAGTAGATCGGGTTCGAGTTGGGCGAGTAGCAGAACCAGCCACAGTCGGCGCCACCGCCGAGGAACCACGAGCTGTTCACAAAGAGAGCACCAAAGAGCCAACACCAGAAGCTGAAGGCGTTCAGCCGGGGGAAGGCGACGTCTCGGGCCCCGATCTGCAGCGGGATGAGGTAGTTGGCGAAGGCCGCGGCCATTGGCATAACCACCAGGAAGACCATGGTGATGCCGTGCATGGTGAACACCTGGTTGTAGGCGCCGTGCGACAAGAGCTTGCCATCGGGTACCGCCAACTGGGTTCGGATCAGCAGCGCTTCAATACCGCCGACGATAAAGAAGAACATGGCGCCGACGCCGTACATGATGCCGATGCGTTTGTGGTCGACGCTGGTGAGCCAGCTCTTCCAGCCGGTGGTCGAGTTCGGCCGAGTGAACGAACCCAGTGGGGATCGAACGCCTGCGCCGGACCCGGCGGTAATCGCCAGTGGCCGGTCCTCAGTGATTGCCATAACTACTCCAGCGTCCTCAGGTATTCGACAACGTCGTCAATGGTCTGCTCGGAAAGGTTCAGGTTCGGCATGCCGCGGCCCAGGGGAATCTCCGAGCCGGGGATCTCCTTGGGGTCCGGTGCCATTTCTTTGAAGCTGGCTGGGTCCCGGAGCCACTGCTCAAGGGCTACCCGGTTGAATCGATCTCGTTCGCCGAGGCCGTCGCCGTCGACATCTTCATAGAGCGGCTCGAGGCCGGCGATGAACCATTCGCGGCTAGCGAAGTGGGTGAGGTCCGGGGCCATGCCGCTCACCAGCGGAACCGGCGATTCGGCTCGGGAGGCGAGCACGTCGTCGTAGGTGGCCGACGCATTGCCGGTGCCGCCCTCTTCACGAACGGTGTGACAGCTGGCGCACTGGGCCAGGAACGCATCGCGGCCCCGCACTGCGGCTTCGTCGGTGGGCATGGCCGCCGGAGCCATCTGGTCGGCCTTCCACGTGTCGTAGTCGCCGGGCGATACCGCCTTGACGTGCATGCGCATCACGCCGTGGCTTAGGCCGCAGAACTCGGTGCACTGTCCAAGGTAGACGCCGGGATCGTTGGCGTGGATGTTCCACGGGGTGTTGCGGTTGGGTACCGCGTCGCGCTTGCCGTTCAGTGCCGGGATCCAGAAGCTGTGGATCACATCGCGGCTGGCGATGCGCAGCTGGATCTGCTCGCCAGCGGGGATGACCAACTCGGTGGCGGTGCGGATGTCGGGAGCGTCGCCGTCGGCGCCGTCGCAGCCCACGTCGTAGTCATAGGACCACCACCACTGCTGGCCGTAGACGGTGATGCAGTCGTTGAAGTCGCCTTCGGGTTCATCGGTGAGGGTGAAGAGCGTTGCCAGCGTCGGAACGGTGATCACGGCCAACACTATGGCGGGAAGGATGGTCCAGCCGATTTCGAGGGCGAAGATGCCATGTACCTGTTCGGGGAACTCGTCGTCTTTGTACTCGCCCTTGTGGCGGAACTTGGCGGCGATAAAGAGAATGCCGGCCTGGACCAGCACGAACACCACGGTGGCCACCAGGAAGACCATGTTGAACAGGCCATCGATCTTTTCACTGAAGAAGCCCTTGGGCTCCAACGTGTCGAGCGGTGCATCTTCGGCACAGCCGGTTGCCACCAGTGCCGCAAATGCGACCAGGGTGAGGATCAGCGGCCAGCGGCGGCTCATGGTCTCTCCTGTGGAGGGGGTGTTGGCGTTTCCGCCAGCTTGGGGGGTTGTCGGCTCGGTTGCCAAGTCCGACGGGCGGGTTTGGGTTGACCGCAGCTTCATCGGCTCACTCCGGTGAGCTCCGATGACGTGCCAAGTCCTTCTTCGGACTCGTCACCGTGCTCTTCATCGTCGCTGTGTTCGCCGTCTTCACCGTGTTCGCCATCTTCGCCGCCGTGCTCGCCCTCTTCGCCGTG
>CALAML010000102.1 GCA_937925845.1 uncultured Acidimicrobiales bacterium | reverse complement strand
ATCCATCTACTGCGCTCATCTTTGTCCTCCGGCTAGCGAGCGATTGACGTTCGACCCTTACACACCCCAACCCCATCCGCTCGGTCGCTGCAAAACACAAGAAGTCTGCGGGCGGGTATGGGCTGAACATGGCAACTACCGGGACCTACCGAACTGGTGCGGCCGGCGGTGGAATGCGACTACTACTCGCTTCTAAACAGAGGTGAATATCGGCCGGCGGTGATTCCACCTGATATTTGGGAGGTGGCACAATGGATCTATGCCTATGCGTGAGGGTTGCCGCCACTTTGCGGCTCGCACTTACAAAACTGGAGACACCGTTCGGAAGTGCCAGCTCGACCTGGCACCGGAAGCCCCGTGGCGTTGCCCGGACGATTGCCCCAAGTTCGAGCCGAAGCAGGCCGGCCTGGCCTGGTCGCCAGGCACCCTGGTGAGCAGCGAACCCCCGCCCGAACCTCCCGGAGTCGGCGATGGTGATTCGGTGGCTCGTCTGCTCGACGAAGCCGAAGACATCGTGAATGCCGCAGTGCCCGAAGCCCTGGCTGAACTCGAGGTGGAGCAGGCCCAGGAACGGCGCGGCTTCTTCTCCCGCTTGTTCCGCCGCGGCGACCGCAACTAACCAATCTTTCCAGACCTCGAAGTTTGTAGTTTTCGGGGTCTGACCCCGAAAAGTGCAAACTTTTCCGTCGTGAACATCCTTTGTTGTTCTTGTGGGCTGTGACGGCTGTCGTCGATACGGTCGCCGGAGGGATACGGCGGTAGGATTGGATCTTCCCAAGGCCGCCGACTCCGGCGCCGCACGGAGGACTGAACCCTGTCTACCCTCACCGCCGACACCTCTGGTGCCCTTACCGGCCCCGACTGGCTCACGTCGTTTCGAGCCGCGGCCCTCAGCCGCTGGGAAAGCGCGGAACGCCCCACCCCAGAGCTTGAAGAATGGCGCTACAGCCCGGTTGCCGAACTGGCGCTGGACCACTTCGAACTGCCCTCGACCCCCGGTGCCGACACCATCGCCGCCGTTGATGGAGTCGACAGCTGGTCGGCCCGAGTACAGATCGTCGACGGCCATGTTGTGGGCATTGAGGTTGACCCCGACGCCGCATCGAAGGGCCTCGTCGTAGCCGCAGCAAGCGACCTCGACGCCGACGGCGCCGGCCTTGGTTCCGTCGAGGCCAGTGGTGACGATGGCTGGTTCGGCTCGATGACCGACGCCTTCGCCGCTAACCCGATCGTGGTGCGGGTGCCCCGAGGAGCTGTCATCGACGCTCCGGTGGTCATCGCCCACCACAGCGCCACCGCCAACTCGGCGACCTTCCCCCGACTCACCGTTCACGGCGGCGAAGCATCACAACTCAACGTGATCGAGAGCTTCACCTCCACCGACGCGGCCCACCTGGTGGTGCCGCTCAGCGAGTTTCGGGTGGAGAACGCGGCCAACATCGGTTACACCCAGCTGCAAAACTTTGGTGGCGAAACCTGGAGCATCGCCAACCAGCGCTCCAGCGTCGACTCCCAAGCGACCTTCACCGGCGCCTTCGCCAGCTTCGGCGGCAAGGTAGCCCGAACCCGCATCGACTGTGGGCTGATCGGTCGGGGCGCCACCGGCAACCTGCGCTCGTTGTTCTTCGGGATCGGCAAACAAAACCTCGACTTCCGCACCTTCCAACGCCATGCGGCCAAAGACACCACCAGCGACCTTCTCTTTAAGGGCGCCGTCGGCGACAAGGCGGCCTCGGTGTACACCGGCCTGATCACGGTGGAAGAAGAAGGCGCCGGCACCAACGCTTTCCAAACCAACCGCAACCTCAAACTCTCGCCCGACGCCTGGGCCTGGTCGGTGCCCAACCTCCAGATCGAAAACAACGACGTGCACTGCAGCCACGCCTCGACCGTGTCGCCGATCGATATCGATCAGCTCTTCTACCTCGAGAGCCGCGGCGTGCCGACTCCGGCAGCCGAGCGGCTCCTGGTGAAAGGCTTCTTCGACGAAGTGGTCCAAGCCCTGCCCTCGCCCGAGGTGGCGGAGGTGTGTCGCCGCGCCGTGGCCGACAAGCTCGAAGGGCTCAGCACCCGATGAGCGACACCAACGAAGACGGCGAAAACAGTGCAAGCCAGGCCGAAGACACACCCGGAACCTGCGGCGTTGACGATTCCCGTCAGAGCTCGGAAAACATGGTGCGGGCCTGCGCTCTGGCCGACCTGGCCGACGACCCGGCCCAACGCTTCGACCTGGTCGATGCCGCCGGCGAACCCCACCGCATCGCCGTGATCCGCATCGAGGAGTCGGTGTACGTGATCGGCGACAAGTGCACCCACGCCGATGTCTCTTTGGCGGCTGGCGATATCGACCCCGACGAGTGCAGCATCGAATGCCCACGACACGGCTCGACCTTCCTGCTCGAAACAGGAGTACCAACCTCAATGCCGGCGGTGAAGCCGGTGCCGGTTTACACCGCTGAAGTGATCGACGGCGACGTGATGGTTCACCTCCCAGTCGAAGTCGAGAACAGCCCCGCTGAAGGAGCACAAGCATGAGCACCCTGGTTATCCGTGGCCTACGCGCCGGAATCGAAGGGGCCGAGATCCTCAAGGGCATCAACCTGGAAGTCTCCTCGGGCGAAGTGCACGCAGTGATGGGTCCCAACGGTTCGGGCAAGTCCACCCTGGCCCACGTTCTTGCTGGGCATCCCCGCTACGAAATCCTCGATGGCACCATCGAACTCGACGGCGTCGACCTCACCGGCCTGGCCACGTGGGAACGGGCCCGTGCCGGGCTGTTCCTGGCCCAGCAGTACCCCACCGAAGTTCCCGGTGTTGACCTGGCCGACATGATGGCTGAAGCCCTGGCCGAGCCCGGTTCGGCCCCCACCGCCGAGTCCCGTACCCAGGTGGCGGAGGCGCTGGCGGCGGAAGCCTCAAGCATCGGTTTCGATACCGACCTGCTCACCCGGCCGGTCAACGTCGACCTGTCCGGAGGCGAAAAGAAGCGCAACGAGACCCTCCAGCTCTCGGTGCTCAAGCCCCGGATCGCCATTCTCGACGAGCTCGACTCCGGCCTTGACGTCGACGCCTTGCGAGCCGTGTCCCGCCGAATCGAAGGCGCCACCAACGACGACCAACTCGGCGTTCTGGCCATCACCCACTACAAGCGGCTGCTCACTGAACTCCACCCCGACCACGTACACGTGCTGGCCGAGGGCATCATCCAAAAGAGCGGCGGCCCGGAGCTGGCCGACGAACTCGAAGCCAGCGGCTACGCCGAGTTCGCGACCGAAGAACCCAAAGCCGCAGCGGCCGACGACCCGTTTGCCGATCCCTTCGCCTAGCTCGCTTGACTAGCCAGCCAGCTTGGACTTGACCAGGTCGGCTACCGCCCGGCCATCGGCCCGGCCGTCGACTTCGGCGTTAACCGCTTTCATGGCCGCGCCCATATTCTGCATCGAGTCGAAGCCGTTGGCGGCCAAAATCCGGTCGACCATGGCCTCCAGCTCGGCTTCATCGAGCTTGGCCGGAAGGTACGTCTCCAGAATGGCCAGCTCGGTGCGCTCGGCCGCGGCCTGTTCGGTGCGGCCGCCTTCGTCGAAAGCTTCGGCGGCCTCCACCCGGTTCTTGGCCTGGGCTGCGATCACCGCCTGAACGCCGTCGTCGTCGAGCTCGGACGGACCCTTGCCGCTGGTCTCGGCTTCCTGAACCGCAGCAATAACCGAACGCAAGGTACGGAGCGTGTCGGCGTCCTTGGCCTTCATCGCCGTTTTGAGGTCGTCGCGAATGGTGTCGATCAACATGGCGCCAGCGTAACCCAGCCTCCCGTCACCGCTGTCGCCAATTTCGGCTGAGTCAGCTGGCTCGACCGACTCAATCGGCCTGACAGGTTCGCCGTTCAACCGGCTGGCCCGGCTCGGCTAGCCCGCGAGCATCTCGTTGATGGCGGTGGCCATATCGACATCGCGCTGGCTGATGCCGCCGGCGTCGTGGGTCGTGAGGTCGATGTGGACCCGGTTATAGACGTTGAACCATTCGGGATGATGGTCGGTCGTCTCCGCAAGCAGCGCGACCCGGTTCATGAACCCCCAGGCTTCAGAGAAGTTGGCGAAGCTCAGCTCGCAACGCATCTTGGCGTCAACCAACTCCCACCCATCAAGGCCCGCAAGAGCCGACTGCACCTCATCGTCAGAAAGCGGAGCAATAGTAGCCATGCGGCCACACTAGACCAGCACCCGAAGTCCTTCCCTAGTGGCCGGCTCGCCCAGAGTTACCGGCCTGGGCCCCGTCCGCGGACGCGGCGGTTGATTGCATGCGATCTCAAGGAGACGGTCTACCGGCTTTGAAACGCCAGCTTCACCAGCGACAGCCAGTCGTTGACGGCGTCGGCTTCACCGTCGCATCCGAGGAACTGGACGGGTCTTTGGGTCAGACCCAGATGACGACGGTTCGGCTCATGTTGTTTCGGTCCGGGTGATGCCGCTACAGGAGGCTTAGGAGGGCGGCGGCTCGGAGTTCGGTTTTTGAGAGGAGCCAGCCGTCGATGATGTCGACCCGGTTTTCGGCGAAGTC
>CALAML010000101.1 GCA_937925845.1 uncultured Acidimicrobiales bacterium | reverse complement strand
TACGGGGAACCTCGACCTCGGAGAGCAGCTCGGTGGCGACGATCGCCCCGATGCCGCACACCGCGGGTCCGACAACAGAGAGGTTGTGGATCTGGGCGCGGTCGAGATGTCGCCCGGCGGGGAGCGTGACGATCCGGTTCGGATCGAGTCGGCGATGGCTGCAGTGAGTGCCGGTGGGGTGGTCGAGGCCAAGTCCGACCAGGCGGACGGCCTGGCACCGGTGGTCGACGTAGTGCCAGAAGCCAAAGTGTTCTCCCTTGCTGAAGCCCGCGACGCCAACCGTCGTGCCGATCGTGGTGTGCCCATGGATCATCCGGCGCTGGGAGCACCGGACAGCGATGCCGGCCCACTCGACAAGGGCGATGTCAGGCAGAGCGACATCAAGAAGAACGATGCCGCTACCGATGGTGCCGAGAACGATGGTGCCGAGAACGATGGTGCCGACGCCGAAGAGTCCAGCGAAGTTGGTACTGGCGCAAACGCGAACGCAAACGGGGAGGGCGGGGACGTTTTGTCGGAGGCCGTGGCCCCGAACCAGACCGAGGTTGGTGAGGCCGAGTCCGGCGACGAGCCACGCGCTGAGGCCGCGGAAGAAGAAGACGACGAACAGTCGGGGCTGAGCCCATCAGCGGGCGTGAGCGATGAAGTTGGTGAGCTTTTCGCCAGAATTCGAGCTGGCGGTGATGGATCCGAAGAAGGTGTGGTCGAAGCCGCCGAAGATGGCGGCCAGTCGGCCCGGTCAGAACGTTCCAACCCACCGTCCGCTACTGCCAACGGTGTCGAAAAGAACCCTGTCCAAGACAACCAAGTCGAAACCAACCCTGTTGAAAACAACCCTGCCGAAACCAACAACCGGGCCGCTGCAGCCGAGGTGGCCACAGCCCGCCGACAGGCATCGCCAACGAGCCCGGCCCGCAATGGGGCGGCGGCGGTGTTTGTCGGAGATGAGCTGGCGACTCGTCGAGGCAACGATCTGTCGGGCCTTGATCGCAAGCTGACCCGACGGCTCAAGCGGTTGCTGTCCGACGATCAGAACACCCTTTTGGACCAGCTGCGGCGCCATCAGGCGGGTTCGACCGAGGCCGGGCCGCTACCCGATCTCGATGCCCACCTCGAACAGTACCGGTCGACAGAGCTGGTCGAGGTTGTCCGGGCGGTTGAGCTCGGCGCCACAGTGGTGACGCCGGGAGCGGAACCCAGCCCAGGACTGATCGGTGAGCTCAGCGACGCACTGATCCGGCGGTTGGTCGAGCCCCTCCACGCCGGTCTCGCGAGTGCTGTCGAAGCGGCAGCGGAGGTCGAAGAAGAGACGGTGGCCAGAGTCCGTACCTGTTACCGCGAGACCAAGCTTCAGCGGGTGCGGAACCTTGCGGCCGAGGCGGTGACCGGGGCCTATGCCCGCGGTATGGCGGCCGCGATCGATCCAGGGGCTCCGGTGGCGTGGGTCCTCACCGCCGACTCCTGTGGCGACCTTTGCGAGGCCAACGCCGCCGCGGATCCAGTGGCCCAGGGTGATTCCTTCCCGAGCGGCGAGGCCTGGCCACCAGCCCACCCGCAGTGCGGGTGTCTGGTGGTCCCAGCCCCCAGCTGAAGCTCGGCCAACGTGGGTTATTTGACTGACTGAGCGCGTCGGCAAGGTGGCGGTAGAGTAGAGGAGATGCGTGAGCCCAACGAACCTGCGCGCCCGCTGGCGTCGCATCGTCCCCCACGGCGCCTCCGGGTTATGGCTGGCGTGGCGCTCGCGGTCCTCTTTTTCGGATTGATCATTATCTGGAATGGGGCCGGCATCTACACCGACTACCTCTGGTTCGACTCGGTCGATCACACTTCGGTGTGGTCGGGCATACTCCGCACCCGGATTCTTCTGGCGGTTACCTTCACCGCCGCCTTCTTTGTGGTGTTGCTGGCGAACCTGATCATGGCCGACCGGTTGGCACCGCGGTCTCTGGGCGGAGCTGAAGATGAGATGCTCCAGCGCTACCAGGAGATGTTCTCCGCCGCCTCAGGTAAGGGCCGGATCGCGGTCTCGGCGGCTTTTGCCCTCATCGCCGGTGCCGGTGTTTCGTCGCGCTGGACCGAGTGGATGCTGTTTTCCAACTCGGTCGAGGTGGGCACCGAGGATCCTCTGCACGGGATCGATCTCGGTTTTTACATGTTCAAACTGCCCTTCCTCAGCTTTGTGGCTGACTGGGCCTTCGCCTCGCTGATCATCGTGTTGATCCTTACCGGGATTGCCCACTACCTCAATGGTGGCATCCGGGTGCAGCAACCGATGCAGCGGGTCACCCCACAGGTCAAAGCCCACATCTCGGTGCTGCTCGGAGCACTGGCACTGGTCCGAGCCTTCGACTACTGGCTCCAGCGCTATGAGCTCACCATCTCGCAGCGGGGCACGGTCGACGGTGCGCTCTACACCGATGTGGAAACCAAGCTGCCCGCGATTTCATTGCTCACGCTGATCTCGGTCTTTGCCTTCGGCCTCTTTATCTACAACATCCGCCGCAAGGGCTGGGCCCTGCCGGTGGTGGCGATCAGCCTCTGGGCCTTTGTCGCCATTGTGGTGGGCACCGTGTACCCGGCGGTCACCCAGCGCTTTCGGGTCGAACCCGACGAATCGGCCCGCGAGGCTCCGTTCATCAACCGCAACGTGGCTGCAACCCGGCTCGGCCTCGGCCTCGATGACATCGTTGATGCAACGGCATTCGCCTCCGAAGCAATGCCCCTCAGTGCGGAGACCGTGGAGGACGAAGCAACCCTGCTCGACCAACTGGTGCTGCTCGACCCCAGCATCATGCGGGCCAACCTCCAAGCCGAGGAATCCAAGCGGCAGTTCTATCGCTTCCGGGATGTTGACGTTGACCGCTATGAGATCGACGGAGTGGAGACCCCGGTCATCATTTCGGTTCGGGAGCTCGACCAGGACAAGCTGCCGGGAGCGGTACCGGGCTGGGAAGCCCAACACATCACCTACACCCATGGTTACGGCATCACCGTGGCCCCGGCAAACGCCATCAGCAGCGACGGCAACCCGGCACCGGTCGTGTCCGATATCCCGGTCCAGCTCAGCGACGGAGTGCGGGGCGACCTCATCACCCAACCCCGCGTGTACTTCGGCGAGGGCCTGACCGGCTACAGCATCGTAAAGACCGGGCGCCGCGAAGAAAACGGCAGCGGAGACTTCACCCCGTATGAAGGGGCCGGCGGAGTGCCGATGGGCTCCAACCTCCGCCAAGCGGCATTTGCCTTGCGATTCGGTGACCTGAACCCGCTGATCTCCCGCTTTGTAGTGGACGGGTCGGAGATCCTCTACGTGCGTGACATCCGCCAGCGAGTCCAGAAAGTGGCCCCGTTCCTGGCCCTCGACAGCGACCCTTACCCGGTGCTGATCGATGGACGCATCAGCTACGTCGTGGACGCCTACACCACCAGCGCGCGGGTTCCCTACAGCCAGCGGGCCGACGTGAGTGACGTGCCGGGCACCAGTGGCCTGCGACGTCGCCTGAACTACGTCCGCAACTCGGTCAAGGCCGTAGTCGACGGATATGACGGCAGCGTCACCCTCTATGCCCTGGACGAGGGCGAAGATCCGATCGTTGACGTCTGGAAGAAATCGTTCCCCGACCTCTTCTCGCCCTTCGACGAAATGCCGGCAGAGCTGCAGGAACATCTTCGGTACCCGACCGATCTGTTCCGGATCCAAACCAACATGTGGGGCCGATACCAACTCGATGACCCTCAGGAGTTCTACGACCTGGCCCAGGCCTGGACCGTTGCCCAGGACCCCGGCGCAACCCAGTCTTCCGACAGCGGCGGCGGGGAAGGGGCGCCGGCAAGGCGCGTGGCCCGGATCGATCCGAGCTACCACATGTTCCGGCTCCCCGATGAGGAACAGCCAGGGTTCTCCCTGGTGCGGTCCTTTGTCCCGGCCGCGGGGCAGTCCGACGACTCGTCTGACAACAAGCTGCTCACCGGCATG
This sequence comes from uncultured Acidimicrobiales bacterium, assembly GCA_937925845.1. GTDB lineage: Bacteria > Actinomycetota > Acidimicrobiia > Acidimicrobiales > CALAML01 > CALAML01. The sequence goes on along the minus strand of CALAML010000101.1, from coordinate 19,658 downwards.
ATGGTGGGGCGCACCTCCGCCAGACCCGGCGAATACAACACCCTGCATGTGGTTCCAACGCCTCGGTTGCCCTCAGGGCCGGCGATCGTTCAGGCGCGTTTGACCCAGGACGCGGAGATCGCCAGCGAGTTGAGTTTGCTCGACGCCACCGGTTCCGAAGTCCGCTTCGGCGACATGTTGATCTTCCCCCTGGAGGAGTCGATCCTCTACATCCGGCCGGTCTTTGGTATCACGTCGTCCGACGCCAAGGTGCCGCAGCTTGAACAGGTCATGATGTCCGATGGCCAGAACGAAGTGATGGAACCGACGGTGACGAGAGCTCTGCAGGCTCTGGTGCGAGCCAACGGAGCCCAAACCGAGGATCGCGACGACCCGGACAGTCCTGAACCGGAACGACCCGACCCCCCGAACCGAGCGGGCTCAGCGTCGGAGGCCTTGGCCAATGCCCAGGATGCATTGTCTGAGCTGGAGGACGAGATCGCTGAACTCGAGCAGCGCTTGCAGGAGCTTGAAGCATCGGCGGGCGGAAGTGACGCGGACGAATCCGGCGTCGACACCGAAAGCGTCGAAGACGACGAGCAAGCCGAAGCAGCCGAAAACGACAACTAGGCCAGCTTGGACCTCCACGCCCTGAACCGTCGATAGGGCCGAAGCAAGACCGCAGCATTTTTAGGCTGCCGGGAGGGCTGCAGAACCTTTAGCCGCCCGTCGAGCCCGTCATTGCGCCGTGTCCGGCGTCCGGCTCAAACCCGGGCCTCTTCGTCGCGGCGAGCGCCAGCAACGGAGCGGCGGGTGATGGCCCGCGGCGGATATCCGGCTGCGGCCCGCTCCTCTTCGGTCTCTCCGCCCCAGATCCCGTTCTCGCGGTTGAGGCGAGCACTCTCACGACACTGGAGCAGCACCGGGCACTGGTGGCAGATCTTCTTGGCTGCAGTCTCGCGGCGCAGGCGACGTCCCGGGCGCTCTCCGGCGGGGCCAAAGAACAAGTTGGTTTTCCCTACACAGTTCGCGGCCTCGGACCATTCCACACCCACTCCCGCGGCAAAGCCGCTGATGCTGAGTGGACCGGGGACACCGCCAGCCGAATCCGATCCAGGCGAATCAAGGGCCACGGGAGTCTCAGCGGTGGTGTCCATGGCCTCAATTTAGTGATAAACGGGACCTTTGCAAGGAAAATGCCCAGATTTTCGATGTCTGACCCCTATAGGGCCGATCTCTAAGCGCTATAAGGCGGCAAAGAGGTCCGAGATTTCGTGGATCGTCTGGCCGGTAGCGTCGGCGCCCAGACTGCGGGCATGGTCGGCGTTGGGGATGCCGGCTCCTCCAACAAAGATCGGTACCTCACGGTCTGCAGTTCGGATGGCGGCGATGGTCTCGCGAACCCACTGATCTGTTTCGGTCGTGGACACGCTGATCGCGACCGCTCGCACCCGGTCGGCCGTGTTGAAGGCATCAACGAAGGACTCCGGTGGAACGTTGGCCCCGAGATCCCAGGCCTCCAAGCGGTTGATCCGACTCACATCAGCGATGATGGCGCTCGGCAGCGAATGGGTATCGGATCTCACGGCACCAACGATCACCGTGCCGCGTTTGCGGCCACGGTTGCGCTGCTCGGCACTGAGTCGACTGATCACCCGTTGAGTCACCACCGTGGCTCGATGCTCATCGACAACCCGCAGTTGCCCCATCGCCCAACGATTGCCGATGGACTGCATGGCCGGGACGATCAGTTCGGCATAGACATCAAGCAGCGATCCCGAACGGATCATCTCATCCTGAGCGATACGCCACGCCTCGATGTCGTCGCCGATGAGCAGCACCCGCTCAAAGTCGATGGCCGTGCTGCGCACGTCCGACGGTGTTTGGGTCGGGGGGTTGCTGAAGGCCTCCAAGGCATCGCTGGTGACCGACCAGCGGCCGTCGATACGCTCGGCGGCCAGCTTCCCCGACCGGACATGGCGGTAGGCCGTCATGTAGTGGATGCCAAGGAGATCTGCGGCCTCCTGCAGACTGTACTTTGACGAGGATGTCGTGATCATGTGTCTCTCCGGCACCCGACAGAACGCGATCGATAGGGCAATCCTGACTCGCGCCCGGCCGGAAATCGTTGTGCCCGACTGAGCATGGCTCATCCTAATCCACTATCGCCCTGAACGCTGTTCTTCGCTGGGAGAGTGGGCAGAATCAGGTGGATTTTCGAGCCCCTGTAGTACTTCGGTGGGACGTGCGGGTCCTAGGAGGGTCCTGCGCTTGGGCGGGTGGGCTAGTGGCTAGCCGCCACATCGAGGTGTTCGCGCAGAGATCCAATGACGGAGAGTTCGTCGGCCAACGGCTCCATGACCTGTTCCTCGGCCACGGTTTCGACCCCAGCCAACATGCGTTTGCGCGCTGACTGGGCCCGGCGGCGGGACCCGATGGATGCCAGGATCCGGACAATGACGGTCAGTACCAGTCCCACCAGGAGTCCGCCGAAGACGAGCAACGGCGGGAGTTCAAACCCGCGGAACTCCAAGGTTGGCGGGTCGGGCAGTCGGAACCAGGCGATACCGAACAGCACGGCCAACCACAACAGCCCCGCTACGACCGCGGCCGCGGCGACAAGCTGCAGGGTGCCAAAGACCTTCCACCAGATTGGCCTCCGCCACTTTCCAGGATCTGACTGGCGAACGGCCTGATCGAGCTCGTCGCGAAGCGCGGCATCGTTGGCGGCGACGCGCTGGCGGGCGAGATCCGGCCAGGGTGCGTCCAACTCTCTTGTCGCCGCTTCGGCGGCATCGCGCAAGGCGCTCGTGACCCCGGCGTCGGTAATGCTGTTGGACTCGGGCAGGGAGATGCGACCGGTGGTTCCCTCGCCGAGATGAAGGCGGCGCAGCGGATGGGGTCCGAATCGACGGACCCACCGGGTGAAGGGCCAGCCGGCTGCGCTCATCGCATCGCGCCGGTACCCGGCCTCGACCGCAGCGGTAACCACTGGGATTCCGGAGGCATCGGCCAAGGCATCAACGAGTCGCTGTGACTCCTTGCGGCCGAGCCGACCGGGTTCGGCTTCCCCGAGCTGGGCCCGCAGCACCCTTGCGGCGTCGGCGGTCTCCGCCGCCAGACGCGATACCGCGGCCTTCCGGGTCGATACGGTCTCACCCAATGCATCAAGGAGTTGGTCGACGCCTTGGCCGGTGGTGGCCGACACGTTGGCGATAGCCACTGCCGTCAGCCCATCATCGGCGAGCAGGCGGCGTAGGTCGGCGCTGGCCGACTCGGTTTGTTCGGGGCTCAGCCGGTCGATCTTGTTCAGGGCCACCATCGTGGTGTCGTCGTGTCCGGCCAGCTTGCGCAGGTAGTAGTGCAGTGCGGCATCGGCGTACTTCTCCGGATCGGTAACCCAGATCAACAGGTCGACCAATTCGGCGACCCGCTCCATCTCCAGCCGGTTCTCGAGTCGGACCGAGTCGTGGTCGGGCAGGTCGATCAGCACCAGACCCGACAGCGACTCGCGGTAGTCGGTTATCAGGTGCCGATGCTTCACTTCCATCCAGTCGAGAAGCGGAGCGGCATCGATCTCAGAAAAGATCGACGCGTGAGCTTCGCCCGTGGTGGGGCGCCGGACGCCGGTGTCGCTCACCTGCGATCCGCACAGCGCGTTAAACAGCGAGGATTTGCCGGATCCAGTAGCACCGGCGAGCGCCGCCACCGTGTGTTCCGTGCCGTGAATCAAGCGGGCGTCGGCCTTGTTTACGACATGGATCGCCGTTTCCATTTCGGCGGTTCCGAGTCGTCCAGTGCCGAGATCGATGGCACTGCGCAGGGCGTCGAGCCGGGTCGGAAGATCAGGGCCTCGTCGGCGGGCCATCAGGTGGTGGCCTCAAAGCGGGTGATCGCCTCGCGCAGCGCTTCGCTTTGGGCCGGTGGGGTGGCGACGGTCCACAGTCGTGCGTGGAACCGGTTTGCGTCCTCAGCCAAGAGTCGGTCGATCCTGGTGCTGAGCTGGGCCTTGGCTTCGGCGGCCAGGTCCCGAACCGCCTGTTCACCAAAGAGAGCGGCGAGGAGGGTCTGACTCAGCCCCGCGGTTCCGGCCCCCACCGCCACTTCGGTTCCCGTTACCCCACCGGTTTGGGCGAAGATCACCACCATCAGGGCCATGCCCACGCTGTTAACGCCCAGCGACAGCACCCGGGCCATGGTGCGTTTCGACTCGCCCTGCTCCCGGACCAGCTCCAGAATCGAGTCCTGCCATTGGCGGATCTCGCGTCGAATGTTCTCGCGGAGCTCGCTCGAGGCTCGCTCGAGTTCGCGGGCGGGGCCGCCGGGCGGATCCGTAGCAAAGTTGGCGTCGTCAAGCACCGAGCTGCCGGCGGTGCTGGCTCGCCAGTCCTGGGAAGTCTTCAGCGCCGCCGAATCGGCGTGGGCGAGAATCAGCGTTTCAAGACTGGCGGTGATCTCGCCCTCGACTTCGGCGGTCGTGCTGGGTTTTCCGGAAAGCGATGCTTTCAGCCCGTCGCGGAACCGACCGACACGAGCCTGAAGTCCTCTCATGAACTCGCCGGTGCCAACGAGTTCCTGCCAGCGGTCGAGCACCTCGCTCCGCAACATGGCGCCGCCGTCGAGACCCGACCGAATATCGAGGATGGCTTCGTCGTAGTTGTGCTGCACCGCTGACCAGAGATCATCGGCCACGTCGGCTTCGGTGCCCAACTCGCTCAGCACGCTGTTGGCCCGCTCCGGAACGCTGGCCAGAGCACCCTCAAGGGTTTTGCGCACCACCGTGGCCCGGGCCTCGGCATCGGCGGCCAGTCGATGAAGCCAGTCGCGGATCTCGGCGATGGCGGCATCAGGGAGGCGACCCTCAACCAGCTCGCTGGTTTCGATCGTGAACCGGGTCACGTCATTCAGTCCGGCATCGACCAACATCTGGTCGAGGTGAGGTCCGATCTCGGCTCCTGCTCCTAGCGGTACCCGGTTGAGGAGAACCGCAAGGGCGGTACCCCGACTTTGGGCTTGGCGGAGGAAGTCCCAGGGAACGGCATCGGCATAGCGGGCTGCGGTGGTGGTGAAGATCCAGAGATCGGCGGCGGCGAGCAACTGGGTGGCGAGCTCGCGGTTGGCTTCCTCGACCGAATCGATGTCGGGGGAGTCAAGAAAGGCCAGGCCGGGGTCGATGGCGTCGGTGGGTCGCAAATGCAGCATGGCCCCCGAAGCGGGCTTCTCACCGGTCACACGAGGCAGTTCAGGTAGGAGGTGATGCTCGGAGAACCACTCCATGTCGGCCGGGTTGCAAACCAGCACCGGCGCCCTGGTGGTGGGCCGAAGAACACCGGCCGGGCTGATGTCGTCGCCCACGATGCTGTTCGTGACCGTCGACTTGCCGGCGCCGGTCGACCCGCCAAGGACCGCCAGCAGCGGGGCATCGATGCGGGTCAGACGGGGGAGGAGATAGTCATCGATCTGGGCCGCAAGCTCGTCTCGGGTATGGCGGGCGGCAACGGCGTCACCGAGATCGAGGCCGAGGCGGCTGCTTCGCAGTTCGCGCGCCAGCTGCTGCAACGATTCAATCAGGGCGAGATTGGACACCCCATCAGGCTAATGACCCTCGCCGCAAGAACCTGAAACTCATCCCGCTACGGTCGTTATTCAATCGAGAATCTCGCAGATTTCGTATCAACGTGCATTGAAATGATGTAGGACGCGGCGACGACTAGAAGATTTTCCGGGTTACCCGCGGGTAATGATCGACTACCGACGGGTAACGCAACATCGTGGTCCACATGGCACCACAACTCACCCCCCAGTCACCGCCGTCACCAACCCCGCTTCGTCCAACCACCACTGGACCCTGCCCCGAACTCGATGACCTCGGGCTTGGGGCCTATCCGGTCGGCCGCACGGAAGACCTGCAGCGGCTGTACGCCGGCATGGTGACCAGCGAACCGATGTGGCGACGAGCCGCGGGTTGTTGCTAGCTCCAGCCTAAATCCTGATTCTGAGCTGACCAGTGGCGCCCGCCGGCGCCACTTCAGCGCGCCCCCTAGCGAGGAACTTAACGGTTGACCGCTTGGAGTTCGATGGCCTCAAGGTTGAACGGTCCGATCACCTCGGCGTCCGGAAGGGTGCCGCTTGGTGAGGTGCCATCGGGGCGCAAGCGGTTGGTCGACCAGGAAACGGTCCAGGTCACGCGGTAGCGCGGTTGGGTGGCCGTCGCCGGATCCACAAACTTTGATGCGGTCTCAAAGACATGAAGGCACGGCTCGGCTTCGGTTTCGCTCGAGCGTCCACCGGAACCGCCATGGGGTGGGGCGTCGATCTGACAGTTCAGCGTTGCCCCATCCCCGGGCTCGATCGTCAACGCGACGGGTCGAGCTGAGATCGAGGCGGTGAAGCCGCCGAGTTGGATCGAGTTGGTCCGGGTTCGGGCCGGCTCCGGCATCCAGAACCAGGTGGGGGCGCCCACCAGTGCCCGCTCAGCCGGACTCGTGGCCGGGGGTGGTGCGCTCAGCAGCAGCTCCCGCCGAATGCGGTCCATCGGTGCGGGCAGGCTGCCGTCGGCGTTGGGCACCGCCTCGCCGATACGGGTAAAGGCCGGCTGACCCCGCCAGGCCCGACAGCGCGCCTCGTAGAGGAGGCCGGGGATCAGATACGGAAGGTTCCCTCGACCATCAAGGGTGTAGTAGTGACATGGCGCGCCGCCCGAGGGGAACGATGTGCCGGGGCCGATCGGTCGGCTGAGGGATGGATTCACGGTGACGCTGATGAAGGGCTTTTGGCCGCCCCGACCGAGGGTGCCACCTGATCCCTGGGCCTGAGCCGAGCTGGAACCGAGCAGCAGGCTGATGATGATGGTGGTAATCGAGAACGCCACAGCTGAAACGGCGACTCGGATGGTCGAGCCGGTCCGGCGGCGTGATGCGGTTGGGTAGCCGATTCCGGTCATCGGGCCACCGGATCAACCGACGCTGAGTCGGATCCGAAATCGGGGAGGCCCAGCGGCGGGGTGAGATCGGCGGGCGCAACGGCATCGGTAACAGGGGCATCGGCGAGTCCGCAGGGGGTGATGCCGTCGGTCTGGGTTGCCGACTCAAGCGAGCTCACCTTCCACCCACCGCTCTCGGGTGTCGGGTCGTCGACAAAGACCAGCGTGATCCAGCGGGTGACCGGATCCTGGTAAACCTCGCGCCCTTCGGCCGGGTAGGTGTCGATGGCGTCGTCGACTACGCAGGTGCTCACCCGGACGGCGCGAAGCGGTGACCCACCAACCTCGCTTGTGACCGGGTCGGCTTTCGAGATGCCCAGGATCACATCGGTGTAGACCGAATCGACCGGCCACCGAACGACCTGACCAAACTCGATGCGCTGAACCTGCTCAGCGGCCAGCGCGCCGCGAATGGGATCGACAGCCACCGCGTTCCAGTCGTAGGTGGCGGATGGGTCGGCGAACATGGCGTTCATCTGCTCGACCAGTCGGTAGTAGGCGGTATGCACCTCGACCGCCGTTTCCTCCGACACCGGGGCGGGCTCAGTGGGTGGAGTCGGGCTGATGGTCGAGGGTTCATCCAGTTGGGGATCGACGATGATCTCGATGGTCGACTCGGCGCCGGGGGAGGGGGTGGTTGGTGTTTGGCTGCCGGGGCCAGGAGAAGCTTCGGTGCTGGTGGTCGCCGCGGCAGCCGTGGTTTCGGGGGCATCGCGGGATTGGTCGAGACTCGACGGTGAAGCTGGCGCTGGAGAGGCGCCGGAGGTGGTTGAGCCGGAAGTCGGGTTGGGGGCCAGGTCACTGTCGCCGCCGAAGCGGTTGGTGCTGGCGGTGGAGAGCGAATCGCTTGATCCCTGGGGGGCTTTCGGGGCTAGGGAGTCGGTGGGGTCGGGGAAGGTTGAGGGCGACGGCTCGGCGCTGGCTGCGGTGGCTTCCGCTGCCTCGTTGGCGGGCTCGTCAATCAGGTGCACCGCCGTTGTCGCCGGGGGATCGGTGGGTACCGGTGAGGCGTTCGTGGCTTGGGTGCCGCCACCACAGCCGACAGTGGCCAGGCCGATCAGGACCAGGCCAACCAAGAACGGGCCAAGGGCCGGGCCAACCAGGGCCTGGCCGAGCACTCGGACACGGAGTTTGGGCGCAACACTCACACAGTTAAAAGTACTAAAAGATATTGAAATGTACTAGAAATTCTTCAAGACAAAACCTCTGCGCTATCCCGATCTCTGCGCTATCCCGATCTCTGCGCTAGCCCGATCTCTGCGCTAGCCGAGGGTGCAGGTCGCCGGCGCCGCTCCACCACCGCCGATAAACGCCGGGGCGCACGGTCGGCGTCGGGTACCGGGGCCGCCGATCGTGTTCGGACCGTTGTTGGTCACGACGACCATCGACGAAAAGATGTCGGCGATGTCCTTGGACCACCGACACGACGGGTTGGCAGTGTTGGTGCAGTTGGAGGTGGTCGGGGTGATAAACGGGAACCCCCAGTCGCTGGCGAACTCGTCGATCACCCGACCATCAGGACCAAACTCGGTGGCGAAGTAGTTGGTGTTCCAACCCGAGGAGTCGACCACGTAGCCGCCGTAGTTCATCATGGCCCGGGCCAGAATTTTGGCGGGCTCGGTCCGCAACCGTTCGATGGCGAAGTTTGGATCCAACGCCAGAAGCGAACCCATCTGCAGCGCGGGTCGCGTTCCCCCGTAGTCGGTCTCGGCTCCGAAATCGGCAACCGACGCCGGCCAGCGGAACCCGGGAGTGCCGTCGGTCGAGCTGTAGAAGAGGTACTGGGACGAATCGAGCACCACCTTCAAGGCGTGGTGGATCTCACCGCCTGGCACCAGTTCGCCCACCCGAATCGTGCCGCCCAAACTCGACATGGCCGAGCCGCCATGGGCCCCGGGAATTCCGGTGCCGGTACGGATGTCGTCGTCGGGGAAGTTGTACTGGCTCACCATCGGGCCGTTGGTGCCACAGCGGTGCAATGGTTGGGTCTGGCGAATCGTTCGACCGTCCGGCATCAGAATGGCCCCGCTGTTGTTGGGGGTGTCACCGGCCGGGGTGGGCTCGGTAGAGAAACCGTTTGGCACCGGTAGCCCGCTCATCAGCACGGTAGTGGGCGAGACGATGCTGGTGCAGCGCGGCCGGGACGGATTCCAATCGGCATCGTGAGCGACCACGTCCACCTGCGGTGCCGTCGGCTCGAGAATCAGAATGTCCTCGTCGGCAAACACCCCAAAGACCGGGGATGGAGCGATCCCCGCCGGGACGTAGTTGGCGCCGCTGCCGATCGGAGTGTTCCAAATGCTGTTCCAGGCGAAGGGCCACTCGACCGGGTTCCGACTCGCCGGCATGGTGCAGCCGAAGGCCCGCTCGGCCACACAGACCGTATTGACGTTGCCATAGATGGTGTCGTTGTCGTTGCCGCCGCGGACAATCACCGGTGCCGCGGGATCGCCTAGGCCCAGCACACAAATGAGGTCGTTACCCGGGCCGGCGTTTACCGTTACCGGCCCCGAGGTAATGACGATCACGTCGTCGCCGCCGCCGGTGAAGTGCTCGCCGCCACCACCGGAGAAGCCGTGGGTGCCGGTGATGCCGCCGCAGTGACCCGCAGGGTTATCAAGCCCTAACGGTGCAGGGTTGAACTGGCAGGCGCTGGCGATCAGGGCCAGTACGGCGACGATACTCAGCCCGAGCCGCCAGCGAGAGCGCGGTGTTGTCTCTGGTTCCGGTTGCACGACTTCCCCTTTGCTTCCTACTCCGCCCCTGTGGATGCCCCTATCGAGGGTACCCCAAGGCAAATTTGTGTGATCGGCGCTAGGGCGAGCCCGCCGGTACCATCGCCCCATGGCACAGAACGTTCTTGGTACCGAACTTCAGAGTTGTAGCACCGACCCCATGACCGGCTACTACCGCGACGGCTGCTGCAATACCGGCGGCAACGACGTGGGGAGCCATGTTGTGTGCGCGGTGATGACCGATGAGTTCCTGGCTTTTTCCAAGGCGCAGGGCAACGACCTGTCGACGCCTCGCCCCGAGTACTCCTTCCCCGGGCTCAAGGCCGGTGACCAGTGGTGTCTCTGTGCATCACGTTGGGCCGAAGCTCTCGATGCCGGAGCTGCGCCCCGTGTGGTGCTGGCCGGCACCCACGCCATGGCTATCGAATGGGCCAGCATCGATGATTTGAAGGCCTATGCCATCGATGGCTGAGCACGACGCTGACGCCCTGAAGCAGGCGGTGCGTATGCATCGCGTCACCAATGCCTTTCACGGGTTTGTGTACTTCGCCCCGGAGTGTCGTTCAGAGTTTGCCGCGGTTGGCCTGTCTGAAGACCAGGAGTACTTCGCGTCAAGGGCGGCGCCGATGGGACCGGTGCCGGCGGAGACGGTCATGGCGACCTTCTTTAACTTTTCGCCCCGCCGCGTTCAGGCCGCCATACCTTCGGCGTGGGACATCGCCCGACCCGCCGACATTCAGGCGGCCCGGTTCCGGGCCGTGGCCCAGCGACTTCGAAACGCCGATGGCGTGGTCGAAGCATTGGAGATCGAGCGCAGCATCGCCACGTGTGAACGCATCGTGGGCGGGCTCGAATGGGGTGCTCGACCCCTCGCCGGAGCCAATGCTGCTGTCCCGCTGCCAGATGAGCCGATGCTTCGACTGTGGCAGCTGGTTGCGGTGTTGCGGGAATGGCGAGGTGATGCCCACGTGGCCGCGCTGGCCGCCGCTGGAGTGAGCCCGATCGAATGCCTGATCACCCATGCAGCAACCGGCGAGGTGCCGAAGGGGGCCCTGCTGGCGAGCCGGGGCTGGACCGACCAGGAATGGGACGCTGGGGTAGCGCGGCTGGTTGAGCGGGGATGGTGCACACCCGATGGCGCTCACACCCCCGAGGGAACTTCGGTCCGGGCCGAGATCGAGGAAACCACCAACGATCTTTGTGCGGCGATGTGGGTCGATCAGCCCGACGACGTGGCTGCACTCCGGGCCACCCTCAAAGCACTCGCGGGGCCGATCTGGCAGAACATGCCCATGCCCGACTGGACCAAGTCGAAGTAGTTGGGGCAGCTGAACTATCTGAACCAGGCGAACGGATCGGTAGTTTGCCTCAGCGCATCTCGATCACCGGCACATCACCCGGTGGCGTGAACCCGAAGGTTTGGGCAAAGAACGACTCTTCGGCATGCAGGGCGGCGACGATGTTCTCCGCTTTGCGAAACCCGTGACCCTCATCGGCGAAGGTTAGGTAGGCATGGGGTATCGACTTCGAGGCGAGGACGTCCACCATCATCTCGGCCTGATTCGGCGGCACGATGGTGTCCTCGAGGCCCTGGAGCAGGATCGTCGGACAACTCAGGTTTTCGACGTGGGTGATGGGTGAGCGTTCGGTGTAAACGTCCTGAGCCTCGGGCCACGGACCGATCAACGTGTCGAGATATCTCGACTCGAACTTGTGGGTGTCGGTGGCTAGCGCCGAAAGCTCCGCCACCCCGTACCGGCTGGCACCGGCAGCAAATACATCGTGGTTGGTGAGCGCAGCCAACACCGTGAAACCCCCAGCACTACCACCCCGAATGGCGAGGCGATCCGGATCGACATCGCCGCGATCGGCGAGAAATCGGGCGGCGGCCACGCAGTCATGAACATCGGCGATACCCCAGTGGCCGTCGAGCGCCCGCATGAAGGGCCGACCGTAACCGGTGCTACCCCGATAGTCGACATCGACAACGGCCCAGCCCCGGCTGGTCCAGTAGCGCAGCGCCAGCTGGAGCTCATTGCGGGTCGCGGTGGTTGGCCCGCCGTGGGCCAAGACCAACAGCGGTGGCCGCTTGGTATCGGGGCCGACATAGCCCGGGTTGGCGGGCCGGTAGTACCGGGCGTACGCCATGGGGTTGTCGTCGCCGTCAGCAACCGGAACGGTTGGGAACGCCAGCGGCTCCGGTTCCGGAAACAATGCCTGGTCGAACCCCAGCTCACGAGCGGGTCGAACCACTTCGGCGGTTGTCTCCGCTCCGTCAGACGGCGGGGTCACCCGAACGATCTCGCGTTCGCGATCGTGACGGCCCACGATGGCGATCAGCGACCCGTCGCCGAGCGACTGCAGAGAGGTGATGGTGGAACCGATCGATGCACCGATGAGCGCCGACTCGGTCGCCGTCGGCCGGCCTCGCCATTCGGCGGGCACAAAGCCCAGGCGATCACCGTCGGCGGTGCCGCCGGAGAACCACAGGTCACCGGTTGGGGTGTAGGCCATTCGGGACATGCCAAACACCCAATGGGGAGTGCCGATCTCAACCGTTCCGACGGTGATGGCCACCGGGTCGCTGAGCGCGGAGTCAGGACCGGGATGGGCCGCCACCACATTGCCCCATCCTGACTCATCCGAAATCGCGGCCAGCGAACCATCGGGAGACCAGGTCGGACCAAAAACCGAAACGCCGTCGCCACCCACCACCCGCTCGGCTGGTCCGAGGCCCGTGGGTGAGTTGGCGTCCAATGAGGCCACCATCAGTTCGGTGCTGTCCCATGGCATCGACGGATGGTTCCACTGCAGCCAGGCCAACCTCGATCCGTCCGGGCTGGGTCGCGGACTCGAGACGAAGTCGGGACCATCCACCAGCACCGACACCTCAAGCGATCCGTCGGCGGCGATGGCGACGATCTGGTTTCGGGGCTCGGACCCGTCCTGGTTGTGATCCTCGCGGACCGCATAGACCGTTTGACCGTCGGGGCTGAGACGCATGTCAGCGAAGCGCCATCCTCGCGCCCGCTTTGGTTCCGGCGTGAGGGCCAACGCTTCTCCCGGCGCGTCGCCCGAGGCATCGATCATCAGGAGCCGACCGGTGGCATCGTTGCTGAACACACAGCGACCGTTCTCGACCCACCAGGCGCCTCCACCGTATTCATGCACCCGGGTCCGCACATCGATCCGAACCGGTGAAATGTCGACCATGACGCTGTCACGCCAACGCACCAGGGCGGTCCGGCCACCCTCGTCAGGGCGGCTTTCGGCCCACCAGATATCGGTGCCGTCGGCCACCGCCTCGTTACAACCGGTGGCTCCGGCGACCAGCGTGGTTGGTGTAATCGGCGACTCCCAGGATCCGAACGGCGCAACGACAGGAGACGGGGCCGGCGGGGTGGAAGCGGGGTCGGAACTCATGGTCGGACACTATCGGTTTTCCGGGCCTGGTCGAGAACGCAAAACCGGTCTCGAACCGGTTTTGGTCCACTAGTGTCGAGGTATCAAAAACCTCATCTCGCTCCTCGTTCTCAAACTGGCCCGCTACCGCGTTGTTGGTGATCCACCTACCAAGAACTGCGTGTTTATCGCGGCGCCCCACACCTCAAATTGGGACTTCCCCCTGATGATCGCCATGGCTTGGCAGTCTGGGATTTCACTCCGGTGGCTGGGCAAACACGAACTCTTCAAGGGGCCTGGTGGACCGTTCTTCCGAGCCTTCGGTGGCATTTCGGTCGACCGCGACAACCCGGGAGAGCTCACCGATCAACTCATCAAGATGTTCAGTTCGCCGGAACGGGTCATGCTGGCCATTCCGGCCGAGGGCACCCGGTCCAAAGGAGAGTACTGGAAGTCGGGATTTCGCCGGATCGCCAAACAGGCTGGCGTACCGGTTGTACCCAGCTTCCTTGACGGCGCGACCCGCACCGGTGGCTTTGGACCCGAGCTGGAAATGACCGACGACGTTGTTGCCGATATGGACCGCATTCGGGCCTTCTACATCGACAAGACCGGCGTGAAACCAAAGAACCGCACCGAGCCGATCCTGCGGGAAGAAGCAGCCTCACTCGAGCCGTAGAGGTTGGGGTTGTTTGGGCTCTGGGACCAAAGACCCCCAACTCTGTCTTCTCTTAGCGGCTAGTGAGTCTTTTCGCGGAACAGGATTTCCTGGGCGATGCTGGCCACATGAGTGCCGTCTTCGGCAAACACCTGGCCTCGGGCCAAGCCTCTCGCATTCTGTAAGCCTTCGCCGGCGAAGTCGTGCAGCATCCAGTCGGTGACCGGTCGCAGCCGATGCATCCACACCGCGTGGTCGAGGCTGGCGCCGATGAAGTTCTCCCAGTCGGCTTCTTCGGTCACGGTCGGGTGGTTGGTGATGGCGGCATCGGTCGGGATGTCGTCAGAGGTGAAGATCTGACCGCACCAGTGGAGCGCGTCGGCTGACTTCAGGTCGTCGTCATCATCAGCCACCGGCTCCTTCAGCCGCAGCCAAACCCAACTGCGATCCGGAGGGCACTCCTGTTTGGGTACCGGCCGACGCTCAAGCATCGTGCCCCAACTGTCGTCGGCCAACTCGGCGGGCGGGGGAACATCGGGCATCACCGCGGTCTGACGATCGGCCTGGTCAGGCTCCTCGACCTGGAATGACGCCGACAGGTTCAAAATGGCGCCACCCGACTGGCGGGCCACCACCCTGCGGGTACAGAAGGACCGTCCGTTGCGGATGCGGTCGACCTCGTAGCGGATCGGCTCCGACGAATCGCCACCCCGGATGAAATAGGCATGTAACGAATGGGCCACATACTCGGGTTCCACCGTATGCATGGCGGCTCGCAACGCCTGGGCCGCCACCTGACCGCCGTAGACGCGACCCCACGGGTACTGCGGACCAACCCCAACAAACACATCGGTGCCGTGAGGCTCAAGCGCCATCAGCTCCCGAAACGTCACGATCGCAAAGGTGGAGCCGTCAGCGGTAGTCATCAACCAGAGACGCTACTTGGGTTGGAGGCGCTGTTTGTCTTTGGAGATCTTGAGCTGGATGGTGTGAAGGCGGCGAGGTTGGGTGGAGCCGGCTCCGGTGGCGGCATCGAAGGCATGGAATGCCAGTTGGAGGCGGCCCTGTCGGTCGACAAAAGCGTCGGCGCCACCGGGCCCCAGGAGGCCCCGAGCTTGGATCGCCGGGGTGGTGGATGCCAGCAACGGGCTGAGTTGGGTGCGGCGGCATCGGGTCGGTGTGGTGCAGATGGCATAACCGACCGAATAGTTGGCGCTGCGCCACTCGTTGGCCGAGTAGAAGAGGATGTAGACGTTGTGGCGAGGCCAGTACACCATCGACGGGTTCTCGATGACGTTGCCCTCCCAGGAATTGGCCCGGGTTTCGAGGACCTTGCGCAGACGCGAGCCCTTGGCGAATCGGATACCCGACGCGTCGAGACGGCGGGCCCAAATCCGTGTCGGCTTCACCCCGGGCACCCCTTCACTCTTAAAGAGCAGCCACGGTCGGCCCCGGTGGTCGATAAACGGTTCCGGGTCGATGGCTCCCGCTGGGTCCGAGGAACAGGCGAGGGGCGTCGGCCGCTGACTTCGGTACGGGCCCTGGGGCTGCGCCGATGCGCTCACCCCGATGCAGAACCGCTCCGATGCCGGGGAGGTGTTCGACCAGCAGGCCCGAGGGCCAGCCGAGCCCGGAGTCCGCCCACAACGCACGGCATGGTAGGCGAGATACCGGCCGCCGATCCGAGCAACACCCGGCGCCCAGATCGAGGTCTGCAGGTGCCAGTGGCCCAGGTCCTGACGCAGCGCCCATCGCGGTTCGTTCACCAGCGCATCGTTGAAGAACGGATCACGGTTGGTTTCATCGGCGGGTTGGATGTTCGGGTTCGAGTAACGGTCCCGGGCGGTCCAGGTTTGCAGGTCAGTCGACCATGCTGCCGGTAGATAGGCCCCACCGGTCATGGTGGCGAAGGCCCAGTAGCGACCGCTCGGGCGATCCCAAAACACCGAAGGGTCAGCGAAGTAGCCCCGATAGGGCTTGGACGGCTCGAACCATCCGGTTTGAGCCGCAGCGGGTTCCGGCGATGAGGTCACGGTGGTTAGTGCCCCAGCCAAGGTGGCCATGATGGCCAGGATCGTCAGGCTGAGCCGCGCCGCCCGGCCTGGCTTGAGAGTTCGCTTACTGATGTTGCGTGTCATCGCTTCCGTTTTGCCGCCGGCAGCCACCGATTCCCGATGCTAACCGGCCGGTTCGAGAAACGTGACCGCGGCCGAGCCGGAGCTCCGCGTTGACCCGGCAAGCACGAACCAGCAGCGCCTGGCACGGTCCCGGCCAGAGCTATAGACCGAGTTCCGGGTCCTGGCAATTGTCGAAGCCGCCGGTGCCGGTCGAGGTGTCGGCGACCCAGGTGGCGCCAACCCGGCCGTCACTCTGATCGCCCCAGTACCACCGCAGCACACTCGACACGATGGTGCGGGCCTCGAGGTTCACCATCGACCGCTGGGCCATCAACTCGGCCTCAGGAGCGTTCGACAGATAGACAAACTCCGAAATCACCGACGGGATGTCCGGGGTGTAGCGGTGCACGCCGAAGAAGTCTTCCCCGTGGGTATTCAGCCGGACCGATGCGCCGGCGAAACTGGTGTCGACCCAGGCGACGGGTAGCGGCGACAGGGCCCGATACTGTTCCTCCCACACGATCCGAGCCAACCGGAACGAGTCGGGGCTGTGGGCCGAATACCATGCTTCGTTGCCCGGATCGCTGGATCGGCGGGTGGCCCCACCGTTGTGATGGACCGAGATAAAGAGGTCGGCATCGAGGCTGTTGGCGATGTCACCCCGGATCCGGATCGGCACCCGGTAGTCAGCGGTACGGGTCGGCTGGGTTGGAATCCCAAGCCATCGGAGACGCTTCACCACTTCGCGCGAGACCGCAAGGTTGAGGTCCCGCTCGGTCAGGCCATTCGGACCCACCGCTCCGGGTTCCGACCCGCCATGACCGGCATCGATGACCACCTTGGTTCGATGGATTCGTTTGCCCTTCTTGGTGAAGATCGGCGTGCCACACGGCGACGAAACGGCAAAGGTGCCATTGTTCACTCCGACGATGGGCAGGATCACGCCGGTGGGCGTGCGTAGGACTCCTTTGCCATCATCGTTGGCGCTGCTGCGCGCCGGCGATACCGGCGTTGTGGTGACCCGGCGGCAACCGATCGAACGATCCTGACCAGCGCCCGCGTTGCGGGCCCGCACACAGAGGCGATGCACCCCAGGACTCATCGGCACCCGAACGCGGAAACCGACGTTGCCGGGCTGACCCTTGGCGGCCCGACCGGCGTGGTGACGCTGCGCCTTGGATGAGATCACCTGTTGGCCGTCCACCTTGATGTCGATGGCGACCGGTTGGTCGGTGTCGACGTCGTCGGCCCAACCGATCACCAGAACGGCGTCGGGTCGAGCCAGAGTCCAATTGATGTGGCCCATAGGATCGGAGCCGCTGCTTCCGATGGCCACATCAGTGCCAAAGGAAAGCGTGGCTGAGAAGGTGGCGAGGGCGACCAGGGCGATGATCAACCGCGGCGCAGCTCGACGCGGGCGTGAGGCCGGGGGGAGAGGAGAAGCTGGGGGCGGGGGGATAGCCATAGCGGCCTCTGTCGGTCGCGGGCCGCCCCACCTTAGTGATCAGTCGAACCGATTATTCGTCAGGGCTGAGCCGACTGACCGCAGCCACCAGGATCTTGCGGGCGATGCGGGGAGTGTTGTCGAGCAGCGACATCATCTCCCGGCGATTCAGCACCAGCAGCTCGGTGTCGGTGGTGGTGGTGACCGTTGCGTTGCGGGGCTGGCCAGTGATCAGGGCCAACTCACCGAGGAAGTCGCCATTGGAGAGTGTGGCTACGACCGCGTCGCCTTTGGTCACCTCGGCACCGCCGTTAAGGATCACGATGAACTCACGCCCGGCACTGCCCTCCGCGGTAAGGACCTTGCCGGAGGCGACGTTGATCTGGGTCATCAACTGGCTGATGCTCCGCAACTCCTTGTCGTCGAGGTCGGCGAAAAGCGGGACCGCTTTGAGTGTCTCGAGGTATTCATCCATTCCCATGTGCTGATTCCTCCCGTGGCTCAGAGGGCCCGAGACTATCCCATGAAAGACCAGCTCCCATGAAGACCAGTTCCCATGAAGACATTTCATGGCCACCCTTGGGGCACCACTAGTGGGGTTGGGTGCGCTGGATGACCTTCCACGCCCAGTAGAACATCGGGAACTGCAGCGGCAGCCGAAGCCAGGCAGCGGCGGCCGAGTCGCCCGGCGGGTCGAGTTGGTGGTAACCACCGTCGAGTGCGGCCCAGACGTTGGCCGGGTACACCCCGACAAAGGTGGCGAGGGCGGCCTTGGCTCCCAGGTTGCGGGTCTTGGGCGCCACCAACAGGGCCGCGGTTCCGAGCTCGACTACCCCGCTGGCCCAGGTCCAGAAACGAGGGTTGGGCAGCGGTTCAGGCACCACCTTGTCAAAGAAGTCGGGATTGGCGAAATGGGCCACCCCGGCGCCACCCAAAAAGAGGGCCAGGCCAAGGGCGACGGGATCAAAGAACTTGGGATCGTCCGGGGAAGGATCGGTCAAGCCATCAGCAGTGGTCATCGACCTATCGTAGGTTCCCTGACGCCGGAGCTGATCAGCCGGGGGCATTCGTCGCAGGCGTTGACCTGGGCCTCGACCATGGGCAGGAGTCGATCGACCAGCAGGTCAAACGCCAACTCCTTCTTTACGTGTACGCCATCAAAGAGCAGACGGTTGGCTTCGTCTTCCGACATGGCGGCCACCGCCTCGGCGAAGTCGACCAGCACCGTCGCATCAGAGCTGGCGGCGACCTCACTCATGATGCGGTTGAAGGTGTGGACCCACGGGATGTGGTGCTCGCCAAAATTGCGGCGGGTCCAACCATCACCCTCGACGCCCTTGGTCACCACCGGCAGGGTGAACAGGGCCACGACCGACACGCCGCCGCGTCGAAGGGCGGCCACCATGGCCTCGGTCTCGGACCGGAGGTAGTCCTGATACTCGGCATCGTCGAGGTTGAACCAGCGATCACGATCGGCGTTGGCGCCCGGGCGGGCGGCGTCGGTAAAGCGGATCGGATAGGTGTCGCCCGGTCCGAACAGTACGCCGGCGATTTCAATCTGGGACTCGATCGCCGCCGCCGGGTACATCACCTCCCACTCCTCACACGTCGGTTCGGGGAGGAACACCCCGTCGCTCGCCGGCCGCTCGACACCGCGCATGATCACACAACCCAGATTGGTGTAGCCGATGCCCCAGTCGAAGGTGTCACTCGGAAGGTCTCCCTCGTTCATCGTTAGGGCCAACGACAACGCGGTGCTGTCACCAAACATCGCCATCCGCCGGTTGAGCCCTCCGGCCCGCGAGCCGGTATCGGGGATCGGCGGGCGCGGCGGGCGGGCCAACACCTTTCGAGCCTGTTCCGGGTTGAGTTCGAGCGCCCCCAGGTTGCCCAACACCACCCGCTGTTGCCAGAGATCAACCGTCTCAGAGTGTGCCAGCCGCTCCGAACCATCCAGACCAGGTCCTCCGGGCCCGGAGGTCGCGGGCTCGGGCGGGTCGGTTGAGGTCAGCGGGTCAGCGGGCCCGGCCACCTCGGGTATCTCCGGCAACTCGGTCAACTCAGACACGTTGAGCTGACTGGAGGGGGCGGGACCGGTCGACGCGGTGGAACCCGACCTGTTGGCTGTGGCGAAGGCTCCACCGGCGTCACCAGTGCCGGCGGCCTCAGCGCCAACGGCCCCGGCCCTATCCCTGGCGGTTGGGTCAGCTGCGAGTTCGGCTGACATCCGAACCTGTCGGGCCAGTGTCTCCTGGGCTGCGGCGGCATCAAACGACACTTCGGTCGGGTTCAGGCCCGGCAGCCCGGCCGCCAACGCCAGCATGGCCGTAACCCCAGCAAC